>JBBRLG010000017.1:0-29676 GCA_038231495.1 Gemmatales bacterium | reverse complement strand
GATCGACCTGGACAACCTGTTGATCGTCACCCGGCAATTCGACGTGTTGCCTCCCGAAGTTTTCGTCGTGGAGGTCCAACCCCTGGCCACCGAGTTCGGCATGGAACCTAGCCCGGGTGTTGCCGCCATCCTTCCGGAAGTCTGCCGCCTGGTGCGGGCGATCGCCCAGGCTGCGCCGGGAGCCGTTGAGTCCTGTGTCGCACCCCCCCTGCCCCCCCTTGCGAAGGGGGGGAGAGGGGGGGTTGTGGCGTCGAGGTAACTGGCATGGCCGACCTGGAGAAGCACGCCGCCCGCATTGCCGAATTGGTGCAGCATTTTGAGTCGGGAGCTGACGCCGGGGCCAGGGACCGCGTCTTTGAACTCCTGGAGAACATCGACCACCTGCACCGCACGTGCGTCTGGAGACTGTTCGAGTTGACGACCGAGTTGGGGGGTAAAGGGCTGATCGACCGGATCGCGGCGGACCCGGCAGTCAAAACGCTCTTCGTGCTGTATGACCTCATCCCCAGTGAGCCGCTCCGGCCGGTCGTGAGTACCGCACCCGTGGCCACGCCCTACACGGGCGGTTTCGTGCCGCTGGGCCTGGGTAGGCTGCGTGGAGGGCAGGCGGACTGGAAGGTGGCGTTCGCAGCCGCGGACCTGCCGGCGGGATCGCTGCAGGCGGTGGAAATCGAGCGCATCCCCGTATTGCTCTGTAGCCTTGAGGACGGGGTGTTCGCTTACCGGAATGGCTGCGGCGTCCTGCCCCTCCACCTGGGCACGCTCGCCGGCGGCGAGATCCACTGCCCCTGGCACGGCTGCCGCTACGACGCCAGGACGGGAAAGAAGGTCACGGGACCGTGCACCGACCTGGAGCCTTTCCGAGTCACGGTGCAGGACGGGATGATCCACGTGGCCGTTCATTCACCCACTTAAGGGATTGCGATGCGCGTGCTCATCGCCGGCGTCGGTAACGTCTTGCGCGGGGACGACGGTTTCGGGATCGAGGTCTTGCATCTCCTGGAGCGGGACCTTGACGGGGGGGACGGCGTCCGGTTCTACGAGAGCGGCATTGCGGGCGTGGGGCTAGTGCAGCAATTGATGGACGGCTACGACGCGCTGATCCTCCTGGACGCCCTCGACCGGGGCGCCGCTCCGGGCACGGTTTTCGTCCTCGAGCCCGACGTCAACGCCCTGGCCGAGTTGGAAGCGTCGCGCGCGCCGATCGACCTGCACCAGGCGGACCCCGAAGGGGTCTTGCGGATGGCCGGGGCGCTCAGCGTCTTGCCTCGCCGGGTCTGGATCGTGGGGTGCCAGGCGGCGGATTGCGACGACCTGGGCGCCGGGCTGAGCGGGGCCGTTCACGCCGCCGTTCCCCAGGCGGTAGGGCGGGTGTATGATATACTCGCCTCCCTGGGAGTGCCGCGAGGGAGAGCGCCATGATACCGCCTGACGAGCCGGGGAATTCGGGTGCCGAACGCCTGGCGGCGATCGACGAGATTTTACAAGTCATGTACTGGCTGCGCGGCGAGGGGCTGGCGTCGGCCGTCACGGCGGGCGACCTCTCGCGGTGGGTCGGGCTGGCAGCGGGGGAGATCGCCCCTTTGTTGGAAAGGATGTCCGCGTCGGGATTCGTTCAGCCCGCCGGAGATGCGGCAGGCACACCGCTGCGTTACACGCTGACGGCGACCGGCGTCCGGGAGGGCGGGCGCCGGTTTGCCGACGAGTTCGCCGACCTCACGCGGGCCGGCCACGGCGAGTGTTCGGACCCCGACTGCGAGTGTCAACGATCCGGCAACCCGGCGGATTGCACGCACCACCACGTTGAGGAAGCGAAGCCATGAACAAGATCGCGATCGCGGGCAAAGGCGGCAGCGGGAAGACCACCATCGCCGGAATCTTTGCCCGGACCGTCGCACGCGGGGGCCGGACCGTCTGGGCCATCGACGCCGACACGAGTCCCAACCTCGCACTGACGCTGGGCGTCCCGCGCGAGCGCCTGGGCGAGCTGAAGTCGATGCCGCGGAGCATCCTCAAGGAGCAAACCGACGAGGCCGGCAAGCGCAGGATGGTACTCGGCATGCAGCCCGCCATGGTCGCCGACAGCTTCGGCATCCCGACGCCGGACGGCCCGACGTTGCTGCTCATGGGTACCGTCGACCACGCCGGGGCCGGCTGACTGTGTAGCGCCCATGCCGCGGTGCGGCATTTGCTCGCGGGGATGCTGGAAGAAACCCAGGTGGTGACCGTGGTTGACATGGAGGCGGGACTGGAACACCTCAGCCGCGGCACGGACCGGCACGTCGATGCCCTGCTGGTCGTCATGGAGCCGTACTACAAGGCGCTCGAGATCGCCCGCCGCTGCGCCGAACTGGGGAAAGAACTCGGCATTCCGCACGTCTTCGGCGTGGCCAATAAACTCCGCGGCCCGCAAGACACGCTGGCGGTGCGGGACTACGCGGCGGCCCACAACCTTCGGATCATCGGCGAGGTGCCTTTCGACGAGGGGGTGTATCAAGCCGAACTTGCCGGCCTCGCCCCGTCGGCCGCCCCGGAGACTCCCGCCGGCCGCGCCATCGGCGACCTTGCGGCCGCGCTCCACGCGGAGGGGGTTCTTCCATGAGCAAACCTCTTTCAGCCAATCCTACAATCGAATGTCGTACCTTCTTGACAGGGCAATGCCGTTCGACTAAATTCGGGGTATGAGAAGTTATCCACGACGCTTGCTTGTGGTCTTGGCAGCGGGATTGGGTTGGGTGCTTGCCTCCGCCCAACCCGTCTTTGCCTGAGGCGCAGGGCCTTGAGCCTGCGGCTCTAACGAGACAGTTGTCTCGACCTACAAGTGGCAGATCCTTTTCCTGGGCATCACGCTCCTCGTGACGTTGGGCAGCTTCGCCTGCGCGTGGTATCTGACGCGCCGCAAGCTGAAGCGACTGTTGCCGACTCAACGAATTGCTTGATATTCGGAGCTTCACCGACATGGGTAAGACGAGCCGAGTTTTCCTGGTGGTGGCGGTTGTTCTGGGTGCTCAACTGGCGGCGGCGCCGCCGATCTTCGCTGACTCCTGATGAAAGAAACCGGCAAATGAGGCAGTTGCCTCCAACGAAAATGAAGAAGCGCCTGTCGAGGCCGCTCCCGTTGAGCCCGCCGGGCAGCATGTCCAATGGTGGGTCGTACCTGCCGCGGTGGGTGGGCTCTCCGTGGTGACGATGGCTTGCGCCCTGTTGTACTTTCAGGCGCGCCGTCAGTTAAAGCGCCAACTACGTGCTGGTCCGGAGGATACTCCGATCACTCCTTGAAGACCTGTCATTCAAGAGGCTCGCTCGCCCTGAGTCGTAACGGCTGCCGTTTGCAACCTCCATTGTCGTAGGTTCAAATTACTCAGCCCTTCTGCAATTGCCCAGGCGGGCGGGACTTGCGACTCGTCGCCCATCGGCCGGGCAGGCAATTGGAGCCCTGGCGAGGCTGCTTTGTCAATGTGTAAATTCCCGCTGCTGATGCGGCCGGCCCTTGGCGGTAACGCCTCGGTAAGAGATTCGCGACCCGTTCGTTCGGGTGCGTGACCGATCTGGGAGCGAACGGCGCAGGCAATTAGTTACCTCTCCCCGGCCGGGTGACGGCAACAGCCGCGGTGAGTTTTGAGACTTTTGGGCCCCCATAAAAAAGGAGCGCCGAAACGGCGATGGGGCAGGTCCGATGAGTTTCGAGACTTTTGGGCCCCCATAAAAAGGCGCTACGCAGAGAACATTCACGTCTCAAGGCCTTGCCGGGAGCATGGCCTGTGCCGAGCGGCCGGAGTCTTCCTTCTGGCAGAGGCCCTGCCTGACGCCGTCGATCTCCGGCGCGTCGAATCCGTCGCTGCACTTTCGCTGGAACATAACCCCGGCAAGATTCAGGCTCGAAAAACGCGTCGGTGTGTCGGACCGAGGCGCTTTCACGGTTCCAAACTGGGAGGCTCTCGCCCCGATGAAGTCGAGTTTTTGGGTTTTGAGCGGCACGACCGCCTTGACTCGCAATTCAATGGTTGGATAATTGGTGATGTGGATGCCGGAGCTGCAAGGCGTTCAAGGCGGAGGCCGACTCCGCCGAACCGCGGTTGCATTATCGCAGAAAGCTACAACCAGCCTCAACTATTGCTACCAACCTGAGCCCGCAGTCCACGAACGTTCAAACCCATTGTACGGATGTCAAGTACTTGATGACAATCGCGACAAAGTCAGGCATGAATTTATGCGAGCCCCAGGTGCTATTTCTCCAGTTGCGCTAATACTGACAGGATTATTCGTTGGCGTCAACTCAGGCCCTGCGAATGCGCAGAAACCTCCTGAATTGACGAAAGAAGGCGCTGAGTTCTTTGAAAAACACATTCGCCCTGTCCTGGCAGAACGCTGTTACGAGTGTCATTCGACGAACGCTAAAAAGCTCAAGGGAAATCTTCGGCTCGATTCGCAAGCAGGCCTCGCCAAAGGCGGCACGAATGGCCCGGTGCTCGACCCTGGCGACGTCGAAAAAAGCCGGTTGGTCCAGGTCCTCCACTGGACCGACGGTGACTTGGCCATGCCGCCAAAAAGCAAGCTGTCGCCGGAGCAGATCGATCGATTTAAGCAATGGGTCAAAATGGGCGCGCCATACCCGCGTACGGACGCGGCTTCGGGACCAGCGAAAGGAACGAAAACGCCCGCCGTTGAAGCCGGGCACAATTGGTGGGCATTTCGTCCGGTAACCCAGACGGACGCACCGGCGGTAAATCAACAAGCGTGGGTCAAGAAAAAGATCGACTCTTTCGTGCTCCAAGAACTCGAAGCCAAGCAGCTAAAGCCGTCGCCTTCCGCCGATCCACGGACTCTGATTCAACGCGCGTACCTCGACCTCACCGGCCTGCGCCCCGGCTACGAACAAACCGAGGCTTTCGCCAAAGAACCCTCCGACAAATCCTACGAGCAAGTCATCGAACAACTCCTCGCCTCGCCACAGTACGGCGAGCGCTGGGGCCGCTATTGGCTCGATGTCGCCCGCTATGGCGAAGACAACCCAACAACGGAGGCAACCAACCGGCCCTATCCCTACGCCTGGCGCTACCGGGACTGGGTCATCCAAGCGCTCAACCGCGATCTGCCCTACGACGAGTTCGTCTCGCTGCAACTCGCCGCCGACTTGATCCCCAAAACGCCGCGCGGCGATCTGGCCGCTACGGGGTTTCTCGGTGCCGGTCCGATCTATCACAAGGACGGCCGGCTCTCCAAGGACGTCATCGAGAATCTCTACATGGACGATTGGGACGAGCGCGTCGACGTGGTCTCCCGCGGCGTGCTCGGGCTTACCGTAGCCTGTGCGCGTTGCCACGATCATAAGTTCGACCCGATCAGCACCCGCGATTACTACGCCCTAGCAGGGGTCTTCGCCTCTGCGCAGGCCGCTCCCCGCCCCCTAGTCGACGTCCCTGCGGAGGTCGAACTACGCTTCATGATCGCTTCCCAGCGTCTCTTCTACCTCAGCTACCTTGCCAACTTGATGCGCAGCGAACCAGGAACCGATCCGAAGTACGCGCGGAAAAAGGTCGAGCAGTTCATCGTCGAGTTGGACAAGATCGAGGGTGAAATCGCCGACCTCCGCGACAAATACCCTGAGCTGCACGCTTACCTCGTTAACCTGGACAAGCGACCGGCGCCTTACGAACCCAAACCCGGTGCAAAGGATGCTCAGCCGGCGCAAAGGCAACCCAGGGGAAGGGGCGCGAACGTCGCTAAGGAGCCATTCTTTCATTCCGTGTTTGACGCCGGCTTGTGGGTCGATGGAACCGACACCGAATTGACCTTGCTCGACATCAAGTCGGACAAGGCCCGCGACCTGCACATTTTGCCCGGAGGCAACGTTGCCAAACCCGGCGAGCGTGCATCGCGCGGGTTTCTGTCCGTTCTGTCGAAGGGCGATCCTGCGTTTCACCAAGGATCAGGGCGGCGGGAACTGGCGGAGAAAATCTTTACCGACGCCGCTCCTCTCGCCGCTCGCGTCATCGTCAATCGGGTTTGGGGCTGGCACTTCGGCAAGCCGCTGGTCGACACGCCCAGCGATTTTGGCAATCAGGGTGAGAAACCGTCGCATCCGCCGCTGCTCGACGACCTAGCCGCGCGCTTTATTGCCAACGGCTGGTCGCTTAAATGGCTACACCGCGAGATCATGCTTTCCGCCGCCTATCAACAGGCCAGCCGCCCGCGCCCGGACGCCGCCAAAATCGATCCCGCCAATCGCTTTCTCTGGCGGATGAACCCGCGCCGCCTCGACTTTGAGGCGTATCGCGACTGCATCCTGCAAGCTACCGGCAGTCTCGACACCAAGACGGAGGGACCATCACTGGACCTCGACCAATCTGGAAACACGCGCCGCACCGTGTACGCTCGTGTCAGCCGCGGACGTGTCAACAATGTTCTCCAACTGTTTGGTTTTCCTGAACCTACGATGCACAGCCCAGGGCGCGAGACCACCACGACGCCGCTGCAACAGTTATTTGTCTTAAACAGCCCATTTATGCGCGATCAGGCCGCCGCGCTGCTGGGAAGTGTCTCGAAAGAGCCAAACGCCAACGCGAAGATTCGTGCCATGTACCACATGGTGCTGTCGCGCGATCCCAGCGAGCGTGACCTCGATCTCGCCAACGCCTACCTCGCCAAAGGCACGATGACGGACTATGCCCACGCCTTACTCTGCACCAATGAGGTCACCTATTGGCCATGAACCAGCCCATCTCACGCCGTGAAATGATCCGCTCCGTGGGCGCCGGCTTGGGGTCGGTCGCACTTTGTGGACTGTTGGCCGAAGAGCAAACGCGTGCAGCAAGCAGCGAATCGCCCTCGCCGCACTTTGCCGCCAAGGCGAAACACAACATCGTCCTGTTTATGCCCGGCGGGCCCTCGCAACTCGACCTGTTCGATCCCAAACCAGGGCTCAAGAAATACGCCGGACAGCGCCCCGATTCCGTCAACCTGCGCACCGAGCGCACCACCGGGGGCCTGCTCCCCTCTCCCTTTGCCTTCAAAAAACACGGTCAGTCCGGCATCGAACTCAGCGAGCTTCTCCCCAACCTCGCCGCCATCGCGGACGATCTCTGCATCGTGCGCTCCATGTACACCTTTAATCCCACTCACACCCCCGCCCGCAGCCTTTTTCATTCCGGAAACATCGCCGCCACTCGTCCCTCGATGGGCTCCTGGATCTCCTACGGCCTGGGGAGTGAAAACAGTAACCTGCCAGGCTTTGTCGTTCTTAGCCCAGGCGGAAGCGGCGGCCCCGGCCTGCGTAGCAGTTTTCTGCCGACGCGCCATCAAGGCGTCTCGTTCGACGATTCGGTGACGGACCCCGAAAAAATGATCCGCTACTTGCGAAACCAGCAGCTAGCGCCCCCGGCCCAGCGCCAGCAGCTGGACCTCATTCAACAACTCAACCGCGACCACGAACGAGCCGTCGGCGAAGATGAATTCCTCGACGCCCGCATCCAGGCCATGGAAACCGCCTTCCTCATGCAGACGGAGGCCGCCGAGGCTTTCGATTTGCGCCGCGAGCCAGTCGCCGTGCGCGACCAATACGGCAACACTCCCTTCGCCAACGGCTGCCTGCTCGCGCGCCGTCTCGTCGAGCGCGGCGTCCGCACCGTGCATGTCTATTATGGTCCCGGCCAACCTTGGGACGACCACAGCCGCATCAACCAGAACCTGCGTGGCCGTTGCCCGGATATGGACCGCGCCTCGGCCGCCCTGATTCGCGACCTGAAACAACGCGGCCTCTTCGAACAAACCGCAGTAATCTGGGGCGGAGAATTCGGCCGCACCCCCGTCTCCGAAAGCGGCGACGGCCGCGACCACAACCCCTACGGCTTCACCATGTTCATGGCCGGTGGCGGCTTCAAGGGCGGAATTTGCCACGGCGCCACGGACGAATTTGGCTTCCGTGCCGTCGACAATCGCGTCTCCATCCACGACCTGCACGCCACGCTTCTTCATGTGCTTGGCATCGACCACGAAAAGCTTACCTACCGCTACGCCGGTCGCGACTTCCGGCTAACGGACGTGTACGGCGAAGTAATTCGCGACCTTCTGGTGTGATTCGTTGAATCCTGGAAACGAATTGCACAGGATGCAATCGAGTGAAGTTGCCGGTCCGGTGGCACTTCGAGAACGGCAGGGTCTACTACACCGACGGCTTCGTGCCCGACTGCTCCTCCGAGTTCAGGGCGGCGTGGCTCGGCGACACTCTGGGACTTGATGACTTGGTTCCACGATCACGCGTTCTACCTGGTCGCGCAGGAATGTAGCGAGGTCGAGCGCCTCTACGAGGAAGCGAAGGAGAAGCAGCCGCCCGCGTCGGCCTACATGCACTACGGTCGCGTACTGTCCCCGAACCCGGACATGGACGACTCCTACTACCTTCCCGAGTGACCGGCGCCGGTCCTGCGGCGCTTCCCAACCGCTGACGGGGTTATGATCGAATACATCAAACAGCTCCTCAAGCAGATTCTCTCCAACGAGTTCAGGAATTTCGGCCCCATCCAAGGCAGGTGCGGCAGGTCCACCAGGAACTGGACCGCCTCAATCCCACCGACTTCGACCGGGCGGTCCGGCCGGCATTCGTGACACTCTGGGGTAGATTGGCCCACTAGCGTTGCGCACTCCGGTCCCATCGACCGCAGTGTTTCGGACCGACGTACGCAACTTCGCCCCAGGCCGAGACCGTACAGACCATCAAGCCCGTCCAAGACCTCGCGATAGTGCTATGGGTTCTCTTCAATCATTGCGGAGCAAGTCCTGAACAAGCGTCATATGGAAAAGCTCGCCAAGCCTTCAGGCTGTTCGGGGAAGCCGTTCCGCCCGTAGGCGTACGCTCCATTTTTCGAGAGAATAAGCTGGATGGGGATTCCGAAACTCGGCAAGTGAACTCGCATGACATTCAGTAATGGGGACGACCTATGGCCAAGAAAGAGGCACCAGCGACGTTGACCGGTGGGGCGGGATTCAACTATGAGGATTACGTCGCCGCCAGATTCCTGATCGACCTGCTCGCCGGCGCAAATACCCTTGGCGTCGCCTTCGGCCGAGTCGTCCGAGTGGACTGGCAGGCCCGCGATACCGGCTGGCTACTCGACGACCTCGCGGTCACTTGCACCGTGGCTAAAGGAGAGCGTGCCGCGGGTTGCTCCTGCAAGCGCCACCGCCCGGTGACCGAAGGGGGCTTCCCGGATAACTTCGTCGAGGCGGTGTGGGAGCAGTGGCTCGGCATCAACACGAAGCGCGCGTTCCGGGAGGGGCGAGACGCCTTCGTACTCGTGATCGGACAGCTCGCCAACGGGGTGTCGGAGGCTTGGTTGAAGACGCTGGGCGAGGCCTTGGTCACGACCCCCGAACGGTTGCTGGAGCGACTCGCCCCGCCGGCGTCGACGGCGGAAGGCTCCCAGTCGTCGCAGCTCCAGCGGGACCTCTTTGCGAGCCTGCGCTGCCCAGCACGGCTCCGCACGCACCCCGGCACGGATGACGAAGCGACCGTCCGGCTCCTCCGCCACGTTCGCCTCATCCACCTCGATTTCCATTCCGAGCCCTCGGCGGACGAGGGGACGGCCCTCGCCGCGTGTCAGTCGCTGCTGCGCTCGGGCGGTATCGCAGCTGCCGCGGACCTGTGGGACCGGCTGCTGTGCATCGCCGCCGACAACCGCCGACACGGCGGGTCGGTCGATCTGCCCGGCTTGGTCGCCAACCTGCGCGGCCGCTTTGACCTGCACGACCACCCGGATTTTCAGGCGGACTGGGCGACCCTTGGCCGCCGCTCCCGCGAGGCGCTCGATGACGTGCGGTGCGATATCGGCGGGCTCCCGCCGCTAGCGCGCGACGCCGAACTGGCGGCGGTCGCCGAGCGGCTGTCGCGCCGCCGAGTCTGCTTCCTCGTGGGCGAGTCGGGGTGCGGCAAATCCGCGATCGCCCGGCGGACGGCGGAGCAGGGGTACGGTCGGGCCGTCTGGCTGCCCGCCGAGGCGCTCGAGGTCGCTAGCCTCGCCGACCTGGAACGCGGCCTCGGGCTGCGCAATCCGCTCGCCGACACCCTCCGCGCCGCGCCCGGGTCCTGCCTGGTCGTCTGCGATGGCGTCGAGGGGTACTCCGACCGCGCGCTACGCAACGCGGCCCGGCTGATCAAGGCAGTTCAGGCGGACGGAGCCGCCGCGCACGTACACGTCATGTTGACGGCCCAGGTGGAGGGCATACGCCTGGTCATCGACCGACTGGCTGAGCAGGGCGTGCCTCGGGCGCTCCTCGACCCCCTTCTGATCGATCGGCCCGGGGAGCGGGAGGTCGCCTCCCTCGCGGCCGGGCTGCCGCGTCTGCGCTGGGCGGCCCTGCGGCCGGACCTGCGACCCGTCCTGCGGAACCTCAAGGTGCTCGACTGGGTCGCGCAGGCCGTCCGGTCGGGCGCGTCGGTGGACGGCGAAGGCATCGCCGGGTTGACCGGCCTCATCGAGCGGATCTGGGAGCGATGGGTCGAGGGTGAGGGCGGGTTCGCCCGCTCTGGTTTGCTCCAGCGCGTCGCGGCCATGGAGGCGGAGACGCTGTCGGCTGGCGTACCGCTGCCTCGGCTGGAGCACGCCGAGCGGGCCGCGCTGCCGGGCCTCGTCACGGCCGACCTCCTGCGCGTCCGCAACGAGCGCGTGCGATTCTCCCACGACCTCCTAGGGGACTGGGCCCGCCTCCGGGCGCTCGTCGGCGAGGAGCCCGCCCCGGCGGCGGCGCTGCGGGCCCGGGCGCCAGCCCCCCGCTGGCACCGGGCGGTCCGCCTGTTCGGGCAGCGGCTCTTGGAGCAGGGCGGGGAGGACGCGGGCAGGTGGGGCCACCTGCTGGGACGGCTCGACGACGGTTCCGAGGAGGGCGTCATCACCCGCGATTTGTTTCTGGAGGCGGTCGTGCTCGCCGACAACGCCGCCGAGTTGCTCCGGCGCGTGTGGCCGGTTCTGGTCGCCCAGGACGGCCAGCTCCTACAGCGCCTCCTCGACCGCTTCCTCTACGTCGCCACCGTCCCCGACCCCCGCGTCGCGGTGGCCCTCGCCGACCCGGCGGTCGCCGCCCGCCTGGAGCACCGCTACCGCATCCCGTTCTGGCCGTACTGGGGGGCGGTGCTGACGGTCCTCCACGAGCGGAACGCCGATGTCGTCCACCTGGCGCCAGGGCATGCCGCGCGGGTCTGCGCCCTGTGGCTCAAGTCGATGCCGGCCGAGTCCGAGCCAGGCCGGGCGTTCCCCTGGCGCCTACACGCCGCACAGCTCGCCTTCGCCATCGCCTGCAACGTCCAGGCGAGAAAGGCCGAGGAGTACGTGTCCGACGACCTCGACAACCTCGCCTACGAGGCCGCCCTGTACGCCGCCCCCGACCTCCCCGACGAGGTGTCAGCCCTCGCCCTTCAGCTCGCGCGCCGGCGCGACGAATGGCCCGACGTCCAGGCTCGGCGAGAGGAAGCCCGGCAGGAGTCGGAGGAAGCCAGGCGACGTCTTCGCGAGGAGGAACCCGAGCGCGCCCGCAAGATCGCTGAGCTCTGCACCCCCGTCCTGCCGCTCGGCCCGCTCCGCGATCCCTGGCCCGACGGCCCCCGGTCGCGGGTCGATAAGGCGTTCCAGGACGCCTGCCTCGACACGCCCGCGCTCATCCCCCTAATCGTGAACCGCCCGGACGCCGCGCTGGAGGTGCTGCTGGCCGTCTGCATTGAGGAGCCGCAGCACGAGGATCCGTTCGAGTATTCCGCCCGCGAAGACGCCGGAGCCGAGCACTGGCAGGCCGGCTACCCGCCGCTGTACTCCCGCGGGCCGTTCCTCCACTTCCTACGCGCGGCGCCTGAGCACGGGCTCGCCTTCGTCCTGCGGCTCGTCAACTTCGCCACCCGCCGCTGGGCGGTGGCAGAGCCGCGGCGGATGGCGCGGGCCGGGTTGCCGCCCACGCCCGAGGACGTCGGGATCAACATCCTCATCGATGAGAAGGCGAGGCGGTGGCTGGGCAACGAGCGTGTGCTCACCTGGCACATCGGCTGGCCGATCGATTCGCAGGTCGTCATCTGCGCGCTCATGGCGACGGAGCGGTGGCTCTACGAGCAGCAGGACGCGGGCGAAGACATCGACCGTTGGTTGTGGCGCATCCTCGCAGAGAGCGAGTCGGTCGCCTTCGCCGGGCTGCTCTGTGCGGTCGGGAAGCGGCAGCCGGCGCTCTTCGAGGGCGTGCTGAGGCCGTTGCTCGCGCCGTGGGAACTGTACCTCTGGGACCACGAGGCGATCAACCAGCGGGCCGGGATGAACCCGTCGCTGATCCCTTGGGGGATGCGGGACGGAGCGGAGGCGACCGCCGCGCGCGAGTGGCACGGGCTACCCCACCGAACCCGCCCCCTCGCCGACTTGGCCGTGGAGATGCTGTTGCTGCGCCCCGGCATGCGGGAGTGCTTCGCCGGCCTCGTGGCGACGTGGCGCGGCTCGCTGAGCGCCGAGGGCGAGCCCGAGCGACTCCTGCTGCTGGCGGAGCGGCTGAACCGCGACAACTACACGGAGACCCCGGGGGGCTTTACCTTCCAGTGGCCGGAGGCCCTCCGCCGTCGCAATGAGCAAGATCTGTCGCGCGTGCAGCAGAGCATGACGCTGCTGACGTTCCCCTTCCAATGCCAGCAGCTCCTGGAGGCGGGGACGCCGCTCCCTGCCGAGACCCTCCCCAGGCTGTGGGAGACGGTCCAGACGATGAGCCGGGCGGCGCCGATCGAGGCGACGGACGCGGGGCCCGCGCCCGTCTGCGTCGAGGACGCGGTCTGCGGCGGGATCGCCGTCCTCATGACCTTTCACCGCGACTGGCTCCGGGCCAATGCGGAGCGGGACGCATGGTGCCTGCGGTATCTCCAGGAGATCGTGCGCCGGCCGCCGCGCCGACAGTTCGACATCCCCGACGCGATCGACGACCGGAGTTGGGACGCGTTCGCCGCGGAGTGCGGGGTGCTGCTGCTCGCCGAGGACCGTCACGACCGCCTCGCCCGGGAACTCGTCGCGATCGGGGTCGCCGGCTTCCACTACGCCACGACCGCCCTCACGATGCGCCGCGGGTTCGCCCTCCGCGGACGGCTGGGGGACGAGTTGCTCCGCATGCAGTCGCTCGCCGTGCGCTGGGCTGCCATCCGGCAGGTCCGGGTCCGGGCGGAGAACCTGCACTTCGACGTGGAGCCCTCCGTGAAGCGGCACCGGCGACTGTTCGTCGATTTCATCGAAGGTACCCTGCCGGTGGAGGTTCCGGGCCTCGCGGAGATGAACGCGGAGGCGCTCTCCACACTCCACGACCTCCACGCCCGGCGCTTCCCGGGGCGGCCGGTCGCAGACGGTGGCTGCAAACGCGAGGAGCCGACGTGGTACCGGGAAGGCGTCCGCTGTCGGCCATCGGGGTTGGACTTGAAGGTCGTGGAATGCGCCTTCCGGTGGCTCAACCCGAAGGATGCTGCGGTGACCGCGTACGAATCGCGGTGGCGTGAGCGCGTCTGCGGCTTCCTCGGCCTGAGCCTGGCCAGGCTGCCCGTCATCGAAGACCCGGCAGACGACAAGGTCGAGGGCTTCCCCGACGACTACGACCAGTGGACTTTCGGGCTGGCCTGCGGCGGGATCCTGCGCTCGGACGCTGCCGACCAACGCCGGTCATTCTGGCAGCCGATCCTCGACTTGGACACGCCCGCCCACCACTGGGTGGAGTCCTTCTTGGGCACGTGGTTCACCAGCGGGTTCGAGGTCGCCCAGTCGCCGGAGGTTTTTTGCCTGGCCTGGTCGGAGATGATCGAGTACGCCGTCGCCCACGCCCAGTGGGATCCGGCGACCGCGCGGACGTACGACCTGGACGACATGGTCTTCAACCTGCTCGGTTTCCGCTGGGGCGCCCAGACGCTCGGGGAGGATGTACGCTACCGAGAGTGCCTCGGGCGGATGGCCGCCCTCTTCGGCCGGGCGGGCCAGCGGTGGCTGTCGATGCACCGCGTCGCGGCGGGGTACGCGAGCTTCCTCGCCCGGCCGGCGGCCGACCGCCTCCTCACTTCAGGCATCCGGAACCTCCACGACGCGCTGCGGGATTCAGATGCGCGCGAATGGCGCGAGCGCGATCTGGAGGAGCGCCTGATCCGCGCCCTGCACGCCTGCTGGGAGCGTCAGCGCGAGGCCGTCATCGCAGACCAGGAGGTGCGCGGCGCCTTCCTCGGGCTGCTCACGATGCTCGCGTCGCGCGGCAGCCACGCAGCCACGGCCCTGCAGGAGCAGGTACTGCGGTCCAGTTGAGCCAAGCCGCTTACAAGTAAACTCAGACTGAACGGTGTTTGCGTGCTTCGGTCTTATCGACCGAAGCCTCGACCGGCAGGGTCATGATGGATCGAAGTGTGGTCGTTCGGGAGCGCGGTTGCTTCGAGGGCGAACGCTCCGATCACGGGGGTTGACGGCGATGGTCGAAAGGGTAACTGGGTGGCTCCTTTTGGCTCATGGCTCCTGGCCGTCGAGCATCTGCTTCAACGCGGTTAGGGGTTCCTTGAGGCACTCTTGCGCAGCTTGATGCCGATCTTCAGCACCGCCCGAGTGCTGCCCAGACACGCCGCCGCCGACATGGGAGCGTGGAGTGGCTACTTCTGCTGTTCGTTCCCCAGCTCGCCCCGAACGCGGTAGCGGAGCCACGGCGAGCCGCTCGGATTATCCGCCCGGTTCATACTGCTCCCGATCTGAATCTTGAACCCGTCGGCCCGCTGCTCGACTAAGGTGTAGTCGAAGCCCCGCCGCATCTCCTCGGTCAAGATCCTAAGCTCGGGCGGGCGGACGTATGGCTCCGGGTAGTACACGTCGAATGGCTCGGCGGTAGTGAAGTTGACGTGCCTTGCCTCGCCGGTGTACTCGCGGGTCCGGGAGGTCTCGCCGGGTGGACCGGGCGCTCCGCGCGGCGCCGAGTAGCGGCCGAGCCCAAAGCCGAGGGCCAGTCCCACGACCAGACCGACGGCGAGAATCGCCACCGCCCGTGACCCCTGTAATGCGTTTGCCAAAGGGTGACCTCCCTCGTCCGCCGCGCGGCGGATGCCCCGCACAGCGGCACCGCCGCTAATTTGGTCGGACCGCATTGATTCTACGAGTCCGCAAGCGCTACGACATTCCTGCATCACTTCCGCCTTTGGCGGGAGGTATATAGAAAAAGACCGCAGGAGCCCAATTGGCGGCGATTGGCGCTTCTTGCGGAGCGCAAACGGCGGACCTGAAGTGGCATCGCCCCGTTGAGAGGTAAGCAGATTCCCTTGGTGGAAAAGGGAGCGAAGCTATAAATGGCGATGACAGCCGTTTGCTTCGCGGGAGAAGGTCCGACAAGCACGCAGGGTCGTCGTGCCGTCATGGGGACGTTCCGGTTGGCAAGGGAGGAAGGCTCGTGACCAAGAAAGACATGGCCAAAGCGATTGCCGAGGAAATGGGCCTCACCCAAATCCAAGCCAAGGAGATCGTGCAGAGGGTCTTTGACGGGATCACGGAGACGTTGGTGCAAAAAGGACGTATCGAACTCCGCAATTTCGGGGTCTTTGAGGTCAAGCAACGCAAACCCCGGAAGGCACGCAACCCCCGCACCGGGGAAAAGGTGTCGGTTCCCGCAAAGCTGGTCGTAACCTTCAAGCCGGGGCGGGACATGGAGGAGCGCGTGGGGCAGTTGAAAAGCCTGCCGCCCTGAAAGCCATAATCCCGGTGGCTGCAAACGCCAGAGGCAGCAATCCAGGGCAGACGACACGGGCAGAATCAGCGGCCCGGTTCACGCCTGACCAACTCGCCGTTCTTGATGACGACGATGCGCCGGGCCGTGGGACGCTGGTCGGTGGGTTCGCGACCGCCAAGCTTCGCGTCAGTCCCGCTGGTAGTCGAGGTAGGCACATTGGATGACGTATTCCAGTTCTGGGAAAGCGAAAGGTCGTGGGTGCCGGGATGTGCTCGGCCCGGTGGTCCGCCTCCACCCTGGAATGATTCCACGACGCGGCGCGCTCCCGGCAGAGCGCCCTGTACCCGCACAGAGGACATGGGTAAGATCGCGTGGGGAAAAATGAGGCATCGGTCGCGAGGCGGGTTCCATGAAGATATTCGGCGTGTCGCAGTCGAGCGGGGTGGAGCGACGCTTGTACGTCGAGCGGGGCATCGACGGGATAATTCTCATCATCAACGATCATGACGGGAATAAGGAGCGGGAGCGGATTCAGGTGCGGGGGGACGACCTTCTGCACACGATTACGGACGCTACTCCGGGCGGCCGCACGGTCGAAGGCGTCTCTCCAGCCCACGGGTGGAAGATGCTGCTCCAGGTGGAGGTCCGCCGGAACGAGGTGTGGCTGAAAGCGAAACCTGCCTCGGGCGAAGGGGCGGACGTGGCGGTTGGGCTGGATGATTTTCAGGACGCACTGGAGGGGGCCATTAACCGCGGGTGATTCGCGGCGGCCACTTCAAGCCGGATGGGGATGCGGTGGCTGAGCGCGACGATCAGGCCCCGACCGCCGGAGGTATGGCCACCGGAGATGGGTTCAGGAATCGACGAGCTGGCAGACCGTATTTAATGCGGCAGCGGCTGGCCTTCGATGTCCTTTATGCCGTCGCGTGGGAAGACGCCCATGACGTACCCGATCCCGTCGATCCGGCCTTCCCAAGCCCCCACCCACGCCGCGTGCCGGTGTTTCCCGCGTTGACCCAGGTGTAGTGAGTCGGCGGCCATCCCGGGCCACGTCACAACCACGACGACCGCCCGCGTGAAGTCCACACGGGGGGCTTGTTCGTCGCCCCGGCGGCCTTTCCAAAACTGCATCCACACCTCGTCCGTACCGATCACTTCGGTCTTTATCGTCCCCGGAACCTTCTCCGTTCCGGCGGCCGGATACCGTCCGCTCCAGACGATGAGGGGCTTTTGCATTTCCGCCATCGGCTTCATTGCGGTGGTGTCACACAAAGCAAACAGCACGGGTAGAAGGCAGAACACCATCGGAATCCCCTATCTAGGCCTGAATTGTAAACGCGCCTCTCCTTCGCGGCCGGAGCGCATGGCGGTTTAGCCCCGCCAGCCGGAGACTTACTGGTACATACTCCCGCGCCGCTGGGCGCGCGTCAACCCGCTGCCCAACCGATTGTCGGCCACCCAAACCAAGATACCCGATGGCGCTGGCGGCCCGCTTGGGACCCCTCGGTACAATTCTGAACAATCTTGGCAGACTGGCCTTCAGGTGCCCCCGCGAGTGAGGTAACTGTCCTGACCGGTCGGGCGGCGCGACGGGTGCCGCCCGCTTCCGAAAGGCAGCTTCAACCAGGAGACACGATGATGGCCAGCAAGAAGAACGCGCAGCGGCGGCCGGCGAACAAGGCTACCAAGGCCAAGGCGAAGAAGGGTGAAATGGCCGCGGTGGCGGCGGACACCGCGCCGGTGCAGCCGCCGACAGCCGTTGCCGAAGGCACCGCGGTGCCGGCAGCGGCGGCGCCTGAAACCCCGAAGGTACCAAAGCGGATGAGCGCGTTGGACGCGGCGGCGAAGGTGCTGGCGGAGACGGGACAGCCGATGACTTGCCCGGAGCTGATCGCTGCGATGGCAGCCCAAGGCTACTGGTCCAGTCCGAAAGGTAAAACGCCTGCGGCGACTCTGTATGCGGCCATGACGCGCGAGGCCACGACCAAAGGCGTGGCCTCCCGGTTCCGCAAGGTCGGGCGCGGTCAGTTCGCCCGCAACGGCGTGGCGTAAGACGGTTGCCCACCCCTTCGCCCCGAGGCCCCGCCCAACGGGGCCTCTGCTCGTTGGTCGGCCGGGAACCCGACCCGCCGCTCCCGGACGCGCCGGGGGCCAACGTCGGCGCTGCGGGGCGTAGCCGTGCTGGGCCCGACGCACGCCGACTCGCGGAAGCGCTCAGCCGGCATGCACCCGCGCCCACAGCCTCCTTTGCTTACGCCAGTCTGGGGCGGCGGCAATCGGTTGCAGGTCGGCCAGGATAACCCGATCTCGCCCCCGTTCCGTCCGCGGCAGGAACAGAAGCGCCTCCTGGATGTCAGGCGCGAGGCTGACCAGGTTCATGACCTGGCAGACGCGCGCCCGCGTCAGATGCCCCAGCCGTGCCAGCTGCGCGTAGCTGGCGAATTCCCCGGCACGGAGCTGTTCGTCGAAGCACAGCGCCAGCGCCATGAGCTTGGCCACGCGCGGCACGCGCCCGGTCGGCAACTGCGGCCCCTCGGGCGCGGGGCCTGCGTGTACCTGCTTGCCCCGGCCGTGGCCCGCGTGGCCAAAATGCACCTGCCGTTCGATCATCCACCCCGTCGTCGTCATGCCGTTTGCTCCTTAATTTGAGCGGCCAGTTCCTTGGCCAGCGCCTCAATGCCGGTCGGGCGGAACGTGATCGCCACGGTCCCCTTGCCGCCGTCGTAGTCCACCCGTTGCACGACCAGATCTACCACCCGCGCCTGCTCCTGCGGCAGCAGCCGCCACACCGGGTCGAACTGCGCTAGCGCTGCCAACGTTTCCTCTTGTCCGGGTCTCGCCTACCCTTCGTTCTTGCGTCCGTCGTCGTGTTGGCAGGCCTCGGCGAGGACTTGAGCGCAAAAGGCGGGGTCGCAACCGATGGCGCGGATTTGGTCAACGACGAATGCCTCGATCTGGCCCGCGGGGACGGACTTCGAGGGGCACTGGTCCCAGCCGCGCTTCTGGGCGTTGGTGCAGACGTAATAGCGGTAACGCCGGTTGCCTCGCTTGGTTTGCGACGGCGTCATGGCGCAAGCGCAAGCTGCGCAGCGGAGCAGGCCCTGGAGCAGGAAGCCCTGCGTGTTTCGCCCCGGACCCCCGCCCGCGCGGCCGTGGCCCTCGAGCAAGCCCTGGACGCGCTGCCACGTCGCCGCGTCCACCAGCGCGGGCTGCTCGCCGGCGTGGACCTCGTCCTTGTAGCGCACCTTGCCGGTGTAGACGATGTTGGTCAGCAACCGGTGCAGGTTCGTGCGGTCGAACGCCCGGCCGCCACGCTCCTTGCCGGCCTTGTTGACCCAGCGCTTGGTCGTCCAACTCCGCCCGTTCAGCTCTTGCACCACCGGCAACAGCGCCTCGTGCCCCAGGTACAGCCCGAAGATGGCGCGGACCCGCCCGGCCTCGGCCTCGTTGACGAGCAGCCTGGCGCCGCGCGGGTCGAGGTCGTAGCCCAAGAGCGGCGTGCCGCCGGCCCACTTGCCCTTGCGCCGCGTCGCCGCCACCTTGTCCCGCGTCCGCTCACTGATGATCTCGCGCTCGAACTGCGCGAACGACAAGAGCACGTTGAGCACCAGCCGCCCCATCGACGTCGCGCTGTTGAACTGCTGGGTAACGGAGACGAACGACACGCCGTGGCCCTCGAAGACCTCCATCATCTTGGCGAAGTCCAACAGCGAACGGCTCAGGCGATCCACCTTGTAGGCCAGGACCGTGTCGATGGCGCCCTGGCGGATGTCGGCGAGGAGGCGCTGCAAGGCGGGCCGGTCCATATTGCCGCCGGTGAAGCCGCCGTCGTCGTAGCGGTCGGGCAGGCAGGTCCAGCCCTCGGCGGCCTGGCTCTTGACGTAGGCCTCGGCGGCCTCGCGCTGGGCGTCCGGCGAGTTGAACTCCTGCTCCAGACCTTCTTCCGTCGACTTGCGCGTGTAGATCGCGCAGCGGACGACCGGGGCCTTGGGGGGCACAGTCGTATTGGTTTGGCGCATTATTGGTCTCCGTGGTTAGCCAAGCGAATGAACCAAAAGCCGTTGCAGTGGGAGCCGGTGACGGCCTTGGCCACGGCGCTGAGGGACTTGAAGACCTGCCCCTGGTATGCGAAGCCGCGGGCCAGCACCTGGACCTGCAGCGTCGCGCCCTTGTATTTGCGCGTCAGGATGGTGCCCGGCGGTGGCAAGCGCCTATCCGCCGCCGGCTCGGGGCTTGGCGCGGCCGGTGCTGCCGCCGCCTCGACCGAGCGTCGGGGCGTGGGCGGGTTGAGGCGCAGGTCGGCGTCGTTGGCCAGTTCGGCGGCGCGTCGCCGGGCGCGTTCGGACAGGCCGCCTTCGGCCAGCGCCTGGATCCGCCAGGCGACGCGTTTGAGGAGCCAGGCGCGGTTGTTGCCCGGCGTGGGTTCGCCGAAGACCTCGGCGTAGCGGGCGCGCAGTTGCGGTATGCTCAGCCGCTGCAGTTCCGCGAGCTGCCGGCCGGTCGTTTGCTCCATGATTGTCTCCTTTGCGGTGGCCTCGTTGCGATAACCCGTGTGGACACTGAGCCTCGTTTCGCGGGGAAGCTCAAGGCAATTCGCGACCGATTTGGGACATTTTGCGGCGGGCCGCGAAGCACGGAAGCGGTCCCGGCGGCGGGGCCGGAGGTGGGCGCAACTGCCGGGGTCTTGCGGTGCGATCCGAAACGGCTGGTGCCGGCCGGGAGAATCGGCCTGTGCCGAAGCCTCTGTACGGGATGAATGGATGGGTAAACGGGTCCACCGTCTTCGACAAGCGCTGCCCCCGCCTTGTCGGCGCCGACGACGGAAGTGTCCGCGAACCGCCTGCGAGGCTCCGAGCAGTCAGGCGGGTCGTGGTGCCGGACGGGGTTGTGCGCAGCCTCCAAGGGGCTGTCGCGCACCCGACGGCGTTCGTCGTCCGACGTAGGCGACCAGCCCAAGGCCGAGTTCAGAGCCGGCATCGCCGCGAGGAATTCGGCCCGAAACCCCCGACGAGGGGTTCCCCCCTGGCCGTAGCGGTCCGTTCGAGTCTCCTTAGCCGCTGTTCACGACGCTAGCGTGCTCCCGCCCTTGGCCAACCCTCTTCCCCGCCAGCGTCCCGGCCGCCGTCGCGCGGGGCCGCTCGTCCTATCCTGAAAGTACGGGCCCCGTTGCCGTAATCGTCCGGCCCACGTCCGCAGCGCGGGCAGGTCGGCGGCCGGTCGTCCGGCACCCCCGCGTCGCGGAATTGCGCGGTCATGCAGTTGGGACAAAAATCGGCGGCCCGCGCCTGCTGCTCGAGGCGGCGTAAGCGGCTGCGGATGGTCATGATTTATCCCCCTTGCCGGGGCCGCGTTTTGTCCCCCGACGGCGACCCGGTACTCCGACTCGGACAACTCGATGACCTTCAAGGCGGCGATCGGGAAGCCCCTGCGGTCCGTTAGTCAGTCCCAAATGTCGGCCGCGGCCAAGTCCGGGCAGCCGGGGACCCGACACGACCGCGCCCGTTACTGACCGCGCACGGGCCCGCAGGAGTCCTCCGCGGCGTAGCCGCAGGTTCGCCTTTAGCCCGACCGCCTACCCCCGCAAACGACGCGCCCGCTTCGCCCGACGCTGCCGGGGGTGACGGCGGTGCTCTGGCCCCGTGGGTCGGTACGTCAGCCGCACCGGCGCAGTTGCGCTTCCAGGGCTTCGATGCGCGCGGCCAGGTCGGCCGACTCCCGCATCTTCATGCTCAACTCTAACACGGCCCGCGCCGCCCCCAACCGCACGGAAGCCGGGACCGACGGGTGTTGCAAGCCCCGCAGCGTCTGGACCGCTTCGAGAGTCGCGGCCGTCACCAAGCCGGTGGCGCGCTTGACGATGTCGTCCCGCGCCCCCTGCAAGCGCCGTTGGAATGCCGGGTCCGCCTGCCGCCGCTGCACCGTGCGCGCACTGAGCCCGGCCTGCAGCGCGGCCTGCTCGGCCGTCGCCCCGCACGCCAAGGCCAGCAGCAGGACTTCGTCGGCGTTCCGCTTGCCGCGGTGGGGCACGGCCGTCCCCCCTCCTTCCTGGCGCGGGGACCGCCCCCGCGGCGGCGGCCCCCGTCAGGGCCGCGGTTGCCGAACCGCCTTCTTGCCGGTGAACTGCTCGAACCGGGTCACGATCACGTCGCAGTACGACGGGTCCATTTCCATGAGGTAGGCGCGGCGGCCCGTTTGCCCCGCGGCGATCAGCGTGGAGCCGCTGCCGGCGAACAGGTCCAACACGTTCTCGCCGGCCGTTGAGGAATACGCGATCGCCCGCGACGCCAGTTCGACGGGCTTCTCGGTCAGGTGCACCATGCTTTGCGGGTTGACCTTCTTGACGGACCACAAGTCGGTGGCGTTGGCGGGCCCGAAGAACCGGTGGGCGGCGCCGAGCTTCCATCCATAGAAGCACCATTCGTGCGCACCCATAAAATCCTTGCGGGTCAGCACGGGATGCTGCTTGTCCCAGATAATGGTTTGACTCATGTACAGGTCGTGGGCCTTCAAGACGGCCGGGTAATTGGCGATGTTCGAAAAACCTGACCAGATATAGAAGCCGCGGCCCGGAAGAAGGACGCGGGTCAGGTTGCCGAACCAAGAATTCAGTAGCCGGCCGAACTCCTCCTCGGACACGAAATCGTTGAGCAGCGGCCGGTCCTTGGCCCGCATCTTCTTGGGCGTGGCCTTTGCCTTCTTCGGGTGGTGCTCGCCGGCGGAGTCCCGAGGGTGCGTCGCACCCGCGAAGGACGACAGGCCGGCGGCAATGGCGCGTTGGGAGCGTGGCTCGACGCGGACGTTGTAAGGCGGGTCCGTATTCACGAGGTGGATGGGGGCGCCGTTGAGGAGGCGATCGACGTCTTCGGGCTTGCTACTATCGCCGCACAACAGAAAGTGCTTCTCGTCGAGGGTATACAGGTCGCCGGGCCGTGTGATCGCTTCATCGGGCGGCTCCGGGATGTCGTCGGGGTCGGTCCGTGCTTGCAGCGGCGGTTCGAGCAGCCGCGCCAGTTCGTCCCCGGCGAAGCCGGTGAGGTCCAGGTCGAAGCCCATCCCCTGTAGCGCCATCAATTCGAGGATCAACTTGTCCTCGTCCCAACCCGCGAGTTGCGCCGTCGCATTGTCCGCGATGCGGAACGCCTTGACCTGCGCCGGCGTCAGGTCGGACGCGACGTGGACCGGCACCTCCGCCAGTCCGAGTTTCTCGGCCGCTTTACGGCGCGTGTCGCCCGCGATGATCACCAGGAGTTCGTCGCAAACGATGGGGACCCGCCAGCCGAACTCCTTAATCGAGGCCGCGACGGCATCGTCCGCCGCGTCGTTGTGCCGGGGGTTGTTTTCGTACGGACGGATGCTGGCGGTCGGACGCAATTCGACATGCATGGGAAGTCTCCTTGTGGTTAGAAATCGCTGACGCGTTTCGTAACGTGCGTGCGGGCCGCGCGGCCGTCGTCCTTGACCGCCGCACTGCTTGGGGGCGGGTCGCGGCGGCTGGGCGCGCGCTCCGGCACTACGGCTTCTGAAGTCGGGAGGTCACGGGGTATCGTCGCGGCGGCTTGCAGGCACGGGAAGCGACCGGCCTCGTCCTGCGGCCGCTGGAGTGGTACGCGGGGCCGCCGGGCGGCCAGAAGCATCAGGACTTGTTGGGATGGAATGTTCATGCCCCCCTAACTACACGGGATAGGGGAAGCGCGAAAGGAAAGCTGGCGGTAAAAAAGCGGTAAGTTAGCGGCCGGTCCCAAGGGGACGCATCAAAGACGCCGCCGCGTCCAGCGGCATCTCGGTAGCCTTGGCGCGCCCCTCCGAGGTGAGTCCGATGCCCTTTTTCTGGGCCGGCACTTCGACTAGGTTCCGGTCACGCAGGGCCTGAATTGCTTTGCGGATGGTTTTGACATCCAGCCGAATCTTATCCTCCATCTCCTCGGCCTTCATCCGCACCGGCGAAGCCCGCAGCAAAACTACGAGGACGGCCGCCTCCTCGGCGGCAAGCGACAAGGGTTGTGGGACGGCCGACACCTCTTGCTGTGGAAGCTTGGCACCTGTCCCCGACAGGCCGCACAGGAAAATCCGCAGCCAGCGCAGGGCATCCCGCAATGATTCCGCGTGCCACGTTTCGGTCACCAGACCCCCAAGCACGTCGCCCTTGCTGCCGCGGTCGCGCAGTTCCCACGCCCACTCGTAGGACGGCCGCGACATCTGCCGGTGGTTGAACTGGCAGAAGTCGGCGTAGGTTCTGTCATGGCAAACCTTTTCCAACTCGGCGAGGCGGTTGGTTGCTTGCAAGCCCTTGCAAGCTTCCCGGAGGCTCAGGTGGATTGGCCTCAAGAACGGCTGGGGGTCGAAGGGAGAGGAGAACTCTGCCAACCACACGGCATCCGTAGCCTTGCAATACGCGCGCACGGCTTCCGCGAAGTGCCTATCCTTCTCGGCCGCTTCACGGGCCTGGCGCCGCCTTTCTTCCTGGGACGTCAGCTCGGCGTCGGCCTTGGCGAGGACAGCGGCTGGGATGGACGGCGGCTGGGTGTTCGGGTGTGCCATGCTGGTGTCCTGTGGGCTCTCGAAGAATGCGGCGGGCGGCAAGATTTCCTGCCCCCAGATATAGGGTCCCAGTCGCCGCGGTCATTCGCCCCGCGCCCGCCGAGCGGTCGGGCAAAGGGCTTGACCGAACGGGTGACGAGGTCGCCAAGGGCCGGCGACAGCTGTCCGTTCGGCGGACCTTCTACTTTTAAGCAAGCCCCTAAATCGTCCAACCTACCGTGGGCCGCTCCGACGGCGCGAGGGTAAGCGATTTGTAACGGGCCATCAAGATCAGGGTTGCATGCGCCAGGCCGGGAATGTTGATAATTCGCGAATGGGCAGCGGGGCGGCAAGGCGGTCCGTCAATCGCAGCGCCTGGCGCCGGTGGCATTCGCCAGGAGTAGTTGTTTGAGTTGGCCCGCGCCGCCGCGATGACCAAAATCGTCTGAGGACAGGCCGGCAATGGGCACGTATTGGCAGCCGGTCTGTCAAATCACAACCTATAGTCGGTGTTGCGTTTACGGCAATGACCAGCCCTGCGCTCGCGAAATAAGCCACAGCGGCACGCTACCAAGCCGTCGAGAAAATTTGCTGTAAGGCTATATTAAGTAAACATTTGTGGAGATTTCACCGCGCTAACTTCCGACCGGCTCTTGGAAGCCAAAGGCCATTTCGTCTGCCACGGTCTGCCACGGTCTGCCAATTCACCGGTGTCGAAATCGGCGGGGGTGGACGAAACAGGGTTGGATCAGGACGGCGTTGACTTGTAGGTATGCCTGCCTTCTGGACGCCGTACTTCCGGCGACCTTTCGGCGTACTTTCGGCGTACCAACACGTCAGTTGGGCGTTGCCGCATCGCGGTCCGGCAAATTCGCGGCCGTCCGAACGCGGAATGGCTCCGGCACGTTAACTGGGCGTCGAGGCCGGGGGCACGGAGTCTGAGAGTCTTTGACCGGGAAGCCGAAATGGGGGTCGGAATCGATCGTAGTGCGGGAGAACTGCGGTTGCATCGGGGTGGCAAAGCGAGAGCGCGAGAGCAGCGGTCGGTGGTGTGCAACTCGCGGAAAGCGGGGCAAAATGCCGGACGCCGAGAGGAAAACCTCTCGGCGTCCGGTGTCAACTCGTGGTTCGGCAAGTCCGCTGCCGATCATTAGGCTCCCCGACTGTGACACTCCTCGAAATATCTCTACGGACTGCGTTGATCCGAAATTAGAGATAATCCTTTAACAGTAAGGGTTTACATTCATATTCGCCTGCGATAGTCCGGTTTGGCCTGTGGGGGATGATAGTCCCAAAAAACTGCTCGCTTTCGCGCGCCAACGTAACTGGCGGGTAAAACAGTTTTTTTGCAAAACATTTATCCCCGCCAGTTACGTTGGCGCGCGATGCTGACCCACCCGATAGTTGGGGTGCCTGCAGGGTGTTTTGTGGAAGAAACGCTATATTTCCGTCGCGGGCATGATCCGTGCGGACGATCCGAAGGCCCCTCTCCCGCGGGGGAGAGACAACCGAATACCGTTCTTCTAAGCAGACTCAACTTGCTGTGCCCGCGTCCGCAGCGCTGCTGTGAGTTGGTTGACAATGGCATCCACTTCGGTCCGTACCACTGTGGCGTCTTCACCTTTCTCCAACGCAGCGAGTTGTTGGTCCAGTTTCTGCGCCCATGCTTGACAGCGTCCAACCAGCCAGCGGCGGTCCTCGTCCTTTAGCGGCTTGTGAGCCGCCAGGATCAAGGTTGAGCACCCTTGGCGGAATTCGCCGATTCTCCGGGCGAGCGCCAGCGGCTCGTCGGGCCGCTTGTTGAACCATTCTTCCGACTCGTCGGCCAGTTTGTTGAGGTAGGCCATCGGGGAGGCGTTCTGCGGTAGGGCGTCCGGTTTGCTCCAACCCCAGGCCGACGCCACGACCAGGGCCTGTCCGTTATTCGAGCTGTGCGGTGAGCCTAGCCAGAGGTAAAGGCCCCCCACGGCTAACAGCACAGCGGCCGCGGTCGCCAGGCTCACCACGGATGGCAGGCGATACCACTTCGGCGTGAGAATCGCCTTCCGCGGGTACATCGGTTGCGTCCCGGGCGGCCGCTCTCGGATCTGTTTCATCAGTCGCTGTTCGCCGCGCTGGAACGCGACTTCCATCTCACCACCCGCGTCTACTGCGGCCCAATAGGCGCCGCCATGCTCCAGGACCAATTCTTGCAAATCATGCAACAGGCCGGGTTGACGCAAGAGGCGGCGTAACGTCGTTTCGGGCAAACTGCCCAAGCCACGGTCAAGGACTTCCTGTCGCCCGCCACCCAAGACATCGTCGAGGGACAACGGCTTCACCGGGACGTGAATCGCCTCCAACTCCGCTACGAGTTCGGCGAGATCCAGTCCGACGAGTTGTCGTTCGAGCCAACCGGCCAACGCCTCGGGCTGGTCGGGGATATTCATGACGATCAGTCTCATCGGGTTGCCCGTTCCACACAACTTTGCAAGGTTTTCAAAGCCTCGTAGTACAGCTTGTACGCCTTGTTTCGGTCGATTTTCAGCCGCCCGCAGATGTCCTCGTACGACTCGCCGGCGAGCCGTTCGCGGACGACGAGTGCCTCATCCACGCCCAGGCGTTCCATGCACTTACGGACCAGGTGCGGTTCCTCCCGGGCGATGAGGGCATCGGCGCCGGCCGGCGTCCGCGTGTCCTGCCATTCTTCGGGAGCCTCCGCCGGGTCGGCGTGTCGGCGGCGGCCCAGGTCGATCAGGTGGTTGCGAGCAATGCGAAACAACCAGGCGCGGAAATTGCCCCCCGCGAACTGATCCGGCGTGCGTTCCCATACGCGCAACCAGACGGTCTGGTGGACATCCTCGAGCGCTTCGCGGCGCACGCGGGTCGCCAGGAAGGCAAGCAACGGGCGGCCGTGGCGGCGGTAAAGCTCCAGGAACGCGTCCTCGCCGGCCTTGCCGCGTTGCGCGCAGAACTGGGCAAGTTGTTCGTCGGTCGGCACTGGGCTTTCGGGGCTGGTCATGCCCCAAGTATCGTGGCCGGCCGCCACACTGTCAAGGAGGGGACACGCCGTGGGCCGAATTTGACGACGCGGAGGTGTTGTGAAAACGAGTACGGCATAGCGCGAAATCTCCGTAAGACTACACAGATCGGCGTCACCCCCCGAAGGGGAAACGCAACAACGAGCGACTTCTTCCAAAAAAAGGTACAAATGGACGCGGGCGTCGGTACATGTAATGCTCACCTGCACCGACGCCCGCCGCGGCCACTCCGGCCTTAGTTTACCGCCACTTTGACGTACTTGGTGTAAGGCACCTGCTTGGTGACGGGCACCTGGACTTCGCGGGTGCGGTTTTGGTAGACGTTGTAAGGGTTGCCGCAGTGATCGTACTTGGTGACGCACACCTGGTAGGTTTCGCAACGCGTCTCGTAGCAAGTGACCGTCTTGTAACCGGTTGCCTCCTTCCATACGCAAATCGACAGGCAGGCCGGGTCCCACGCCCGTGCCGCATTCCCAATTGCACCTACCGCCAAAGCCACGACCACCGCCACCAAGATCTTCTTCAGCACGACCTTCATGTGCGTCTCCCCTTGTTAGGCTCGCGGTTCGACCGGAGCCGCCCTCGTTTGGTTCTGGAAGGGAGAACGTGGAAGGGCCGGCAATCTTCCGGCGATTTTTGGCAATCTTGCCAACGAGAATAGCCGGCGCGCTTTTCCGGGAAGATATGGAAGGCCGGTGCGTTAACGGTGGTAGCTGCTGCTGTCGTGTAATTAATGCTCTGTGACCTCGCAGCGCACAGCCCCGGACAAAAAATTCACCACGAGCCGCTTTCATTTGGAGTGTGCCGCGGGTATGTTCGGGGAAACGCACTTTCGGCCCCCGGAGGATTTTCCCATGTCCGCATCGTCCAACGGCTCGGTGCTTCGACGCTTGCTACTGCCCCTGGCAGTCCTGAGCCTGGCGGCCTTGACGGTCGTTTTGCCCGCCCCTTCCTCCTCGCGCGCGGCCGCCCGGCCCCCGCGCAAGGTTGCCTTTCTGATCGGCGTCGAGGAGTACCAACACGACTTTTCCAACCTCAAGTACACCGAGCGCGACGTGACTGAGTTGGCCCGGGTGCTGCGGGCCACGGGTTTCGAGGTCGTTGTGCTCACCAGCTCCGCCAAGGGCAAGGACCGTGCCACGCGCAGGAACATTGAGGATCGCCTGCAAGCACTCCTGGCGGGCGACGGCGATGCGGACAAGGCAATCGGCAAGGGCGACCTGGTACTGCTCGCGTTCTCGGGCCACGGCCAGGAGTTGGAATTACCCGACCCGAAAGTCGCCGGCCAGAAGCTGCTGGACACCTTCCTGGCCCCGGCCGATGGCAAGAAGGGCAATCCGGCAACGCTCGTAAGCCTGAATCACTTACTGGATGACATGCTCATACCGAGTGGGGCACGAAACTTGTTGCTGCTCGACGCCTGCCGGGAGGTGTACGAGCCGAACAAGGGCAAGGGGATCAACGGCCAGCACGTGAGCTTGAAGGGGCAAACGGCCATCCTGTTCAGTTGCGCGGAGGGGCAAGAGTCGTGGCCGTCGCAAGACAAGAAAATCGAGTATAGCGTCTTTACCTATGCGGTCTTGCAAGCGCTCCAGGAGGCGGCGGACAAGAACCAGACGTTGAGTTGGACAGCGCTGGTATCCGAGGTGGAAAAGCGCATGACCTCGGAAGAGTTCCAAAAAATGATTCCGGAAGGCAAGACGCAAACGCCGGTGCATGCGTCCGGGCAGTTGCCCTCGACGCTGGTGCTGACGGCGGGCATGGTGGTCAAGGGCAAGGCACCCGCCTTGTTGAAGGCACCGTTCACGGAGAAGGAGGCGCGGGCGGCGCAGGCGGCGTGGGCGAAGCACTTGGGCCGCAAGGTGGAGGAAGAGATCGACCTGAGCGTCGGCGTGAAGCTGGTACTGGTGCTGGTGCCGCCGGGTGCCTTTACGATGGGCTCGCCCAAGGACGTGAAGGACCGCAATCCGTTTGTGGAGAAATTCGACGCCGAGTTGGCGCACGCGGTGACGCTGACGAAGCCGTATTACCTGGGGAAGTACGCGGTGACGCAGGGGCAGTATGAGAAGATGGCGGACAAGAACCCGAGTTATTTCGCGGCGGGGGGCGGCGGCAAGGAGAAGGTCAAAGGAATGGACACGGCGGGTTTCCCGGTGGAGCAGGTGTCGTGGGAGGATGCCGACGTGTTCTGCAAGGCGGTGGGGAAGAAGGTGGCGTGGGGTAAGGTAGTATTGCCGACGGAGGCGCAGCGAGAGTACGGGTGCCGGGCGGGGACGGAGACACCGTTCTGGTTCGGGTCGGAGTTGAATGGCAAGCAAGACAACTGCAACGGGAACAGGCCCTACGGAACGGAGGCGAAGGGTCCGAATCTGGAACGGACGTGCGCGGTGGGTGGCTACGGTGGGAACGGTTTCGGGCTGTACGACGTTCATGGCAACGTGTGGGAGTGGTGCCAGGACTG
>JBBRLG010000016.1:0-29710 GCA_038231495.1 Gemmatales bacterium | reverse complement strand
TAGTGGTCGAAGTGGAATTGTCGATTGCCGGCGCGGTCGCGTTCGGTGCCGACCTCGTGAAGTCGTTCCAAGAGCGGCAGGAGTTTGTGGAAGTATTTGAGTCCGCCGACGCACTTGGCGGTCCGGGGCGGTTTTCGTGGTCGTGGCATGGCGTCCCGGTGGATCGGGTGTCAATTTGGCGGGCCGGAACCCTGCCGGATCGCCACCCGATCATGGCGCAAATCTCGTGCCGAACACTATTGGGCTTGGCCCCCCAAAAATCGTCTTTCCTGGACAATTCGACGATCGGAAGGTCTCCGGTTGAGCGCAGCAGATCGCCGAAGGTAGACCAGTTTTGGGCGAGCTTGCAGCGAAGGCACCAACGCATAATGCGAACTCGCACTGAGTCCCAATCAGCCCGCGACTGATTGCGATACGGCTTACTCTTCATCTTGGCCGTCATCGGGCTTCTCTGCTCAATGATCAGTTTCTGGACCTGGGGTAGGTGGGGGAAGCGGCATGCCTGGTAGAGCGATTCTGAGGTCAGGATGTTGATCCCGTTGATGCGAAGGGGGAAGCCGCCCGCCATATTGGACAAGCCACCGAACCGCTCGGCCGTCTTGCAAAACACCGCGGCTTCTGCCGGATCGTAGGTGCGAACCTCAACTGTCTTGCTCATATTCGGTCCGTCCCGTTTAGAAGGGAAGCTCTTCGTCATCCTTGTTCACCGCACTTGCGCCATCCTGTTTGCGACTCGATTCCAGTCCCGAGTGTTCTTCTAGCCCAAGGACTTCGGCGTGCAGTGCATCGACCGCCGACTGCGTGTTCGTCTTCCTGGGGAAAAGCGGAAACCAGGGATCACCGGCCCAAAGAACGAGTGGGCAGTTGTTGGGGCAGTTACGATAGGTAACAAGGAGCGAGCCGAACCCCGCACCCTTGAATACGTCGTAGCCCAGTGGCCATTGGTTCTTTTGCAAGTACGGACAAAGCTCATACTTGATCCTTGCCCCGGCCTTGAGGAATTCCTGTTCGAGTACCCTCCGGCCCGCCTCTGACGCGAAGACCTTGTTCGCGGCCGTCGTTGAAGTGGTCCTGGCCCTCGCAGGACGACCGTGCTGAGCGAGCGCGGTCAGAAGGAGCTGCACATGCGGATCGTTCTCTGGGAAGCTGGCGGGATGGAGACAATCCGTCTCACCATCGCAAGAAGAATCCGCCAGTGCTAGTCCCGGGGCATGCCACCACTTCTCGGCGGTGACATCCTTATGGATGGCCCGTGCGGCCTTTTGGATCTCCTTCTCTGCGTACGGGATGCGGCCGCGATATTTCGCCAGGGTGAGGATGTGGACCTTCGCCACTTTGGGAGCACGATCCGTTTTCACCCAGTCGATGACATTCCAGCGGACGTGCGTTCCTGTGAAAATACAGTCGTCCAGGTAAAAGTACGGTCCATCAGGGCTTCCACACTGCTTCAGTGTCAGGCCGGCCTCCTTCTGCAAGGCTTCCTCGAAGAGGGACAGCATAACCCGCTGACTTTCTCCTTTGTTCTGGATTCGCAGGAAGTTCACCTTCCGCCAGAACTCCGTGGTGAAGGCAGGGCCAACGTGGGGGAGGTGACGACACGGGTAAGGTACTTCTCACAGGCCTGCCTTGAGATGTACACCCGAGACAGGACGTAATCTATCTCAACAAGGATGGCAAGCTGAGTTGGTCCACTAAACTGACGGACCCACCTGTCCACGTCAGCAGGGGTCCGGGGCGAAATTTCCCCTTGCCGATAGTCCTTGATCCTGCCCGCGATGGATTCAAGCAGGTGTTCGCGGGTAGGGGACGCAGAGGTCAAGGTTTACACTCCTTTAGGAAGGGTGACATTGCCACGCAACTGCTGGCGAGTTCCATCACCGGTTCAAGTCGCCCAACCTCCAATTATGCGGCTTTTAACCGGCGCATTGCAATGGTAGTTGCAACGTCGCACGTCTTCCTTTCGCAGAGTACATTAACGCTCGGCGATTCTACGTCGGAGAGCCAAACTCCGTCCAGGAATAAGTCACCCACCTAGTAGTTGTTCTCTTGAGTACCGGCTTTTTGGCAAGGTTTACTTTTGGCAAGGGTCGAATCCATGACAGCAAATGGTGTAATTTGTTCTGCAATAAGCGTTTGCGCGAATCTCCCGGCGTGCAAGACATCATCTGGTAGGCCACCCCTGCCGCACAGTATTTGGCATGGCAAGGGTCGATTCCGGCCAGGACAGTCGCCCGCGACTTCAACAGTCGTAATACAGCGCAAACTCGTACGGGTGCGGTCGCAGCCGGATTGCCTCGACTTCCTTTTCGCGCTTGTACCAAATCCAGGTGCTAATCACGTCCGGCGTGAATACGTCGCCGTGCAGCAGGAACTCGTGATCCCTTTCCAGGTTGCTCAGGGCATCCTCCAGCGAGGGCGGCGTCTTGGGCACGTCCGCCAATTCCTCCGGCTCCAGGTCGTAGATGTCCTTGTCTAACGCCTCGCCCGGCTTGATCTTGTTTTTCACGCCGTCGAGCATTGCCATCAACATGCCGGCGAAGGCGAGGTACGGGTTACTCGCGGCGTCGGGGCAGCGGTATTCCAGACGCTTGGCCTTCGGGTTGGGCGAGTACACCGGTATCCGGATCGCCGCCGAGCGGTTGCGGCGACTGTAAGCCAGGTGGACCGGCGCCTCGTAGCCCGGCACCAGCCGCTTGTAGCTGTTCGTCGTCGGGTTGGTGAAGGCGCACAGGGCGCGGGCGTGACGGAGCAGGCCGCCAATTGCGTACAGGGCCATCTCCGACAGCCCGGCGTAGCCCGAACCCGCGAACAGGTTCTTGCCATCCTTCCACAGCGACGTGTGGACGTTCATGCCGGTGCCGTTGTCCAGGTAGAGCGGCTTGGGCATGAAAGTCGCCGTCTTGTTGTACTTGCGTGCGACGTTCTTCACGATGTACTTGTACTTGAGCACGTTGTCCGCCATCGCCACCAGCGGCGCGTACTGCATGTCGATCGCGCCCTGGCCGCCGGTCGCGACCTCGTGGTGGTGCGCCTCGACTTTCAGGCCGCATTCGATCATCGTCAGCATCATTTCTGAGCGCAGGTCGTGCATCGCGTCGGACGGCGGACAGGGGAAGTAACCTTCCTTGTAACGCAGCTTGTGGCCGAGGTTCGGCTTTTCGTCGCGGCCGGTGTTCCAGGCGCCTTCGACGCTGTCGAGGTAGTAGTAGCCGGAGTGCTGCGTCTGGTCGTAGCGCACGTCGTCGAAGATGAAGAACTCGACCTCCGGGCCGAAGAAAGCGTTGTCGGCAATGCCGGTGGACTTCATGTAGTTGACGGCCTTGCGCGCGACGTTGCGCGGGTCGCGCGTATAGTCTTCCTTGGTGAGCGGGTCTTGGATGTTGCAAAGCATCGTCAACGTTTTGTCGCGGCAAAACGGGTCAATGAACGAGGTCTCGGCCACCGGCAGGACGAGCATGTCGGATTCGTTGATCGCCTGCCAGCCGCGGATGCTGGAGCCGTCGAAACCCAAGCCCTCCTCGAAGACGGCTTCGGTGAGCGCTTCCTGCGGGATGGTGAAATGCTGCCACAGGCCGGGGAAGTCCATGAAGCGGAGATCGACGGCACGGACTTCCTTGGCGCGAATCTGGGCCAAAACCTCTTTGGGGTTCACGGCAAACGGACCTCCGGATAGGGGGCAACGAGCGGATGGGATGGGTCAATGGTGGTTTATGAGGAATAGGAGGAAAAGGCGAGCCGGGAGCATAAGCGACCGGAGTGCGTTTCAGCAATCGACTCCGGTCGCTTACGCTCTCGGCTCGCCAAATCATGTGTTCTTTTTCTCAGCAGTGAACATTTTTACAATCTTTGGTTCACTCGCCCGTTTGCTGTTAGATTCTTTGTGGCATTTCGTCTTGTCTGACAGAGCGGGCGGGATATTTTCCCTTGCCGCGTGGACGGGGACAGACCAATAATGGAATCATGAGCCCCATCCCCAACCCCGGTCCGCCCGACCGCGCGGAATTTGAAGCGCTGTACCAGCACCATAGCCGGGAAGTCTGGGCGTTGGCCTATGCCCGTTGGATGAACGCCGACACGGCCATGGACATCGCCCAGGAAACGTTTCTGCGGCTGTGGCGCGAGTGGGAAAAGGGTGAACGCATCCTCAACCCGCGGGCGTGGCTTCTGCGGGTGGCTCGCAACCTGGCGGAAGATTACGCGAAAAGTGCCTTTCGGCGCAACGGCACCCACCCGCCGCAGACGATGAACGGGGTGCAGGCGCACGACTTACCGCCTTTGGAAATACTGGAACGAGAAGAAGCCTTCGCGCATTTGCGCAAGGAACTGGAACAGTTGCCGCAAGCCGACCGCGAAATCCTGACGTTGCGGTATGCTTTGGATTACAATACAGGGGAAATCGCCGGCCTGCTGGCGATCAAGGAATCGGCGGTCCACATGCGGTTGAGCCGCGCCCGCCAACGACTGGCCGGCCGCCTCCGCGACACGAACGGCGACCTGCGCCCCTGAAAACTCTCTCTCCCAAGGGCAACGCTCCCCGCGGTCGGACGCGGGTCGCGAAAGTGAGTGGAATTATGAGTGTAGCCGTGCCGCCGGTACAGCAAACGGGTCGGCCTTCGGAAGACGAATTGGACGGGCTGCTCCGCGCCTTTTACAGGGCCGAGTTGCCGTACGCCTGGCCGCCGCCGCGGGTGCTGGCCGACCGCAACGCTATCTTGCCCCTACGCCGTGCCTTGCCGCGCTTTCCGATGCTGCGCACGCGACTGGCGCTGGCGGCGTGCGTCGCGTTCTTTGTGGCCGGGCCTTTGTTCCTGTCTTCCTACTTCAACCGGGCCAACACCGAAACGGCGACGACGACGGAACCCGCCTTGATCGGCAACGAGAAGGCCGAACGAGTGCAGCCGGGCACTGCCGGCTATCAGCTGCTCCAGAAGGACGGCCGTACCTGGATCAAGGTCGGTGGCAATTCTCCCAAGTAATGTGGTCGCCATTCACGCCCCGCCGTTTGACCGGGCGTAAAGGCTCTTCCATGTCGCGTCGCTTGTCGATCGTCGTCGCGTTCTTGTTGCCGGTGGTCTCCCTGCACGCGCAACGGAGCGAGCCGGCTGCGGTACACGAAGAAAAAGGGCCCTTCCTCGGGGTTCTTTTCGCGTCCGTGTCCGAGGCGTTGTACGATCAGTTGCCGCAATTGCCGCGCAAGCAGGGCGTCCTGGTCACGCACGTCCTGCCCGATTCGCCGGCTGCCAAGGCAGAACTGCGGCGCAACGACATCCTGTTGCAATACGACGAGCAAAAGATTCGCGATTGCGACGATTTTGCGAACTTCATCCGCGCGAGCAAACCGAACCGCAAGGTAACGCTGCGGCTGCTGCGGGGCGGCAAGGAAAGCTCGGCAGACGTGACTCTGGCCCTGGGGCCGGTCCTGCGGATCGCCGAAGCGGCCGACGGCCCGGACGTGCCGAAAGGGGTGGCGAAGCCGAACGGCCCGCCGGCGGTCAGCGTGTCGGCCACGCCACTCGAACAAGGGCGCATGCGGGTCGCGATCGAATACTTGCCGGAAGGCGCGACCCGGCTGCGGACGATCACCTGCGAGGGTTCGACCGCGGATATTGACGGCGAAGTGGACAAGTTGCCCGAACTGGAGCGTGGCCAGGCGCGCGTCGCGCTCAAGCGCATTCGCGATCTCATTTCCGACAAACCGGCAAGCAAACGTGGGGCGGGTTAATACTTGCCGACAGCCGGCAACTACCAGCCGTGGATGCGACGAACGTAGCCTTCGGTTTTCATCTCCCACACGACGTTTCCCTCGTCATCGAGTTCGACCACGCGTTTGTTCGCACCGACCAGGGTATGGCAGTTCGACAGGCGGGCAACACTGCACGCCCCGGACACTTCCGCCTTCCACACCACATTGCCGTGGCCGCTAGACTCACCGCAGGGCAACTTGACACAAGTCCGAAGCGCCAGCGAGGGACGGTCCTTCGCTGGCGCTTCGGGTTTGTGTCATTCCAAGCCGCGGCGAGTATAACTGCGACGACCTTGCCGTCTTTCGGGCTGGCCACCACAAATAGGTTTTTCGATCGACTTTGGTCTCGTTCTCTTCCCACCACTCGGCCCACCGTGTGCGGCAGCGGCGACGTTGGAGTGCGGCCGGCATGCCCACGGATACGCAAACAGATCCCGTGACCCGCACGAGAGAGCAGGGGGACTTCGGAGCTATAGAAAGGGCGACACGGCTACCCGAGCAGGTTTTCTACCAAGCTAAACATGCTCTGATCGCCCAACACGCAATTTGCAACCTCCGATTGTAGGAAAATTCCTTGGCATTGTCCTTCCGATCGTTGGCCCCCTGAACGGGTTTGACAGACATTATCCGCGTACAAATCAAGTCGTCTGTCCGGCCGCCAACCAGAAAGCCTACTTCATCGCCCTTTTTAAGGTGAATCATCTTAATACGCTCCGCCGATGAGGTAGTGTCGGTAAGCAACTCTGGTTTTTCGCTGTCAAGGATTTTTCAGACGCATTTGCTTCCTGGCTGTGGCAAATCTTTCGGGGAGCGAAACGATTGCTGCCCTCGCCCCCGCGGTGCGCGGCGAGCCAGTCACCGACCGTAGCAGCTTTTTCGCGTGCGCCAGCGTCCGCTGGCGCAGGCGAACGACACCCGGAAACGCCGACCCTCGCCAATGTTAAATTCGTGGCGAGGGTCGAGATTGGCGAGGTTCGATCAGGCGTCGGTGCTCATGCGTAAGCGCATACTGGAAAATGGTTTACGGCTGTCTTGCGGAAAGCGTTTGCGCAAAAGCGGTTCGACCCTCGCCATATGTGGCTTGGCTTGGCTCGGGTCGGACAGGCCCGGTCGTCATCCAAAGGGGTCGCGGTTGGACAACGATTGGCTCGCGCGGCAGGGCGGACGACTTCCCCCCGGCGACCACCACACGGTCCCGAAACAGTTGCCACACCCTTGCTCCCTGGGCGTGGCAAAACATTCGGGAGGAGTTGCTTTTGGTGTTCATTCCTCCCGCTGCGCATCGAAGAACCAGTCCCACGGCGCGGGTTGGCCGGCAAGGTCGCGGGCGCAGGCGAATTGCTGCCACGCCAGCCGTACCTTGGCGATGCGGATGCGGCGGAATCCCGCCCGGCGCAACCGCAGGCGCACCTCGAACGGCTGCCAGAAGTGCTGGCGAATGCCGCGCATCTGGAAATCACCGAAGACAAAATCGTACAACTGGTGCTCGGCATGTTCGGCGGCGATTTGCCGGGCTTTCGCCTCCGGCATACCCGCCTGGCGTGCCCGGTCCACGAGTAGCAACGTCATATAGTGGACGCTGTCGATCGACGGCACGATGCCAAAGAATTGGCCGCGCGGCTTCAGGGCCGCATGGACCGCCGCTAACGCCGCCTCGACCTGGGCGATTTCCGGCATGACGATACTGTTGACCGCGACCGCCACGTCGAGGTTGCCGGTTAGCGGCATCAAGTCCGTGAGTGGTTGGTGCAGGAACTCGACGTTTTTCAACCCCCTACAGCGTTCGCGCGCCCGTTGCAACATGGCGTCGGCGAAATCGACCGCGACGACGCGCTGGAAGCGCTCGGCGAGGAACGGCAGCAACGGCCCGATGCCGCAACCGAGGTCGGCTACCGTCTTCGTCGCCGGTTCGGTGACGCGGTCGAGGGCGAGGCGTACGGGATTGCACGCCCCGGGCAAGTCGGGATCGACGAACTCTTGCTCGTAATCGGCGGCGATGCGGCTCCAGAAATCGGCTTGGTCGTCCATCGACTTATCATTGCACACCTGGACAGTAAGCAACAGGGGCGACCGAAAGTTAAAGAAGGCTTGGTAGCGATTGACTCGCAAACAACCCGCCCTGCAAGACGGCCGGGGCGGAAGGTGCCATAATGGTCTCAGCGGTTGCCGTGACACCCGCCGGCCGCGCGAACACGGCACCGACCTCCAACGGGACCACCTATGACCCTGGCCATCGAAACCCACGGGCTGACGCGGTATTTTGACAACTTTTGCGCGGTCAACGGCATCGACCTGCGCGTCGAGCGCGGCACCTTCTACGGCTTCCTCGGGCCGAACGGTGCCGGCAAATCGACCACGATCAAAATGCTCACCGGCCTGCTCGCACCCACCGAGGGCAAGGTTCTTGTGCTGGGCAAGAACATGCTCGACCCCCGCGAGGCGCTCGAAGCCAAGGCGCGCGTCGGTGTCATTCCCGAAGACCTCGCGCTGTTCGACAACCTGACGGCACGCGAGCACCTTACCTTCGTCGGCCGGATGCACCTGTTGCCGCGCGACACCATCCGCAGTCGTATTGGCGAGTTGCTGTCGCTGCTCGACCTGCAGGGCGAAGAGAAGAAGCTGACGCTGGAATACTCGCACGGCATGAAGAAGAAGCTCGCCCTTGCCGCCGCGCTGCTGCCCAATCCCGACCTGCTGTTCCTCGACGAACCGTTCGAGGGCGTCGACGCGGTCACGTCGCACGTCATCCGCGATCTGTTGGCCGGCTACGTGACGCGCGGCTCGACGGTCTTTTTGACCTCGCACGTCCTCGAAATCGTCGAGAGGCTTTGCACCCACGTCGGCATCATCGTCAAGGGGGCGCTGGTCGCGCAGGATTCGCTGGAAGCGATTCGCCGGGGCGGCACCCTGGAGGAGCGGTTCCTCGAAAGCGCGGGCGCGGACCCGGAAGCGGCCAAGAAGCTCACCTGGCTTGAGGAGAACGCCCCGTGAACTGGCAGCACTTTCAGGCCTTTATTTGGCTGCGCTGGCGGCTCATGATTAACCAGCTGCGCCGCGGCGGGGCCGTGAACGCCCTGGTCGCAGTCATCGTCGCAGTCGCCGGCGTCCTCCTCGCGATCGGCGGGTTCGTCACGGCCTTCCTGGTGGGGCTTTTGGCCTTGCCCCTGGTCCCCGCCGACTACTACCCGTTGGTACTCCTGTACGTGTGGGACGGGTTGGTCGTCACATTCCTCTTCACGTGGATGATCGGCCTGTTGATCGAGCTGCAACGGTCCGAGGTCCTGTCGCTGGACAAGTTCCTGCACCTACCGGTATCGCTCAAGGGCGCTTTTCTGATCAACTATTGCAGTTCGCTCTTGAGTCCGAGCCTAATCATCCTACTGCCGGCCATGGTCGCGCTGAGCCTGGCGCTGGTCATTACCCGCGGGCCGGTCATGCTCCTGATACTGCCGCTCCTGGCCGCGTTCTTCCTCATGGTCACGGCGGTCACGTATCAGTTCCAGGGCTGGCTGGCGTCCCTCATGGTCAACAAGCGCCGCCGCCGGACCATCATCGCCTTTGTGATCATGGGTTTTGTTTTGCTCTGCCAGACGCCGCAACTGATCCACTTTATTCGGCCGTGGGAAGCGGCGCAGCAGGAAAGCGCCGACACTAATACTGCCCGTACCGAACTGAATCGCAAGTTGAACTTTGGCGAAATTACGATGGAGAAGTACAGTGAGCAAAACAACGAGATGAACCGGGCGGCACAGGCACAGCGTGAAGCCTCGGACAGCCAATTCCTGCGCACGTTGGAGGATACGACGCGCATCGTCAACGTGGTCTTGCCGCCCGGCTGGCTGCCGCTCGGTGCCGCGGGCGCGGCGGCGGGCAACGTGGTGCCGGCACTCCTGGGTACTCTGGGACTGACACTGATCGGCAGCGCCAGCCTCTACCGTGCCTTTCGCACGACCCTTCGGCTCTATACGGGCCAGTTCAGCGCCGGCAAACGTGCGACCGCACCCGTCGTCGCCGTCGCTGGCGTCACGGCCAAGCCTGCAAAGCTCGCCGGCAATTTGCTCGAAAGGCATGTGCCTTACGTTTCCGAGCAGACCGCAGCCGTGGCGCTGGGCGGCTTCCGCTCCCTGACGCGGGCACCGGAAGCAAAGTTCCTTCTGCTGACGCCGGTGTTTATGGTGGTAGCTTTCGGCTCGATGTTTCTGACGCGAACGGTCGAGTTGCCGGAAATCGCCCGGCCGCTGGCGGCGTTGGGGGCGATGGGCATGATCCTGCTGAGCCTGGGTCAGCTGATGGGCAACCAGTTCGGCTTCGACCGCAGCGGCTTCCGCGCCTTCGTCCTGTGCTCTGCGTCGCGCGGCGACATCCTGCTGGGCAAAAACCTCGCCGCCGCACCCTTGGCGTTGGGCCTGGCCGGACTGGTCGTCGTCGCGATGCAAGTGCTCCACCCCATGCGCGTCGAGCACTTTCTGGCCGTGCCTTTGCAGATGCTCTCGATGTACCTGCTGTACTGTCCGGTAGCGAACTGGCTGTCGATCTACGCCCCGATGCCGATTCGGTCGGGGACGATGAAGCCGGCGAACCCGAAGCTGGTGCCGGTGCTGCTGCACATGCTCACGGTATTCCTGGTGCCGCTCACGATGGCCCCGGCGCTCCTGGCGCTGGGGATCGAGTTCGCGGTGGAGGAGCTGGCGGGGGTCCGGGGCGTGCCGATCTACCTGATCCTGTCGTTGCTGGAATGCCCGGCGATCGTCTTCGCCTACCTGCGCGTCGTGCGCTGGGAGGGCGGCCTGCTCCAGCGGCGCGAGCAGAAGATCCTGGAGACCGTCACGACCAGGGCGGAGTGATTCGGCAGCTGCGACCGGCCTGACCGCACTTTTGTTTCAAGAACAACGTGTCCACAGTAAATTACGGCCTGGGAATGGCCGATGATCTGAGTAATTTCCCCGCGCGCCCAGGGAAATCCGATGGCCGGCACGCCGAATTGCAGCCGTGAGTTCCACCCGTGCCCGGATTAGTGGATACGGTGGGTAGATGGATTGAAGGAGTGGGTTTGGTCAAGTTTGCGAACCTTGGCGATAAATGTTTGTTGAATCCGTTCCGGGAAGCTGAATTCGATCAGGTAGACCTTGCATTTTGTGAACGTTACGTTAGCATCCTCGTAACTGAGCGGTGGCGCGTGCAGCTGAACCCCTCTTTTTGAGGGAGTTAACGACGCGCGAGACCACCATTCTTTCCTTGTATTATGGAGGCTTATCGGACGATGAGCGAATCTGAAGAGCGCACCGGGCTTCAGCCGCGGCCTTACACCGAGGCCAAAAGCGGGATCGAAGACGAAGAACCTCCCGGTAAGCCCAGGCGCCACCCGCTCTGGCGCAACGTCCCCGACCACCAGTGGGACGACTGGCGTTGGCAATCCCAAAATGCCATCCGCTCGGTTCGCCAACTGCGCGGGCTCCTCTCCTTCACCCCCGAGGAACTCGAAGCAATCGGCTCCCTGGAGACCGAATACAAGACGGCCATTCCGCCGTACTACTTCTCCCTCATCGACCCCAACGACCCCAACGACCCGATTCGCCTGCAATCCGTACCGTCACCCCTGGAACAGCAGAACCCGTCCGGCTACGAATTGGAAGACCCGTTGGAGGAGGACAAGGATTCGCCGGTCCCCGGTCTCACGCACCGGTACCCCGACCGCGCGCTGCTCGTGACCACCCACGTTTGCACCATGTACTGCCGGTTTTGCACGCGCAAGCGGGCGACGATGGTGCGCGGCGGCTGGGACGCGATCAGCCGCAACGACGAGCGCATGATCGAATACGTCCGCGACCATTCCGAAATCCGCGACGTGATCGTCTCCGGCGGCGATCCGCTGACTTTGCCGGTCCCCAAGCTGAAGTTCTTCCTGGAAAACCTGGCCGCGATCCCGCACGTCGATGTCATCCGCATCGGCACGCGGGTTCCGGTGACGCTGCCGCAAAAGCTCTACGACCAAAACCTCATCGACCTGCTGGCCTCGGTCGGCAAGGTGTGGATTCAGACGCACTTCAACCACCCGCGCGAGGTCACGCCCGAGGCGGCGCGCGTTTGCCTGGCGCTCCTCAAGGGGGGGATGCCGGTCAACAACCACACCGTGCTGATGAAGGGCGTCAACGACTCCCTGGAAACGATGCGTTCCCTGATGCGCGCCCTGCTCCGCATCAAGGTCCGCCCTTACTACCTTTTCCATTGCGACCCCGTCATCGGCGCGGGTCACTTCCGCACGTCCATCTGGAAGGGGCTGGAGATCATGGAAGGCCTGCGCGGCCACATGTCCGGCCTGGGCATCCCGACGTACGTGGTCGATAGTCCGCACGGCGGCGGCAAAATTCCGCTCATGCCCAACTACCTGGTGTCCGCTTCCGACGACGCGGTCGTGCTGCGGAACTACGAGGGCATGTTGGTGCGGTACCAGGCCGAGGACAAGGCCCAGACCGTGCAGCCGACGCCGACGCGCGGCGTTAGTTCGCTGTTGCAGGGGACCAAGACCGCCCTGATCCCGGCGAACAGCGAGCGCATGGCCCGCCGCGAGCTAAACGTCCTGACCAGCGCCGCGCTGGAAGTCGTTCCGGAAATGAACGGGCACGCGGAAGAACTGCTGGAACTGCGCGTGCTGACGAACGGCTGCGGGTCGTAAATTCAAAGTGGTTTTTGCCGCTTGCGGCTTTGCAAAGCCGCAAGCGGCAAATGCCCACCCACCATCTTCACCAATCTCATTGCCTTCTCCCTTCCGGGGTGCTACCCTCAACAAACGAGGGGTTTCACAGCATCCCCAAACGTCGCCTTTTCCAGCCAACCAAGGGAGGATCACCGTGGACAACCAGGAAAACAAGTGCCCGGACTGCGACGACAACGGCATCGACCGCCGTTCGTTCCTGCGGGTCGCCGGCGGCGTCGCCGCCGCAGCCAGCCTGCCCCTGTTCGCCACCGCCCGCGCCGTTGCCGCTCCGTCGCGCAAGAGCGCCGCGGAAACCGCCGTCAAGGGGTTGTACGCGACCCTGACCGACGAGCAAAAAAAAGTGGTCTGCTTCGACTGGGACTACAAAGACATCAAAGACCCCAAGCGCGGCCTGTTGCGCACCTTCGTGTCGAACAACTGGCAAATCACCGAGCCGCACATCCGCAGCAAGTTCTTCGACAAGAAGCAGCAGGACATCATCCACGACATCTTCAAAGGCATGATTAACCCGGACTGGTACGCCAAGTTCGTCAAACACCTGAAAGATGACACCGGCGGCAAGGACTGGGGCGATGAGCAGAGCATCGCGCTCTTCGGCAGCCCCGACGACGACAAGAAGTTCGAGTTCGTCATGACCGGCCGGCACATGACGCTGCGGGCCGACGGACACAGCCAGGACCACGTCGCGTTCGGCGGCCCGATCTTCTACGGCCACGCGGCCAGCAGTTTCAACGAAGAGATTCACCACCCCGGCAACGTCTTCTGGGCACAGGCCGAGATGGCCAACAAGGTTTACAAGAACCTCGAACCCAAGTTGCAGGAGAAAGCGCTCCTCCGCAAACGTCCGCCGGAGGCCGAAGTCGCATTCCAGGGCGACAAGGGCAAGTTCCCCGGTCTGGCCGTGAGCGAGATGCCGGAAGAGCACCGCAAAGACCTGCAAAAAGTGCTGGCCGGCCTGGTCGATCCGTTCCGCAAGGAGGACCAAGAGGAGGCGCTGGCGTGCCTGAAAAAGCAAGGCGGCCTGGATAAGTGCTACCTGGCGTTTTACAAGGACGGCGCCCTGGCCAAGGACGGCAGCGAGTGGGACAACTGGCGTCTGGAAGGACCGTCGTTCGTGTGGTACTTCCGCGGTACGCCGCACGTCCACGTCTGGGTCAACGTCGCCGACGATCCGACGATTGCGCTGAATGCGAATGGGTGACGGCCTGTGCCGCTTGCGGCTTAGCGCTTAGCCGCAAGCGGCAAACCTTATCTTCCCGGTTTCGTCTTCGCCGGATGCCCCGCGTTGAGCAGCATTTGCTGATCGAGGCGTTGCAGCCGTTTCAACTCGGTCGGGTTCTTTTTGAAATACTCCTGCACCAGTCGGTCGCGGCTCGTCGGGTCGCTGACCGACAGCTGGAGCTTGCCGCGCTCCTCCACACTCAGGTCGTTCAGGGCGAAGTCGCGCAGCATCCGGTCCGGCACTTCGGGCAACGCGCCGCCAACCTTTTCCCACCACTCGCCGGCGTTCGGCATTCGCATCAACGGCACTTCCAGGCCGTGTTTGCCGGCCAATTCCAACACCTTCATCGGGTAGTCCGGCCAACGAGTCTCCACCTTCTGCAACTCTTCCTTCTCCTTGGCCGACAGCTTGGCCGGCAAGGTGGTTTCGAGGAACTGCCGGACAGGCGGGTTGAAGTCCGCCAGGCGGCTCGGTCCCAGTTGGGGCAGGTTTGGGTTCTTCGCACGGGTGTACTCCGTCACCGCTAGCGCGTAATCGGGCCACTTGCCCGACGCCTTGTTCAGCGCCTCGCGCGTTGATCGCGGCAGGTCCTTCGGCAGCGGGATGACCGCGTGGTAGTCTTTCGGCAGGTCCGTGTACCGCACCGGCCCGGTGGACGGGCCGGGCAGTTTGACCGGGTGTTTCTCGGACAATTCAAGCACCGTGCGCGTGTAGTAGGGCCACATGCCTTCCATTGCCTTGAGGCGCTCGCGCTCGTCGAGGGTTAGCTGGAGCCGGAGGATTTCGTTGATGTAGCGCTCGGCGTCGGGCGGGAAGTCCGCCGGGCGCGCCGGCTTTGTCGGGTGCGTCCCCTCGTCCTTGCGGCCCTTGAGGGCGTGCATCCAGGCGGCGACGCGCTGCCGTTCGTCCTTGCGCTGCCGGGCGATCTCGTCGTGACGGCGGTCCTCGGACAGCTTCGTCAAATCCTCGCGCACCTTCTGTGGCTGGCGCTGCAACCACTGCTCCTCGCGCAGCTGTTTCACGACCAGGAGACGTTCGTTCCGGTCGGCCGCCTGCGCAATGCGGCGCTGGTCGGCCTCGCGCTGGCGGTCGAACCAGGCGTTGTAGCGCTCCATCACACCCCACAGGCGCTTCTGCGCGATCGAGTCGGTGTCGTGTAACTGGAGGTCGAACTGGCGCAGCCGCTCCTGCCGGTCCGGCGGCAATTGCCAGAACGCACGCAGGTCGTTTTGCAAACGGGCAAAGTGTTCCGGGTCCGTCCGCCAGCGCTCCAGGAGGCGCGCGTTAGTCTCCGCCTCGTCGGGAGCCGGCTGTTCCGAGTAGCAGAACACCGGCGCCGAGGCCGCGAACGCCAGGATCAGGAGGACGCGCAAACAGGGCCGCATGACCGACACGCTCCGCGGCACGGGGCCGCTTTGGCGGGGTTACGATCCGTGGGGTTCTTCCCCGAACAGATCGGGATGGTCCAGGTCTTTCAAAAACTCGATGTCCTCCACCAGGTCGTAGAGGCGCTTGTTCTCGATGACGCGCAGGTCGCGCACCAGGTCTTTTTCGGTCGGCTCGTTCCGTGGCGTGCCGCTGCCGAGCAGCAGCGTTAGACCGACGTACCCGCCCGCGACCGCCAGCGCGACCGACGCTGCCCAGCCGACGCCGAACGCCCATCGCGGCAGTGCGAACGGTCGGCGCTTGGGCTGCGGCGCGGTGCGTTCCGGGCCGAGGCGCTCGATAGTCCGGTGGGTGAAGTTGCCCGACGGCTCCGGCCGGGGCAAGAAGTCGAGCAGCTCCCAGGTGCGGCGCAGCTGGTCCACCTCCGCACGGGCGGCGGGGTCGCGCGCGAGCTTCGCTTCGAGCGCCTCGCTGGCGTCCGCGTCGAGTTCGCCATCGAGAAAGGCGACGAGGTCGGCACGATCTTTTTCGGTCAGGTTTGATGGCATGACGATTGATCCAACGGCAAAGCCGCAAGCGGCGAATGCTATTCCTCGTCCCCCTCCGGCACCGGCACCGGTGCGCCGTCCATGTAGATGTAGCTGCTCAGCGCGGCGCGTAAGTTCACGCGCGCCCGGCTCAGCAACGACTTCACCCCCTTGGTCGTCAACCCCATGACCTCGGCGATCTCGACGTAGTTCATGTCCTCGAACTTGTTCAGCACCACGGCCACTCGCTGACGTTCGTTCAAGCCCGCCAGTGCCTGCTGGATTAGCTCGGCCAACTCTTCCCGTTGGATGCGCTGCATCGGCCCGCTGCCGGGGTCGCGGACCAGCTGCTCGGCCGGCCGCGGACCCAGCGGACCGGAGTCGGTCGTGCGCAGCGGCACCACCGGCTTGCGTTGCCGCGCGCGCAGGCTGTTCAAAGCAAGGTTGTTGGCAATGGTGAACAGCCAGGTCGAAAACTTCGACCGCGCCAGGTACTTCTTGCGCGCGCGGTAGACGCGCAGGAACACTTCCTGGGCGAGGTCTTCCGCCTCGGTGAGGTTGCCAACCAGGTGGTGCATGACGGCCACGAGGCGGTGCTGGTAGCGCTCGACGAGTTCGGCAAACGCCCCGGCCTCGTCGTCGCGCACCCGGTACATAAGGCGCACGTCGGGGTCGCGCAGGGCCAGTTGTCCGCTGCTCTCGCCGGTGACTGCCACGAGGTCCTCGTATCTGCCGGGGAGTGCGGTCGTGCCGTCGTCCCCTATTAAACCCCCGCCGCGGCAAGGGGTTCCGGTGCCGCCGTCGCAGCCGCGTCGAGGGCGGCTCGCCGCAGTTGGCCGCAAGCAGCGTCGATGTCGGCCCCCTTGCGCTTGCGGACCTTGACACTGACGCCGCCGCGCTTGAGGGTTGCGACAAAGTCTTCCAGCGCAACTTCACTCAGCCGGTGGAACGGCAAACCTACCACTTCGTTAAAGGGAATCAAGTTGACGTGCGCCTGCCGGCCGCGCAGGAGCCGGGTCAATTCCGCCGCGTGCTTCGGCGCGTCGTTTTCGCCGCGCAGCAGGACGTATTCGTACGTCACCTGCCGGCTCGTCTTTTCCTGGAAATAGTCCGCCGCTTCGAGGATGGCGGCGAGGCCCGTCTTGGCATTGGTCGGCACGATCCGGCTGCGCAGCTCGTCGTTGGGCGCGTGTAGCGACACGGCGAGGTGGTACTGCCGGCCCAGTTCGGCGAGTTGGCGGATGCGGCCGGGGATGCCGACGGTGGAGATGTGGATGTGCCGAGCGCCGATGCCAAGACCGTCGGGTGACGTGGCGATTTCGAGAGCCGCGAGCAGGTTGTCGAGGTTGGCGAGCGGTTCGCCCATGCCCATGACGACGACGTGCGATAGCCGTTCGTCGGCCGGCAGGAGGTTGCGCGCCTGCAACAGTTGCTCGACGATTTCGTCGGTGCGCAGGTTGCGAACGACGCCGCCGATGCCGCTGGCGCAAAAGACGCAGCCCATGCCGCAACCAACCTGGGTGCTAACGCAGACGGTCCGGCGGTCGGCCTCCTGCAACAACACGCACTCGATCACCTGACCGTCGTGCAGGCGCAAGAGCAGCTTGTGGGTGCCGTCGGTCGAGATAAGGTGCCGATCAATGGCGGTGCCGAGGGGCGTGAAATCGTGCGCCAGTTCGTCGCGCAATCGGCGCGGCAAGTCGGTCATCTGGTCGAACGACGTGGCACGGCCCGCAAACAGCCAGCGACGCAGTTGCCGCGCGCGCATCGGCGGCTCGTTGCGCTCGCGCAACCAGTTTTTCAGTTCCTCATGCGTGACTTGCAGCAGGGCGCGGCGGGCGGGCGGCGCCTCTGCCGTTTGAAGGTCGAGAGGGATCATAACACCCATTGTAAGGGATGAGGGCGGAAGGATGAAGGATGGTAACCGTTCACCGGCAACTTCTCCCCCCCTTACGAAGGGGGGGTAGGGGGGGTTAAGAACGATTGCAGTACACGGTCATCGCGCTATTTCCACCCCCCTACCCCCCCTTCGTAAGGGGGGGAGTGAACGGTTACGAAGGATGAATCGAACTATGCACCGCTGTCGAAGAGTCGCCGCAGCAGCACCGCATTCACCACGCCACGGAAGCGCACCTTGCCGTTGACCGCCACGACCGGCACATGCAGACCATGTTCAGCCACCAGGACCGGGTCGGTGTCGATGTCCACCTTTTCCAGCGAATAGTGGTCTCGGCGTTGGGCCTCGCTGAGCAAGGCCCAGGCCGCTTCACAGAGGTGACAACCCTGGCGTGTGTACAGCACGACGATCCAGTGGCTTCGGTCGCGCGCACCGGGCCACCACGAACGCAGCCAGTTGTTCCACGACATGACACCGTCCGGCACGGAAGGGAGATCGGAACCAAGAACCCATCGTTTGTTATGCTAGAGGGAGTTGTCCGAGAAGAAATCCTTTTGCCACTTGCGGCTTTGCAAAGCCGCAAGCGGCACCAACCTCCGAGCTTCATGAGCGACAATTCCAAAATAGAATGGACCGACGCTACCTGGAACCCCACGCGCGGCTGTGTGAAGATCAGTCCGGGCTGCACCCACTGTTACGCCTCGACGTTCGCCGAGCGCTTCCGCGGCGTGCCCGGCCACCCCTACGAACAGGGCTTCGATCTGCGCCTCGTGCCGGAAAAACTCGCCGACCCGCTGCGGTGGGCCAAGCCGAAGATGATTTTCGTCAACTCGATGAGCGACCTGTTCCTCGACACCATCCCCGACGACTACATCCAGCGCGTCGTCCGCGTCATGGAAGCGGCGGACTGGCACACCTACCAGGTGCTGACCAAGCGCTCCGAGCGAATGCGTGACCTGCTGCGAACCAAACTCCGCGCCGCCGCCGCCAAGCCGCACATCTGGTGGGGCGTCAGCGTCGAAAACCGCCGCCACGGTTTGCCGCGCGTCGAGCACCTGCGCAGCGCCCCGGCCGGCCTGCGCATGCTGTCGGTCGAACCGCTGCTCGAAGACCTGGGCGACATCAACCTGGACGGCATCGGCTGGGTGATTGCAGGCGGCGAGAGTGGGCCGGGGGCGCGGCCGGTGCAAAAGGAATGGCTCCTAAGCCTACGCGACCGGTGCGCGGCGGCGCGGGTGCCGTTCTTCTTCAAGCAATGGGGCGGCACGCGAAAGAAGCTGGCGGGTCGGGAACTGGACGGCCGCACATATGATGAGGTTCCCGTTCGCCCAAATAATCCCGTCAAGGCGAGCCGGTTGCGGCTTGCGCTGATCGACGACCATTAGGCATTTGCCGCTTGCGGCTTAGCGCGCTCCGCCGCAAGCGGCAATTCGATGTGCGGTCACGTCATGGTCACGAACGGCGCAAGGCTGGTGCGCAGCTGGTTGCGTGCGCGGTAAAGCAGACTCTTAGCAGCCTTGGGCGTCAGGTCGAGTACGGCCCCGACCTCTGCGTAAGAGTGGTCGGCGAACTGGTGCAATTCCAGCGCGGTCCGTTGGCGGTCGGCAAGTTTAGCGACGGCGGCGCGGACAACGCCGGCCAGTTCCGCGCGCTCCAATGGCAGCGAAGGGGCGTCATTCGCGCCTGCCAACAGGGTCTCCAGCGGGTGGCTGTCTTCGCCGCCGAAGCGGGTGTCGAGGCGGACGCACGGGTGTCGCCGCCGCGAACGCAGGGCGTTGCGCAGCACATTTTGCGTGACGTGGAAAACCCAGGTGGAGAAGCCGGCCCGCGGCTGGTAGCGGTCGCGGTAGCGGTACAGCCGTAGAAACACTTCTTGCGTCAGGTCTTCCGCGTCCAGCCGGTCGCCGGTTTGCCGCAACAAGGAGCCGAAGACGCGCGACCCGTAGCCCTCGACCAGTTCCGCGAATGCCGCGTCGTCGCCGTCGCGCGCCCGCAGCATGAGCACCACGTCGGGGTCACCCAGCCACCGCGCGCGTTGAGCCTTCGTCGATGCGTCCGGACGATGCCTTTTGCGCTCAGGCGGTGTGGTCAACGCGGACATGACATTTTCCTTCTTCGTGACCGGTCGCAGGAAAAGAAGACATAAATAGCTGTTAGCTGTCAGCTATTAGCTGTCAGCCAATGCCGACCCCCGACGCCCGACCTTACGCCGGCACCGGCAACCGGATCCGGAACGTACTGCCCCGGTTCACTTCGCTCTCCACGTCGAGCGTGCCGCCCATGAGATCGACGTAGCCCTTGACGATGGCCAGGCCCAGGCCGGCGTTGGCCCCGTCGGCGCCGCGCGACGGGTCGGCCCGGAAGAACCGCTCGAAGATTTGGCCCTGCTTCTCAGGCTCGATGCCGATGCCGGTGTCGCTTACTGCAACTTCCAAGCGGCCGTCCGGGCGGGCCACCGTCAACGTGACCGAGCCGTTGGGGCGGTTGTACTGGATGGCATTGTGCAGCAGGTTTACCATCATCTCGCGCATCTTGTCGGGATCGACCGTCACCTGGGCGTCGTTGCGCCGCTTGACGGTCAAGTTCAACCCGCGGGCCTCTGCCAACGGCCGCACCAGCGCGGCACACTGGTTCGCCAACTCGCCCACGTCCACGTTTCGGGGCCGCAGTTGATCGACGCCCGCATCGAGCCGGGCCAGGGCCAGGAGGCGTTCCACCACCTGGTTCATGTGCTTGGCCGACAGCAGGCAGTCCTCGAACATCTCGCGATACTCGTCGGCGGACCGTGTCTTGCGAAGGGCCAGTTCCATCGTGGTCAGGAGGGCGGCCAACGGCGTACGCAGCTCGTGCGAAATGTCCGCTGTCGCCTGCTTTTCGCGGGCGAACGCCTTTTCCAGCTGGTTCAATGCGCCGGCCAGGCGGTCGCGGATCGGCATCAATTCGGACGGCAACCGCGGCTCGTCGAAGCGCAGGCGGAAGTCTTTTTCGGACACTTTGCTGACGGCGACCGACAGCCGTTCCAGCGGCAACAGCCCCAGGCGCACGAGCCACCAGGCACCGCCAATGGTAATGGCGAAGGTCAAAAGGCTGATACCAAGCAGCCGATTACGCAGGCCGATTAGCGATGCCGTCGTTTCTGCTTCGACGTTGGCCAATTCCTGGTCGCGGGTCGCCTTGAACCCCAGCAACGTCTCGTCCAACTTGTCGGTGGTGGTTGCGCACTGGATATACATTGGCGGGCGGTGGGAGAAATCGAACACGGTCTTGTCGGGCAAGGGCGGGTCGCCCGACCGACCACCCGGGGGCGGTTTTCCCTGCCGGGGAGGACGTGGCGGTTCGCCCATGCCGGTCGGAATTTTCAGGATGACCCGCCGCAACGGCACGTCGTCCGGGGTCAGGACGAGGGAGTCGAAGTTATGGGCCACGACCTCGTTCGGCTTGAAGCTGGCGGCATCCAGCGGCAACCCGCGTTTGCCCAGCTTTTCCAGTTTTTCCGATTGGAAGGAACTGCCCCAGGAGGCGTCGATCTGGACGTAATCCGCCGCCTGACCGCCGATGCGGCTGAGCTGTTTGAACTGCTCGTCCTCGTTGAGCTTGATCTGCGGCAGTTTGCGGTACACCACGAAGAACGGGTCGCTCCACCGCCGCGGAAACGCCTGCCCGATCCACAGGGGGGTCAGTGCGTAGCCGTTCGGAGTGGGCAGGGCCGTCAGCAGTCCAACGATGAGGAGTTGGCGATCGCGGATCTGGCTGAAATCGATCCGGAACTCCACGAGGCTGGCCAGCATTTCGGCCTGGTTCAGCAGTTTCTGGTTCAGCTGTTCGTTCTCGTCCTTGCAGCGCTGGTCGTATTGCGCCTCGATCAACTTTTCCGTCGTGGCCTTCTTCTCCTGCAAGGTCAGGTATGAGGTCTGGTAGGCCAGGAGCGATGCGGTCACGAGCGCCAGCGTCAGCAGAGCCAGGAAGTACACCATCAGGGACAGGCGGATCGATTTCATGACTCGTCCTCGCCCCGCAGGAGATAACCTTCGCCCCAGCGCGTGAGGATCAGCGGCGGGTTGAACCCCTTGTCGATTTTGTTGCGCAGGTAGCGGATATAAACGTCAACGACGTTGGACGTGTTCTCGTCTTGCTCGTCGTACAGGTGTTCCCAGATCATCGAGCGCGACACGACCTTGCCGCGGTGGAAGGCGAGGAATTCGAGCAGCGCGAACTCGCGCGGCGTCAGGTGGATGGACTTGCCCGCGCGCTTGACGGTGCGGGCGGCGGTGTCGATTTCGAGGTCGAGGATGCGGAGGACCGGGTCCTTGACCTGGTGCGTGCGGCGGATGAGGGCGCGGACGCGAGCGATCAACTCGCCCAACTCGAACGGCTTGGTGAGGTAATCGTCGGCGCCGAGGTCGAGGCCCTTGACCTTGTCTTCGATGCTGCCGCGGGCGGTGAGGACGAGGACGTGGGTTTTTAGGCCATCGCGCCGCCACTTTTGCAGGAGGCTGAAGCCGTCGATCTTGGGCAGCATGAGGTCGAGAATGATGACGTCGTACTGGGCGCTGCGCGCCTTAAAATCACCCTCTTCGCCGTCGGCGGCGGTATCGACGGCAAAGCCCTCCTCCTCCAGACCCTGGCGGAGCGATCGCAGCAACGGCTTGTGGTCCTCAATGAGCAGGACGCGCATAGGTACATTCTCGCTTCACGGGTATCGTCGGACGAGGCTCACGTGGCTCACCGTGAAAAGGGTGAGAGTTGCGGGCGTGCAAAGGGGTACCGCGGAACACACGGCCCGCAAACTCTCATCAGCGTAACCGGCGACCGGCGCGCACGCCAGCCTGCAAAGAGCGTACCACGGGCGCGATTAAAGGATCATGAGAGGGGGCGGTTGGAGCGGGTCGGCCCGCCACGCCCGGCGACAAACCTCATAGCATAACCCTACGCCGCGGACGAATCCTCGGCGGCGCACGCGCAGTCCCACCGGCCCCGACTCCCGATGAACCCCGCCGCCAATTCCGCCGACCGCGACCAGCCGAAAGCCTGGAAAATTCTGCTCGCCTTGAGCCTGGTATACACCGCCTGGGGCACGACCTACCTCGCCATCCACGAGGGCGTCAAGACGCTGCCGCCCGGCCTGTTCGGTGGCGTCCGCCTGACCCTCGCCGGGCTGATCCTGCTCGGCTACCTGGTCGCGCGAAAACAATTCGTGCCGCTGCCCACGCGCGATCTCCTGTGGACCCTCCTCGTCGGCGTCTTGCTGTTCGTCTTCGGCAACGGCCTGATCTCGCTGGCGGAGAAAACGGTGCCGTCGGGCATGGCCTCGGTCCTGGTGGCGACGACGCCGCTATGGATGGCGCTGCTCGAAGTCGCCTGCCCGTGGGGCGAGCGCCTGACGTGGCGCGGCTGGCTCGGCCTGGTTGCCGGACTCCTGGGCGTCGGCTTGCTCTGGCTGGACCGGCCGCACGAGGGGGAGGGCGCGGGGTCGCCGCTGGGCTATCTGCTCGTTCTCGGGTCGGCCGCGGCGTGGGCGGTGGGTTCCTTCGTGTCGCGCTACCGCCGGAGCAGTGCCTCGCCCTTCGTCCTGGCCACCTATCAAATGATCCTGGGCGGTCTCAGCCTAACCGCCGTGGGGCTGGTGGCGGGCGAGGCCGGCCAGCTGACTGTGGATTCATTCACGCCCAACGGCGTCTTCGCGTTCTTCTACCTGCTGGTGGTAGGGTCGCTTGTGGGGTTCGTCGCCTACGCGTGGCTGCTCGGCCACGTCTCGACAACGCTGGCCGGCACCTACGCTTACGTGAACCCGGTGGTCGCCCTGTTTGCGGCGGTCCTGCTGGACAAGGAAGTGATCGGCTGGCCGGTCGTTGCCGGGATGACGGTTATTCTGCTGGGAGTCGCGCTGGTTCGCCAGGGCGGCGTCGACAAGAAACGAGGCGTGTTGCTCGTCGAGGGCGATGTAACGTCAAACCAAATGTCCCACGAACCGTTACGGGTCCGGACACCCGAAACGGAACTGGCCGGGCGCGATTGACGATCCCGCGCTCACTTGGCGAACAGGGCAACCAAGGTACAGATGCGCCGCAACGCCCCGCGTTCGGAAACCCGATAGTTCTGGGAGATGTCGGCGGCGGCGCACTGGGCGGCGCGGAACTCGATGATTTCGAGCGGAATACATTCCTCAATGGCCTCGGCCCGCAAGCCGGGACCGCTGAGCACGAGGACGGCGGAGTGGATGGCGAAGGCGGCTTCCACTTCGGGGATGCCGCGGCGGGCCAGCCAGCTGTATTGTTGTTGCAGGAGGGTCTCGAACTTGGTCGAAAACTCGGCGTCGTCGAGTTGACCTTCGCGGTAGCGTCGCAGGTGCCGGTTGAGCCGTTGGGCCAGGCGGGGCAACACCATTTCCATCAACTCTTTCGTCATGATGTGCGTCTCGAAGGGTTGACTGACGGCAGTAAAGGCGCCCCCGGAAAGCGACAACCACGGGCAACGACTCTCCTCCTCCTTTGAATTCTATGCGGGCGCGCCGGCCATAGCAAAACATCTTTTTCCGCGGGTGGCCTCAGCTGCCGACCGCGAGGCAGGCTGCACGGGTAACAACGAGGATTCCAGCACCGCCGAGGAGGTCCGCGCATGGCCGCTGACAACGAGCCGTCCTTTTACATTCACGGCGCTTCACCCGACGAGCAGCAGCGCCTGGCCGCGCTCAACGGACTCATTAATTCCCGTTGTTTTCAGGCCGTAAACCTTCAAGGAGTGGGCACCATCCTCGACGTGGGCAGCGGCCTGGGCCAGTTCACACGCTTGCTCGCATCCCACCTCGCCACCCGCAAGAAAGTCGTCGGCGTCGAGCAAGACGCCAGGCAATTGGCCGAGGCGCAACGGCTGGCGCAAGCGGCCGGCGAAAACGATCTCGTCGAATTTCGGGCAGGCAACGCGCTAGACTTACCGTTGCGCGCCGACGAATGGGGCACGTTCGACCTGGCCCACGCGCGCTTCCTTTTGGAGCACGTGCGCGACCCGTTGGCGGTCGTGCGCAAAATGGTCGAGGCAGTGCGACCCGGCGGCCGCGTCGTGCTGGCCGACGACGATCACGACGTCTTGCGCCTTGACCCGGAACCGCCTGGTTTCATGGCGCTGTGGCAGGCGTACGTCCGCAGCTACGACCGACACGGCAACGACCCGTACATTGGGCGACGGCTGGTGTCGCTCTTGCACCAGGCGGGCGCGCGGCCGTCGGGCCGGCGGTGGCTCGACTTCGGCAGCGGTGCCGGCGAGGCGACCTTTGATACTGTGGTGACGAACGTGACGAACATTCTGCTCGGCGCGCGGGAGGTGGTGCTGGCGGAGTCGTTGCTAGACGCGAACCGTTTCGATCGGGCAATCGAGGCGCTGAGGGAATGGAGTCGGCGGCCGGATGTCGCGCTGTGGTACGCGATCTGTTGGGCGGAGGGAGTGCGGCCCGCCTGACCGCCGCTTGCGGCTTTGCGGTTTGCGCGCAAAGCCGCAAGCGGCAAAAATTAGGCTATATCCGGTAGTTGCCAGTCGATCGGAGGATAGCCGTACTTCATCAGGGCCGCGTTAATCTTCGAGAACGGCCGACTGCCGAAGAAGCCCGTGTTCGCCGACAATGGCGACGGGTGCGCCGACTCGATGACCGTGTGCCGGGCCGTGTCGATGAAGGCGGCCTTCTTGCGCGCGTACGCACCCCACAAAACGAATACTACCGGTTCCGGGCGCTCGTTCAGCTTGTGGATCACCGCGTCGGTGAACTTCTCCCAACCCTTGTCCTTGTGCGACGCCGCCGCGTGCGCGCGCACGGTCAGGACCGCGTTGAGCAGCATCACGCCTTGCTCGGCCCACGGTATTAGGTAGCCGTGGTTCGGCACCTTGCAGCCCACGTCGTCGCGCAACTCCTTGAAGAGGTTGCGCAGCGACGGCGGCGGCGGCTGGCCGGGTTTCACCGAGAAACAAAGGCCGTGCGCCTGGCCGTCGTCGTGGTAGGGATCCTGTCCCAACAGTAGCACCTTCACGTCCGGGTAAGGCGTCAGGCGGAAGGCCGCGAACACGTCGTTCTCCGGCGGAAAAACACGGTGACTCTGCCGTTGCTCCGTGACGAACGCCAGCAGCTTGGGAAAGTACGACTTGCCAAAGTCGTCGGCGAGCACCGCGGCCCACGAGTCCGGCAGGCCCGGTGGCGGGGAGGCAGCGCCATCCGCCTCCGCGACGGCGAACAGGTCCGGTTCTGGGGCCTTTGCTTTGCGCGGCCGGGTCGTCGCGCTCTTCTTGGCAGGAAACTTCGCCATGATTGACTCCGGTCCGGGAACGAGATCGAACGCCCACCTTTCTTGCTACCGCTCGCGAGGCCGTGCAGCAAGAGAACAATCGGCAGTCGGAATAGGGGACACCGGGGTCCAAAAACTTTTGGCTGCGCCTGTTGCGGCACCTCGACTTGCCGTACTATGACTGACAATGGCAGGATAGTGGGCGGGCGGCCGCGCCGTCGTTGCGTGGGGACCGGATCGGAGCCGGAATGGGTCGTACGTTTGACAAAGGCCTGTTGCTCGGCTTGGGCGCGCTCGTTAGTCTCCTCGTGCTCAACGCTGGGCTGGCATCCTTCAACACTTGGCGGCTGCGCGAAGACGCCTACCAGGTGGCTCACACCCATGAAGTCATCGACGCCCTCGACGAACTTCTGGCCACGGTCACCGACGCCGAGACCGGCGAACGCGGCTTCCTGATCACCAACGACAAGTCTTATCTCAAACCCTACGACGACGCCCTCCGCACCCTCGACGCCAAGGTCGATCGGATCGAGCGTCTGGTCGCCGACAACCAAAGTCAGCGGGACCGGATGCCACAGCTGCGCGGGGTGATCCGCGACAAGGTGGACGAACTGGCCCGCACCATCGCGCTGCGTAAAATGCCGGACGGATTCGACGTGGCCCGGTTGGAAGTCTTGCAACACCGGGGACTCCAGAAGATGGAGGCGTTCCGCACCGTGGTCGGCGCCATGCGTACGACAGAGCAGGATTTGTTGAAGCAGCGCCAGGATACAAGCGAATGGGCTTACCTTACGGCCCAGGGCACCGGACTGCTCGCCGACGTGTTGGGGCTGGTGGGGGTCGGCGGCTTCGCCTTGGTCTTGCGACGGCACCTGCGGACCCGCGCCCGGGCGGCAGCCGCCATCGACGCGCAACGGGGCTTGCTGCACGCCACCCTCGTCAGCATCGGCGACGCCGTCATCGTCACCGACGTCGAAGGGAGGGTGACGTTGCTTAACGGCGTTGCCGAGACCCTGACCGGCTGGATGCTGTCGGACGCCGCGGGCAAGCCGGTGGGCGAGGTGTTTCACATCGTCGTCGAGTCCACCCGCGCGCCGGCCGAGAACCCCGCCCTCGTGGCCTTGCGCGAGGACCGGATCGTCGGCTTGACCAACCACACCATCCTGATCGCGCGCGACGGCCAGGAATGGCCCATCGACGACAGCGCCGCCCCGATCCGCGACCGCAACGGCGAGGTGAGCGGCGTGGTCCTGGTGTTCCGCGAAATCCGGGAGCAGAAGCGGCAGGCCCAGGAGCTGCGCCGCCGGGCGGATGCGCTAAAGGAAGCGGACCGCCGCAAGGACGAGTTCCTGGCGACGCTGGCGCACGAGCTGCGCAACCCGCTCGCCCCGATCCTCAACGCCCTGCAAGTGCTGCGGCTAGCGGGCAACAACCCGGCGGCGATGGGTCAGGCTCTGCCCATGATGGAGCGCCAGTTGCACCACCTGGTCCGCCTCATCGACGACCTCATGGACGCCTCGCGCATCAGCCGAAACAAGCTGGAACTGCGCAAGGAGCGGGTGGGGCTGACGGTCGTCCTCCAGTCCGCGCTCGAATCGAGCCGGCCCCTGATCGAGCAGTGCGGCCACGAACTGACAGTGGCGCTGCCGCCGCAGTCGGTGGACCTGGACGGCGACCCCACGCGGCTGGCGCAAATTTTCGCGAACCTGCTGACCAACGCGGCCAAGTACACGCAGCGCGGCGGCCATATCTGGCTGACCGGCGAGCGCCAGGGCAGCGACGCCGTGGTGACGGTGCGCGACACCGGCGTCGGCATCCCCGGCGACATGCTGCCGCGCGTCTTCGAGATGTTCGAGCAGGCGGCGCAGTCGCTGGACCGCTCGCAAGGCGGCCTGGGCATCGGCCTCACGCTTGTCCGACGGCTGACCGAAATGCACGGCGGCAGTGTCGAAGCCCAGAGCGACGGCCCCGGCAAGGGCAGCTCGTTCGTCGTACGGTTGCCCGTCGTGCTGACGCCGCCGGACCCGAAGAAACCGGCCCCTGCCGACGGCGGCGCGTCGATCCCTGCCAGGGCGAAGGGCCGCGTTCTGGTGGTGGACGACAACAAGGACGCGGCCTTGAGCCTGGCGATATTGTTGCAAATGGTGGGCTACGAGGTCGTGATGGCCCACGACGGCGTCGAGGCGGTGGAGCGGGCCACGGCGTTTCGGCCCGACGTGGCCCTGTTGGACATCGGCCTGCCCAAGCTGAACGGTTACGAAGTGGCCGAGCGCATTCGCTCCCAGCCGTGGGGCAAGCAGGTGTTCCTCATCGCCACGACCGGCTGGGGCCAGGACGAGGACCGCCGCCGCTCCCAGGTGGCGGGCTTCGACCAACACCTGGTCAAGCCGGTGGACCCCGCGGCGTTGCAACAGCTGCTGACCGAACTGCGCCCGGCGTCGTCCTGACGCCTTTTGGCGAGCCGGGTGTGTCGTTTTTGGAACATTCGGCCTCACCGTGCCATCTGCTTATCGCTGCACTTGTTTTGCAAAGCCGCAAGCAGCGGGGGCGGTTGACGACCCCGCTCCGTCGCGGTACAACCGAATAGCATGGCCTCCTGTCGCACCCTGAACCCATTCACCGAGACCGGACAATGCCACCCGTTGCCGCCAACGACCTGTTTCACGGCCCCCTCGCCATCGTCGGCGGCTGCGGCCACGTCGGTTTGCCTCTCGGCCTGGCCTTCGCCCGCAAGGGCTATCAAGTCGATCTGCTCGACACGTCGCCGGAAAAAGTGGCGATGGTCAACGCCGGCCGGATGCCGTTCCACGAGGACGACGCCGCCGGGTTGTTGGTGCAGTCGCTACAAGCGGGTCTCATCAAGGCGACCGCAAACCCTGCCGTGCTCGAAGACGCCGCCGCCATCATCGTCACCATCGGCACGCCCGTCGATGAATACCTGGACCCGTCCGTCGGCGAGTTCGACCGCTCGATGACCCAGCTTTTGCAGCAGGTGCGGCCGGGCCAGTTGCTCATCCTGCGCAGCACCGTCTTTCCCGGCATGACTGACCGCCTCGCCCGCCAACTCGAACAGGGCGGTCGCGGCGACGTGGACCTGGCCTATTGCCCCGAACGCATCGTGCAGGGCAAGTCGTTGAGCGAATTGGAACAGCTGCCGCAGCTCGTTGCCGGCGCGACCCAGCGCGCCGCCGACCGGGCCGCCGCGTTGTTCCGCGTCGTCTGCCCCAAGGTATTCTTCCTACGGCCCGTCGAGGCGGAATTGGCAAAACTGTTCTGCAACGCCTGGCGCTACATCAACTTCGCGATCTCGAACCAGTTTTACGTCACGGCCCAGCACTTCGGTGCCGACTTCCACACGATCTACCAGGCGCTGCGCGAGGACTACCCGCGCATGCAGTCCCTGGCCCGTCCCGGCTTCGCGGCGGGGCCGTGTTTGCTGAAAGACACGATGCAGCTAGGCGCGTTCAACCACGGCTCGTTCGTGTTGGGCCAGGCTGCGATGATGATTAACGAGGGGCTGCCGTACCTCGTCGTGCAGGACATGAAGCGCAGCTACCCGTTGTCGGAAATGACGGTCGGCATCCTCGGCATGGCGTTCAAGCCCAACAGCGACGACCCGCGCAGCTCGCTGTCGTACAAGCTGCGCAAGGTGCTGCTGCTCGAATGCAAGAAGGTGCTGTGTACCGACCCGTTCGTGCCCGACCCGGAGTTGACGCCGTTGGCCGAGGTGTTGGACCGGGCGGACCTGCTCATCGTCGGCACGCCGCACGATTGTTACAAGGGGTTGAGTTACCGGCAGCCAGTACTGGACGTGACGGCGACGATCAAGGTGCAACCGCGCGAGTCGGCGGTCAAGGAACAGGTGCCGCAGGACGAGACGCTGCGGTCGTAGCCGCAAGCGGCTCGCTTGCTGGCTGAACCCGCGCGGAAGCCAGCAAGCGGGCCGCTTGCGG
>JBBRLG010000015.1:0-30256 GCA_038231495.1 Gemmatales bacterium | reverse complement strand
GTTGCGTAAGCGCCCCGAGGAAGCCTCTCGGGGCGCTTACGCAACCCCGCTCGCCCGCCGTGATACATTGAAGCGTTGAGGTGGTCATGACCGCGAAAACGAGATGGTGCCTCTTTGTCCTTCTATCCTTCGCCCCAGCTGGCGTTGCGCGTGCCGCGGAACCTACGCTAATCGATGCGGTCTGGCTCGCCAAAATCAAAACCGAGGGCAAGGTGTCCTACCAGACGCGCTTTGCGAAATATCAAGCGCTGTGCTTACGTCTCGAAGAAACGGACGAGATTCGCGCCGACAAAGTGCCGGGAGGAGTGGGGACGATGAAATACGTCTTTACACCGCACACGCGACGGGAGCGATTTATCTGCCTCAACGAGAACTTTCTGCGAGAAAGAATTCGCACCGATGACGACCGGCCCGATCGTCCTCAAATCAAACTGGAGTGCGATAACGGCGACTACTATTTCACGCTGACCAAGGCGCAAGAGGATGCCGATTACGCCCTCATAGAATATGCCCCCGGAATCCGAAAGAATCCCGTGGCCAATCAGGGCTTCGGTCTACATTCCGAGGTGTGGGGGCACGCTCGCGACGTTTTCTCCGCAGTGGAGAACGATGGCAAGTTTACTTTGCGTCGTTTGCAGTTCGATGAAGCCAAAAAACTGCTCAAGGTCGAGTTTGTGCCCGCCAAGAAGGACCCCCCCTTCGCTATTGTGGATAGCGTTTATCTCGATCCCGACCACGACTGGCGCGTGGTCGAGCGCAGTGCCTCTACTACGACCACAACATCTACCGCCCAGTGGACCTATGGCATTGTCCTCGAAGGGTTGGAGTTTCCCACCGGCTTCAAAATCTTATCAGATTACAAGGTGGCGAACGCCCCTCCAAATATTGAGACGACAATTCGCGTCCTCAGCCTCAAAGTGACGGACAAGACGCCCGATGATTTTCGCCTGGCCGCCTTCGGCTTACCGGAACCCGTCGATGTCAAGCCGCGCCCGAAACCAATCCCCTGGTATCTCTGGATCGTGGCGGCAGCGGGCGGCTGTGCCGTTCTGGCGGTGGCGTTCGCTTATCTTCAGCGCCGGCGACAGGCCCGACAGGGTGCGCGGCCCATTCCCGGAGGAATCTCATGATACGATTGGCAAGTCTGTTTTTCGGCCTGGTGGCGTGCGGATTGTTCGGCTTTGGCGCTTATCAGTACGTCACCCCGGGGGAGCCGCCCCCGGGCGAAGCCGTCACCATCGACGAGCCGGCGCGGGACCTCGGCCCCCTGCCGCTTGGAAACGAGATTCCTCTGCGGTTTCGGATCAAGAACAAGTCCGCGCAACCAGTTCGCATCCTTGGTTTTTCCCAGGGCTGAGGGCGGAACTGTTGCTTCGGTCCGAAGCACGCGGAACCGTTCGTCATCCCGGCCGGTGGGGAAGCGGAGATCGAATACACGGTGACCCCCGACGTAGGTCTGGGAGCTTTTAGTTGCCCGAGGATCATCAACATTTACGACCGCGGGATTCACGCCCTAGAACTATCGGTGCGCGGCACCTGGGTCGCCGCGGAGGGTAACACACATGCCCCGGCACTATCGGCCCCTTAACCGGCCCGGCTTCACGCTCATCGAACTGCTCGTCGTGATTGCCATTATCGGCGTGCTGATCGCCCTGCTGCTGCCCGCCGTGCAGCGAGTGCGCGAGGCAGCGGCCCGCGTGACTTGCGCGAACAACCTCCATCAACTCGGGCTGGCCTTGCACCAGTACCACAACGCGCATAGTTCTTTCCCGCCGGGACACCACGCGCGCCAGGACCCGGCGCGGATGCCCTACTCGGGGTGGACGCTGTCGATCCTGCCTTATGTCGAACAAGAGGCGCTCTACCAGAATAGCCTGAGCGTGTATCGCACGACCCCCTCGCCATTTCAACCGACCGCCCACCCCGGCCTACGCACGCCGGTCCAGGTGTTTGCCTGCCCTTCCGATTCCCGCGTTCCCGGCCCCCAAGTCGGGCAGCGTTCGCACGAAGTCGCGGCTTTAACCTCTTACTTGGGTGTGTCCGGAAAGAACTACGCCACGCGCGACGGCGTGCTGTTCCAGAATTCGAGCGTCCGGATCGCTGACATAACCGACGGCACGAGCAACACGTTGCTGCTCGGCGAGCGACCGCCGAGCGCGGACTTTCAGTTCGGCTGGTGGTATGCCGGCTTCGGGCAACGCGGGACGGGTTCGGCGGACATTATTCTCGGCGTGCGCGAACAGAACTTGCAACCAATCCTGCGCGGCTCGTCGTGTGGGCCTGGCGCTTATCCCTATTCTCCCGGTCGGTTCAGCGATCCTTGTTCGATGTTTCACTTCTGGTCCCCGCACTCCGGCGGCGCCTACTTCGTCCTGGCCGACGGCTCAACGCGGTTTATAAGCTATACGGCCAACGACCAAATGCCCGCGTTGGCCAGCCGCGCAGGCGGGGAAGTCGTCGCGGCGCCCGAATAGAGCCTAACAACGCGAGCCGCCGCTTGCGGCTTTGCGGGCTATCCGCAAAGCCGCAAGCGGCAATCCCCCTTTTTCGCCAGCCAGCTCTTGTACTCCCCGGCAAATCCCTTATAACATGCACTTCCGCATTGAGATGCGCTCCCGTCTCCCGCGCATCCGCGGACCCGTATTGACTCGACGCCCCGATTGCTCGCCCGGCCCGTTGCAGCGGTGACCGGCAACGATCCTACCCGACGACCTGTCGGGTTGTACGGACTGGACGACGTGGGTTGGACGTAGCATGTGGAGGGTCCTTCTTCCCGACACGCTTTATTTTTGTTCCCGAAACAGTGCTGAAGAATACTACAACTCTGTTAATTTTAGGCAAGTTAGGGGAACTGAGAAGACGCGGACGTTTGGGAAGGAGACATCCCATGGTGCGAGACCTTCGCGGTCGGCGCATCCTTATCACCGGCGCCTCCAGCGGCATCGGCCAAGCACTGGCCCAGCGGGCAGTCGAGGCCGGCGCGCGCGTCCTTCTAACTGCCCGGTCGGGCGACAAACTTCAAGAACAGGCTCAAACCCTTGGCGGACCAACCGCCGAGGTGTTCGCGGTTGCCGCCGACGTGACTGCCGAGGCGGACCGCCAGCGCCTGGTGGAAGCCGCTGTCGAAAGGCTTGGCGGCCTGGACGTTCTGATTAACAACGCGGGCGTCAGCAGCTTCGGCCACTTCGCCGACAGCTCGGAAGCGCTCTTACGCCAGGTCATGGAGGTCAACTTCTTCGCCCCGGCCGAGTTGATCCGACTGTTTGTCCCCGTACTGACCCGCGGCAAGCAGCCGGCCGTCGTCAACGTCTCTTCGATGTGCGGGCGGCGCGGTATGCCCGCCTGGACCGAATACTCGGCCAGCAAGTTCGCCCTGTGCGGCTTGACCGAGGCGCTGCGGGCGGAGTTGGTCCGCTACGCCATCGACGTGTTGCTGATTTTGCCGGGCCTGACCCGGACCGGGCTGAGTCAAAGCCTGTTGCGCAACGAAGGGCGCATGAAGATCGACTTCGCCCGCGGCATGGCCCCCGAGACGGTGGCGGACGGCATCCTGGCGGCGCTGCGTTGCAACCGGGCGGAAACGGTTCTTGGCAAAGAGGCACGCTGGATGCTCTGCGTAAACCGCTTTCTGCCGCGGTTGGTCGATCGGCTCATCGCCCGCAAAGTTCGGCGGTTGTACGGTACGGGAGACGGGAAATTGTAGCGGTTGGAACGGCGGCCAGACGTTAAACGGCACCCCACGAAACGCCAACGATGTGTGGAATTGCGGGAATGATTGACCTGTCGGGGGAACGACGGCCGGTGCCGCCGGGGACCATCCGCGCGATGGCCGCGGCCATCGTTCACCGCGGCCCCGACGACGACGGCTTCCTGGAGCTGCCGGGCCTGGCGCTGGCCAACCGCCGGCTAAGCATCGTCGGCTTGCTGGACGGCAAGCAGCCCATTTTCAACGAAGACCGCAGCGTTTCCGTCGTCTTCAACGGCGAACTGTTCGACTACCCCGAAATGCGGGCCGAACTGGAGGCGCGCGGCCACCGCTTCCGCACGCACTGCGACACCGAGATCATCCCGCACCGCTACGAAGACCACGAAGAGGGCATGTTCGAGCACCTGCGCGGCCAGTTCGCCCTCGCCCTGTGGGACCAACGCAAACGGAAACTGCTCCTGGCCCGCGACCGTTTCGGCATCTGCCCTCTGTACTGGACGCGCCAGACCAGCGCCGACGGCGACTGGCTGCTGTTCGCCTCCGAGATCAAGGCGTTGCTGGCGTCCGGCATGGTCGAGGCGCGGCCAGAGCCGCGCGGCATTAACCACCTGTTCACCTTCTTCGCTTTGCCGGGACCGTTTACCTGCTTTGCCGGCGTCCAGTCGTTGTCCCCCGGCCACTACCTGCGGATTCAACTTGCCGAGGACGGTCGACCGGCCCGCGTCAGCGAGCAGACGTACTGGCAGCTCGATTTCCCGGACCAGGGCCACGAGGACCGCCGACTGGACGACCTCACGGTCGTGGATGATTTCGAGCAGGTGTTGCTCGACGCGGTGACGCGCCGGCTGCGGGCCGACGTGCCGGTGGTCTCGTACCTCAGCGGCGGCGTCGATTCGAGCGTCGTCGTCGCCATGGCCAGCAAGATCCGCGGCAGTCCGATCCCGTGCTTTACCATCCGCATCAAGGCCCCCAAGCTCGACGAGACGACCGAAGCCGGCATCGTCGCCCGTCACCTCGGCGCGGACCCGTTCATCGTGGATTGCGGGGCCGACGAGGTGTTGCACACCTACCCGGAGTTGATCCGGGCCGCCGAGGGGCCGGTGGTGGACACTTCCTGCGCGGCTTTGTTGCTATTGGCGCGTGAGGTGCATCAAAAAGGCTTCAAGGTTGCCCTCACGGGCGAAGGTTCGGACGAATGGTTGGCCGGCTATCCGTGGCACAAGGTCAACCGCTTCCTGGGCCATTTCGACTTCATCCCGAAATTGCCTTTGAGCCAGCTGTTGCGCCGGCTTGTCGTCCGCGCCGGTGGCGGCCAGCGCTTCTCGGCCGGGGTACTGGAACGCTCGCAAGCCGCGGTCGGCGGCCACAACGGCTGGCTGGACCTGTACGGCATCATGGCGATGTCCAAGCTGCTCTTCTACAGCCCCGAAATGAAGCAGCAGCTTCTGGACCACGTGCCGTACGAGGACCTTGGCCTCGACGCTGAACGCATGAGGCGCTGGCACCCGCTCAACCGCGAGTTGGCCCTCAGCGCGCGGTCGCACCTGGCGGGACTGCTCCTTAACGCCAAAGGCGACCGGGTGGCGATGAACTCGTCGGTCGAGACGCGCTACCCGTTCCTCGACGAGGCGGTTTGTCAGTTTTTGACGCGGGTAGACCCGCGTTGGAAACTGTCGGGCTTGAAAGACAAGATTCTGTTGCGGCGCGTGGCCGAGCGCTGGCTGCCGAAGGAGATTGCCTGGCGGCGCAAGGCCATGTTTCGCGCGCCGTTCGACAGCTTCCACCTCGAACAGGCCCCCCCCTTTGTGGAGCAGTTGTTGAGCGCGGAATCATTGCAGCGCACCGGTTATTTTGACCCGACGGCGGTCGCACACTGGCGGCAACGGTTTCGCGGCCTCAGCAAGTTGGGCACCAAACGGATTTCGGTCGAGATGGGGTTGGTCGCGGTGCTGGCCACGCAGATGTGGCACCACACGTTCGTGGACGGCGGCCTGTGCGAGTTACCCTCGCTGACGGCGGCGAAACGACCTAAGATAAACCCGCTCGCAACAGTGGCAGCGGGTTGACACCACCGCGGCCGACGCGGGGGAGACGAGCGATGAAGTATGCCCTCATTACCCTCTGGTACGAACGACAGCGCTACCTGCCCGGCGTTCTGGCCGTGGCGTTCAGCGCCCTGCTCATCGCGCTGCAGTGCGGCCTGTTGCTCGGCCTGTTCTCGATCACGTCGCTGCCGATCGACCACAACACCGCCCAGGTTTGGCTCGGGTCACGCGGCGTGCTGAGCGTGGACCTGGGCCGGCCCATTCCCGAATCGTACTTCACCCGTCTCGAATCGCAGCCCGGCGTCACGCGCACGGAAATCTTTTTGCAAGGCTTCTCCTACTGGTCCAAACCCGACGGCGGCACCGAATTGTGCATGATTATCGGCTCCAGCCTCGACGACCACGCGCTGGGCGCGGTCCCGGAGTTGACGCCGGCGATGCGCGACCTGCTCAGCGAGCCGGACGCGGTCATCGTGGACGAATCGGACATCGACCGCCTGGGCATCAAGGGCGTGGGCGACACCGCCGAGATTTCCGGCTACTACTCCAAGGTCGTCGGCCTGACCAAGGGTTTGAAGAGTTTGGCCGGGCCGTACGTGTTTTGTTCGCGCTACACGGCCTGGAAGCGGCTCCGCCTCCAACCGGAGCAGGCGACCTACATTTTGGGCGAGTGCCAGACCGAGGCCGACGGGCCGGAGGTCGTCCAGAGCGTCGGCAACCGCTATGAAACCGTGTCGATCTTCACGAAAGACGATTTCTCCTACCGCTCGCGCATGCACTGGCTGACGAAGACCAAGGCCGGCGTCGCGCTGGGCTGTGCGGCATTCCTGGGGCTGCTCGTCGGGGCGGTGGTGACGTACCAGACCCTGTCGGCGGCGACGCGGGCGTCCATGAAGGAGTATGCCGTGCTGCGGGCGCTGGGCATCCCGCGCGGGCGGATGATGATGATGGTGCTGTGGCAGTCGTTTTGGGTCGGCTTGATCGGCATCGCGTTGGCGATCCCGACGGTCCATGCCATCGCCTGGGCGACAGAGGCGTTTAACCTCGTGCGCGTTGAACTGCCGTGGGTCTTACAGGTCGGTGCCGCCGGCATCACCATGATTATGGCGCTGCTGTCGGGCGTGTTATCGCTGCGGGCGTTGCGAGGGATCGACCCGGCGATGTTGTTGCGTTGAAGCGTCGTTCGTGGCCGAGCACTTGAGGGGAATCGCGGCGAAGAAACGGAGTAACCGTTCACTCCCCCCTTCCGAAGGGGGGGCAGGGGGGGTTAAGAACGTAAGCAGACCGTTCACTCCCCCCCTTCCGAAGGGGGGGCAGGGGGGGTTAAGAACGTAAGCAGTCGGTCATGGCGCTCTCTCCACCCCCCCTACCCCCCCTTCGTAAGGGGGGGAGTGAACGGTTACGAAACGGACTTCCCGCACGGAACGGTCCCCGACGGGGCGAACAGCAATGATGCGATCCGAAACCAAGGAGCCGGTATATGCTCCCTGAACAGTCCACGGAAGCCACGTTGGTCGGCCGGCACCTGCGCCGCAGCTTCGGCACGGGCGAGGCGGAGACGATTGCGCTTAACGAGGTGTCGCTCGAACTGTACCCCGGCCACATCAACCTGCTCATGGGGCCGTCCGGCAGCGGCAAATCGACGTTGCTGGCCGTCCTCTCCGGCCTGTTGCGCCCCGACGGCGGCAACGTGTCGGCACTGGGCGAAGACTTGTGGGGGATGGCAGAGATGGCGCGGGAGCGCTTTCGGCTGAAGCACTGCGGCTTCATCTTCCAGGGCTACAACCTGTTCAACGCGCTCAACGCCAAGCAGCAGCTGGAAATGGTGGTGCGCTGGGGCGAGGGCGCTTCGGCGCGCGCGGCCAAAAAGCGTTCCGAGCAGATGCTGTCGCTGCTGGGCCTGGGCAACAAAATGCACCTGCGGCCGTCCGAAATGTCGGGCGGCGAGAAGCAGCGCGTGGCCATCGGCCGGGCGCTCATCAAGGAGCCGAACTTCTGCTTCGCCGACGAGCCGACCAGTGCCCTGGACTGGGCGCACGGCGAGCAGGTGGTGGAGCTGTTGCGCAACGCCGCCCACGAGCGCGGCTCGACGATCTTGATCGTGGCCCACGACGCACGGATCATTCCGTACGTGGACCGGGTGTTTCACATCGAAGACGGCGTGCTGCGCGAAAGCGAAGACGTGACGAGTGACCCGGACCTGCAGCGCCACTACGGCAAGAACGGCACGGCAGCCAACCCGTATCCCGGCGTGCCTCATTAGAGGCCCGCATTCTCAGAATACGAGGCGTACGATGAAGACTCCCCTCGAACCCACGCCGCGCCGCTGGCGCTTGCCGGTTTTGGTATTGCTCGGCACCGCCCTCCTGTCCGGTTCGTTCGCGATCGCCACGCTGGCGCTGCCTTCGCGAGCCGACGACGGCGCGCCGAAACCGGCACCGAAAACCGAGCCGCTGCCGGAGATCACCGGCCGGCGCACGGTGTCGCAAGGTCTGGTAGACGTGCGCGACGGCGTCACGGCGGTGTTGCCGTTACAGCCTGGCCGGGTGGCGAAAGTTCTCGCCAAGGAGAACCAGGAGTTCGACGAAGGTGCGCCGCTGTACCTGATGGACGACCGCCACGCCCGCTTCAGTCGCGACCAGGCCGAGGCCGCACTGCGGGCCGCCGAGATTCAGCTGGACGAGGCGAAAAAGAAACTGCCCGAACAGCACCGGCTCAGTGTCGCCGGTCAGCAGGACATCATTCAGGCGAAACAGAACAAGCGCGACGCCGGCCAAAAGGACGCCGACGACGCCAAGCGGCTGGCCGACAAAAACCTCGCCAGTGCCGACCGGGCGGCGGCGGCGCAAAAGCTGGTTGATGCGGCGGACGCCGAGATTGAGGCGGAGAAAAAGAAGCTACGCGGCTTGGAGTTGCTCGATCCGGACTTCACGATCCGCAAGGCCGAGCAGGAGGTGGCGGCGAAGAAGGTGCAGCTGGACGAGGCAAAGTGGGCGGTCGATGAATGCACCGTGAAGGCGCCGTACAAGGGCAAAGTCCTGCGGATGCAGGTGAGTGTCGGCGACGGACTGCCCAATCCGCGGCAGGCGCCGATCCTGTTCTGTTCGACCGCCCCGCGCATCGTCCGCGCGGAGATCGAGCAGGAGTTTGCTCCGAAGGTCTACGTCGGCCAGTCGGCCCGCATCAAGGATTTCGTGAGTGAAGACCTGGGCGTGTGGACCGGCAAGGTCGAAAGCATCTCCGACTGGTACACGCACCGCCGTTCGATGCTGCTGGAACCGTTGCAATTCAACGACGTGCGCACGCGGGAAGCGATCATCGAGCTAGACCCCGGCCAGAAGCCGCTGCAAATCGGGCAGCGCGTCCGGGTAACGCTACCGGTCGCGCCGCCGCAGTGAGCATTTGCCGCTTGCGGCTTTGCGCGACCGCAAAGCCGCAAGCGGTGCCACCGCCGGGGTTGCCTTTGATTCCATTGTCATCTACCACAACCAAAGCGACGACCCCCCGACAGGTTCAGCGCATCGCATGGGTTGTGGGTGAGGCGTTGCGCGCATAGTTCTCCCCACAGGTGTCGGCAAGTTTTCTGGACCGTGCAGGATTCCGCCCTCGAACGCCGGTGGCTCTGGCTACGACGAAGAGGAGCCGGATGCAAGGATTTTGAAGGGGTTGATGGCCAACGAAACCCGATCACCCTGGTTTTTCACTTGCTCTTTACTGGTTTTTTGAATACTAAATGGAGGATGGCTCACTTCGGCAGTTACGCAAAAGGACGGAGCAACGGCTAGTGCATTGACGAACCGTGTTAGCATTGCGCCTTCGACCGGTCACGCGATTTGGAACCGCTTGGAGTCGTGCTGTGCCAAGCGAAAAAGTAAACGCGAACAAACCGCACCTCTGGAAGCCCGACATCGTGGCGTCGGTGGACCAGTTCAATCAGTGGTTCATGAAGTTTGCGCCCGAAGCGTTCCTATCGACACGCGTCAAGACGACCGAACACGTCAGGTCCGCGCTTCTCGCGACCAGCGACTTGCGCAACATCGACGCCGCGACGCTCCGAGCGAACCCCGGCGCGCTGGCAACACTTCGGATGTGTACCGCCCCGCCACTTGCGGTCGACCGGCTGGTCGGCCTCGCCAGCGCGAGCAAATCGCTGATCGGCAGCATGGAAATGGGCAAGTTGTCCGTCCACATGAAAGCGGAGCTTGTCGATGAGAATTTGAATAAGGTCTGCCGCGTCTTAGGAAAGCTCCTGGACCGCGACATCTTCCCGTGGCTCGACGCCGGCACCGAGCCGACCGACCACGAGCGGGACCGGGCATCCACCATTGTCGCCGACCGCCTGTGCAGTGCCGTGGCTAATCCGATCGTCCGCAACGCCCAGGAGCGTCGCCAACTGGCACTGATCGGCGAGTGGCTTGACGGCCGAGGCTACCGGAAGCAGGCACACCCGCCAGGGAAACGGCTAACCGAGATGGAAGCGGGCACTTACGCTTTCCGCATGAACCTGCCAGTCGGCAATACCGTCAAGGTCAACATTCCCATTGATGCGGTGATCCAACCCAGGAAGTTGCGGAAGGACCGCCTGCCCATCCTCATAGAAGCCAAGTCAGCGGGCGATTTCACGAACACGAACAAACGGCGCAAAGAGGAAGCCACGAAGATCCATCAACTCCACGCGATCCACGGCAAGGACTTGCGGTTTGTGCTGTTCCTTTGCGGCTATTTCGGCACCGACTACCTCGGCTACGAAGCGGCCGAGGGCATTGATTGGGTCTGGGAGCATCGGATCGATGACCTTGCAAAGCTGGGGCTTTGAACCTAATGGTCGCGAAGCATGACAACTCGGTTGAGGCTCGTCGCCTGGCGATTCAGGCGGACCTCGATAAAGGAAAGTCGGCGGCAGAGCGCAACCGGCTCGGCCAGTTCGCCACACCCAACGCCCTTGCCTTGGATATCGCACGCTACGTCAAATCGCTCATCGACCGGCCCGCCAGTGGGATTTGCTTTGCCGACCCCTCAATCGGCTCCGGCAGCTTCTTTTCGGCGGTCCTCGCCGTCTTCGGCCCGAACCGAATTCAAAGCGCCGTGGGCGTCGAACTCGATCCCGCGTTCGCTGAAGCCGCCCGCACCCTTTGGGGCGGTGTCGGGCTTGATGTGGTACTTGGCGATTTCACGCGAATCGTCGCCGAAAGCTCGTGCCCGTCCGCGCCCAACGTCATCTTGGCGAATCCGCCCTACGTCCGCCACCATCACATGCACCGCGATGACAAGGAACGCCTTCAACGTCTCGCGTTCGAGATGACTCGGGTAAAGGTCAATGGGCTGGCGGGTCTATACGTCTACTTTTTGCTCCTTGCCACAGCGTGGTTGGAAGATGACGGGATCGCCGCGTGGCTCATCCCCTCGGAGTTCATGGACGTCAATTACGGGGCGGCCCTCAAGGGCTTTCTCACGGATCGCGTAACGCTCATCCGCGCCCACCGCTTCGACCCGGATGATGTTCAGTTCGGCGATGCCCTCGTGTCCTCGGTCGTTCTGGTGTTCCGCAAAGCGCAGTCTGTCGCTAACCACACCGTGGAGTTCACCTTCGGCGGCACGGTGTCGGAGCCGCACGCCCGTGAACGGATCGCGCTCGAACGGCTGCGGGAATCCCACAAATGGACTGTTTACCCGAGTCACGCAAAGAACGACCAGCACACGCTAAGCGACGGTAGCGGGCCGATGCTCGGCGACTTCTTCCGGGTCCAGCGCGGCATAGCCACGGGTAGCAACAAGTTCTTCGTCCTCGACCGGCTTGAGGCGATGCGCCGCGGCCTTCCAAGCGAATATTTGCGCCCGATACTCCCCAGCCCTCGCCACCTCAAAACCACGGTCGTCGACGCCGACGGGGACGGCTACCCCCGCATCGGCCGTCAACTATGTGTTATTGACTGCGACCTTCCGGAAAATGCAGTCAAATCGCGCCATCCCGCGTTGTGGGATTATCTACAAACTGCGGAGACATTGGGGATCAAGGACGGCTACCTCGTCAGCAAGCGCGTCCCGTGGTACAAACAGGAACGGCGCGAACCTGCTCCGTTTCTTTGCACCTACATGGGTCGTGGCTCGGACGACAAGCAGCCCTTCCGTTTCATCCTTAACCGGTCCCTGGCCATCGGAACGAATCTCTACCTCATGCTGTACCCACAGAGGGGCCTCGCGGCCATGCTCCGCAAGCACCCGGACCGCACCGTCGGCGTGCATGAACTCTTAGGCTGCGTTACAGGCCATGAACTCCGTGGTGAGGGTCGGGTCTACGGCGGTGGACTCCACAAGATCGAGCCGAGAGAATTGGGTCGCATCTCGGCAGCCGCCATGGTCGAGCGGTGGCCCGAGCTTCAGGAGAGCGTGATACGTGAAGAAACGCGCAGTCTTTTTTCGACGTGACAGCCGTTAGAAGCCGCGTGCGAATCAGGGTTGGCGGACTTCCTGCGATAAACTGGCGACCTGGCTCGACGGCACCCTGGATAATGAAATGTGCCGAATTCTCGGCGTCGCTCCGTGGTGACGCCCCGAAGGGAGGGACCAAGCGATGGCCGTGGACAAAATTGTCGAGCCTCTGAAGGTCGGGGACCGGGTACAGATTCTCAATTCCGGCTACCGGGGCGGGAGGATTGTCGAGTTCTGCGGTCCGCTCGGACCGGGAGGCGCGCGGATCTACCGGGTTCGCGTCCGACGTAAACCGAAGCCGGCCTATGGCGAATTCCGAGAAGATCAACTGGCCGTCATTTCGGCTCCGAGCCTACCGAATGATCTTGGAAGAGCGTGACGACAGCGCCGGGTGCCATGCTTTCATGCTTTCGGGGTCTGCATTGCCTCCGCAACGGGATACGATGCGGACGGGCTCCGGCCACGAAAAAGGTGGCAGGAACCGATTCAGACGGCCGTTATCGCCACTGCAGAGCTTTCGCCTCCAATCAGTTCGGCTCGCAGTCCGAGTCGATAACGTGACTGATCGCCTTTACCACTTCCCGCATGGTCAGGTCGTCCAGCGTTCCAACCAGCGTCGGGTCCAGACTGTCCTTGGCGACCATGAAGATGTTTTCGCACTGCGCAACGCAGTCCTTCGTGAAGCCAAACTGGCCGGCCTTGAAGGGCACGCAATGGGCCAGCGTGGAGCGCGTCGCGAACTTCTGGGAGGTGCAGAGTACGGCCACCCCCCGGTCGCCCCGGTTCAATTCCTCCCGAGCAACGACGATCACCGGATGGGGAGTCGCCTCGCCGAGGTCGGCCCTGTAGATTTCGCCTGGATTCATGGTCAATAAGGATTCTCTTGAGCGACCTTCGCCGCCTGCTTCATCGAGGCCCGCAGGACGGCCCGTTGCTCGCGCTGGTCGTCCAGCAACTCCCGCATGCTTTCATAATGCGTCGCACGCAGGAGTACCAGGTCTTCCCCGAATTCCGGGGCTGCGATTCGGATCGCTTCGCCGTTCTTCACAGCTTCGCGCTGCTGGTCAGTCAGTTCGATCATGGGGATTCTCCTTTCCAGCCATCCTAGCTGGCACGGCCAGATTGGGCGAGCCTGGAGCGGAACGACCGGCCCCGATGTTTGCCGCCGCTTGCGGCTTTGCACGATTGCAAAGCCGCAAGCGGCAAATCCCCTCTTGTGCGTTTCCGCCGCGCTGTTATCCTTGGCAGCCGGACCTCAAGGGATGGAGGGCGGTCGATGTTATCGACGATGTGGATATTCATTGCGACGGGGGCCACCGGGGCGTTCACCCTACTTTTCCTGCTGCGCCGGCTTTACCGCCTCGTCGCCACACCGCCCTTTATTTCCGTCCATTTCTCGCCCAAGGGCGGCGTCACCGACGCGGTGGTCGCCGAGTTGGGCCGCGCGAAGAAGGAAATTCTCGTCCTCGCCTACTCCTTCACGGCGGAACGCATCTCCAAGGCGCTGGTCGATGCCAAGCTGCGCGGCGTCCACGTCGAAATCGTGCTCGATCACAGTAACGAACTCGAAGCCCATACCGACTTGCACTTCTTCCTCGAACAGGGCATGAAGCCGGTCATCGACGCCCACCACGCGATCGCCCACAACAAGATCATGATTATCGACGGCAAGACGCTCGTGACCGGCAGTTTCAACTTCACGCACCAGGCCGAGAGCGAGAACGCCGAGAACTTGCTCGTCATCAAGGGCCATCCCGACCTGGTGCGCCTGTACCGCGACAACTATCACGTCCACAAGGAACACGCCCGCGCCGCCGAGCCGAAGGTCGCCGCCGGCCCCGCGACCGCCGGTCGCGGCGGTGCCCACGCGAAGGTCGCGCCGATCCACATCGACCACAACCCCCGGCACGCGGCCTGACGCGGTAACAGCTGTGCCAGCTGTAACGGTCTCCCCAAAAAGGCGGAGGCCGTTTTCGTTTGCGCCCCGAATTGCCTCTTTAATCCGCTCGTCTATTGCCGCCGGTGCCACTAAAATGGGTGAGATGGGAAGGTCGCAATGCGGTTCAACGTTGCGGAAGCAAGATAACGACGTGGGGACGCCTTCATGAGTACTGTCGCGCTGCCGGCGAAAACGCAGAAATCCCTGAAGGACCCGGAACTCAAAGAAACCTTGCAGCGGTTGCGGCAGACGGACAATGCCACCAACTTCTATTACCTCCTGCGCACCTACTTCTATTTCGCCCTGGTGATCGGCGGTGCGGTCGCGTTCTATTACCTGCGCGCAGGATGGGGCTTGCCGTTCTGGCTGAACGTGCCGGTGACGGTGCTGGCGATTTTCCTGGTCGGCGCGGGGCAGCACCAGTTGAGCGGCCTGGCGCACGAGGCGGTGCATCACATCCTATTCCGCAACCGCTACCTCAACGACCTGGTGTCTGAGTGGTTTTGCATGTTTCCGATGTTCAGCAGCACGCACCACTACCGGCTACAACACCTGGCACACCATCAGTTCGTCAACGACCCGCAGCGCGACCCGGACATTTCACAGCTGCAAACGAGCGGTCACTGGCTGCCGTTCCCGATGGCGAAAAAGGCGTTCCTGCTGACGCTGTTGAAGCAACTGTGGCTGCCAAACCTGTTCCGCTTCATCCGCATTCGCGCCGCCTACAACGCGACCGGCACCGACAAGAATCCCTACATGCGCAAGGGTTGGAAGCCCTCCAAGCTCGCGATCCGCGTTGCGATCCTTTACCTCGTTACGCTGGTCGGCACCCTGACGGGACTTGTGCTTTACGGCGACCCGCTCTGGCTCGCGGTCGTGCCAGCGGCCCTGTACGTCGCGCTGTTGACGTTCTACCTACTGTTGCCGGAGTCGAAGTTTCACCAGAGCCGCATTCATTCCGTACTGTCGCAGCGCGTCGGCACCATCCTGCGGGTGACGTTCATCACGGCGGTGTTCAACGGCCTGGCGTGGCTGGCACTGCTCGTCGATCCCTGGGTGCCACTCTATTATTTCCTCCTGTGGTTGGTGCCGATTTTCACGTCGTTCTCGTTCTTCATGATCCTGCGCCAGTGGGTGCAGCACGGCAACGCCGACCGCGGCTGGCTGACGAACTCGCGCATCTTCTTTGTCCGGGGGTTCATCCGGTTTAGCGTGTTCCCGATCGGCCAGGATTTACACTTGCCGCACCACCTGTACGCGACGGTGCCGCACTATCGGCTCGACCGGTTGCACGCGGCGTTGCTGGAATACCCGGAGTATCAAGATGAAGCGGTGCAGGTCCACGGTTATTTCGTGTCGCCGGACAAGCCGCAAATTCACCCGACGGTGCTGGACGTGTTGGGGCCGGATTACGCGCCGCGCGCGTTTCACGGCGTTCACATTGACGACACGGTGTTGGAAGACGTGGTGGTGGAAGAAAAGGCGGAGATTCTGCGGGAAGGGGCCGCCGAGAAACAACGGCTGTGCGCCGAGGCGGAGAACAAGTAGGTTTTGCCGCTTGCGGCTTTGCATGCATTTGCAAAGCCGCAAGCGGCAAGTCGGGGCGCTACTCTTCTTCCGGCTTCTCTTTCGGCTCGGTCTGTTCTTCCTCTTCCTCGACATTCCCAAACCGGTCCTTCGCCATGTCGTGCAGCACGATCATGCCGGTCGTGACGCCGAGGATGGCGGTCAAGCCGTCGTCGGCCTTCTTATCCTGGGAAAAAACCTGATCGGCCGAACGAATTTGGTCCTCGCTCGGCGTGGCGAACTGGGCGTCGCCTTGCTGAACGTGGTCGGCCTGGATGAGGAGCATTTCCTGGTTCTCAAGCTGGACCACCCGCGGTGGTGTGACGAGCAATTCATCAAACATGGCATCACCCTTGGCTAGCGCTTGCTTCGTGTACCGACTAACCCCATTATACCCCGCTCTTGGCGCGATTACAGCGGCGTTTTGCACTACGCCTTCCGTCCGGCGAACCAGAGGGGCAGCGCGGTCGGCAGTTCCTCGACAAATTTACTGCGCGGCAACACGGGGTCACAACCCGCCGCCCGCGCCGCCCGCAAGCTTTCCGTGTCAACGTGCGAGCCGTACGCCACGACGCGCGGCGCATTGACAAGCTCACCGAGTTGCCGCATCAAGTCCACGAGTACAAGCCCCGGGTTGGCAAGATCGACGATGACGCAGTGCGGCGGTTGTTGCCGGGCCAGGCTCAGCATCGCCTCAGCCGAGCGGGCCGCCCGGACATTCAAGCCGAGGGAATTGGCAACGCCCCTGATCCGGCTAGTGAACAGCAGATCGTCCGACAATAACAGACCGACGGCTTGCGTAGATTCTGCCGTGTTCGTGCCGCTGATTTCCATGTGGGTTTGCCGGGGTTAAATCGCCTCGGGGCCGCGTTCGCCGGTGCGGATGCGGATGCAGTCTTCCAGCGGCAGGATGAAAATCTTGCCGTCGCCGATGCGGCCCTCCGGCCCGGTGCGGCCGGCCTCCATGATGGCGTTCACCGTCGGCTCGACGAAATCTTCGTTGACGGCGATCTGCAACTGCACCTTGCGCAACAAGTTCACCGTTAGCTCGTGGCCGCGGTAGATTTCGGAATGGCCCTTCTGCCGGCCGAAGCCCTGCACGTCCACGATGGTGAGACGGAACACCTCGACCTTGTTGAGCGCCTCCTTGACGGCCTCGAGTTTGGACGGCTGGATAATGGCGAGGATGAGCTTCATGATTTCGCTCTCTGCTTGGCGGACGCCTTGGCGTTTGAAGAACCATTCGGCGTTTCCAACTGGGCGAGATAGGTTTCCACCTGCTTCTTGTCGTAAATGCTGCCAACGCCGTGCGAACGGTTGTGGAGATATTTCTTGAACGACACAACCGCCTTTTCGTTCTGGCCCTCGTGCTGGTAGTGACGTCCCATCCGAAAGTGGACATCATTGAGGAGCTGCATCGCCCAATCCATGCCTTCGTCGCATTCGCCATAGGCGATTTCGTCCAGGTCCATGCTCAATAGAAGAGTCCAGATCGCCAACGCCGACGATCCTTTCCCGTTCATTTGCAGGCAGCCCGCGAAATCCCATAAAACCAAAGGACAATGCGGCGCCAGTTCAACGGCCCGCCGGCTGCACTTCAGCGCCTTGTCATACGTCCGCTCTTCATAGTACGTGAGACCTAGCGTGGTCCAAAGCCAGTGGTCTGTCGGCTTGGAAAGCAACTCGTCCTGAATGAGCGCTCGCGCCGCCTTCCACTGCTTCGCGGCCAAGAGCTTCTCAATTTTTCCCATGTTGCTACCTCTGGAACCAATTCCGTTGCTGGCGTTTCTTGTCTTTGCCCTTAGCCATTGCCTTCCGCTTTTGTCCGCGCTGATGCTTTTCCCGGTTGCGGGCTTCCGTGTTGGTCTGGTGTTCAGCCCGATCTTTTGGGTCGCGCTTGCGGGGTGTCATCGGTTTTTCACCACGCTTTCACGGTAGCAAGCCTGCCACAGGAATGACAACGCCAGGAAAGGCGAGCGGCGTCACTGTGTCCGAGCGGTTCAGGAGCAGGACGGTGGTGAAGCGGTGGCCGTGCGGCTGCGAAGGGTCGGCGACCGCGTTGCGCCGTACTTCGAGTTGGTCATCTACAAGGTTGACGATCCAGTAATCCGCAATCCCCGCCGCCGCGTAGAGGCTAGCCTTGGCCCTGCGGTCATAGGCCAACGTCGAGGCGCTGACTTCGACAACCAACACGGCGGTCGTGGGGTGGGCTGCATAATCGTCCGGAGAGCCGAGCACGACGACCACATCCGGTTCCGGCTCGATTACCAGTCCCAAATCAAGCGGGCCTTGAGTCCGCACCCAAACCGCCGGCCCAAGTACGGTTTCGAGGATGCTGCCCACTCGGTCGAGGGCCGCATAATGAGGATGTTTCTGGGGACTCGTTACCATGATTGTGCCCGCAATGAGTTCCGCCTTTTGCCCCATGCAGAATCCCAATTCGCCGAGCCGATAATACGCTTCTTTGCTCCACAATCTCGGCTCGGTACCAATGCCGCAGTCGCCAAGCCGAACAAGTACCTCGCCCTCGGCAAGTTCCACGTCCTCGCCTTCGAAAAACCCCAACTCCTGGAGTCGGTCGAATTCCTCCCGCGACCACTGCCGCGCGTGGGGTTCGGTCCGTTGCAGCTGTTGGATCATTGATCCGCCTCCTACTTACCTCTTGGAGCAGGCGACCACGGTGCCCCCGTGGGCCAGGTAGGCCTCGTCCACCGGGTAATTCGCGAACTGAATCGTGTAATACGCCTCAAACCACTTGCGGATGTCCGGGATCACACTCTCGTCGTAGCCCGGTGCCACGTGCAGGGTCTTGCCGTACAGGTCGGCCCGGACCTCGCCCTTTTCGACGATGATGCCGCCGGCCTTGATAACATACCGCGGCAACTCGAACATGGCCCGTAGGTCGGCGCCCGGCGTGTAGATCGTCACGTCGGCGTCCGCGCCGACGCCGAGGTGGCCCTTGTTCGTCAGGCCGAGCATCCGCGCCGGCGACGCCCTGGTGATAATGGCGATCTCGTAAAGGGAATATTCGCGGTCGAGGTCCTTGAGCGTGCAGCGCTTCAGGACGCGCGGGTGGACGCGCTTGAGGACTTCCTGCCGGTAGGTGCGGTCCATGAGGAGCTGGACGATCTGCGGGTAGGCGAGGAAGGAGCCGCCGTTGGGGTGGTCGGTGCTCATGGCGATGCGCCACGGATCGTTGACGAGCAAATACCACTCCAGGCCGATGGCCCATTGCAAGGCGTTGACGAAGCTCTTTTCCTTGTAGGTGATCGGCACGATACCGCAGCCGGCCTCCATCTCGGTGTCGGCGTTGGTCCACTTGCGGCCCGTCACCTTGTGCAGGTAGTAGCCGAGCGGGCCGTCGCCGGTCATCGACGTGGTTTCGCCGAACAGCACCTGGCCCACGTCCACCGTCAGGTTGGGGTGGGCGTTGACGTAGTCGGCCAGTTCCGGCACCTTGGAGCAAAACGCGGCCTGGTCGTCGGGTTCGCCGCCGTAACTGTGGAACTGCACGTGCGTCAGGTGGGCGCGGCGGCCTTCGAGCGCCTGCATGGTGGCGAGCGTCGTCCGCCAGTTGCCGGGCAGGCCGAGGTTATTGCAGTGGATGTGGACGGGATGCGGCAGGCCAAGGTCCATCGCGGTCTGGGCGACCTCGGTGATGATCTGCCGGGCCGTCACGTCGAAGTGTGCGACGTTGGCGTCAAGGTCGTGGATGTTGCCGCTGCCGCCCTTCCACTCCTCGACGCCGCCGGGGTTGACGAGCTTGACGGCATAACCCTTCGCGGCGTCGAGCAGCCAGGCGACGAACGCCCGCAGCCGTTCGGGTTCCTTGGCCGCGATCTGGCGCATGACGTAGTGGTTGTTGCCGAAGAGGACGAAGAAGCCCTTGTCGATGATGGGCGTGTCGTGAAATTCCTCGTGGGCGTGGCGGGCGCTGAGCGGCGGTATGGCGGCATCGAAAGCGGTGGTGTAGCCCATGCCGGCGTAAAGGTAGCCGGTCGCAAACGTGCTGGGCACGCTGCCGCGCGTGCCGGAGCGCGTGAAGGCCGTGCGGCGCACGGGTTCGGCCTTGCGCTTGTCTTCAGGCCGCATCTTGCGCGCTAGGTTGACCTTCGGCCCAGCGATGTGCGCGTGCATGTCCACGCCACCGGCCATGATGACCAGGCCAGTCGCGTCGAGAACGCGGGCCGGGAGGGAGGCCGGGTCGGTCGGCGGAGCGACGACCTTACCGTTTTCGATCCAGAGGTCTTGCACGACGCCGTTGACGCCGTTGGTCGGATCGTACACGGTGCCGTTGGCGATTTTGAAGAGGGTGGTCATAGGACTTGAATATTTCGCTCGACGATGAAAATCTCTTCTTGCTCGAAGGCTTTTTTCAAGTCTTCTTTGAGCAGGATCAGAAAGCGCCTGGTGGAACGCACCTTCTTTGTAACTCCCCGATAGATCACGATCTCGTCGTGGTAGGTTACCTCTCCCATTTTCCAGTAACCCTTGATCGGCTGGGGAAAGAAGCTGAGTCCGTCAAAGCGGTCGAGGAGACGCCGTTGCAGCCATTGGAACTTTTTTGGCTCTATGGGAGAGCCGTCGTTGTAAAACAGCGGAACGAAAATGTCATACTCTTTCATCCGAAGCGGCTCCTGCGAGGTTCGCGTGATCGGCCTCCCGGCTCACTTCGGTGAATTGCACTCCGGCATCGGTCAGCGCCCGGACGGCTTCCGTGCCAAGGACATACGTTCGGTTTTTCAACACTATTCCTGGCGAGTGTCGGAGCAAAATAGGCAGCGCTTTTGCTTCCTCGCGTGCAGACAAGCGAATGATGATTTTCATCGAATTACTCCCGTTAGGACGCATAATCTCGATCGTAGTCTACCGCCATCGCAACCGCAACACGGCTTCGCGGGAGGAGTGCCATGATGTTGCTGGAACCGTCGATTGACCAGAGCCACTTTCCGAACGGCAGCAGCCAAGACTTCGATGTCGAGGAGAAAGTTTACGTTTCATCGTTCTCCGGCATTCGGATGGGACGACCGCGAAGGGAACTGATCGTGTCCTCGAAGTCCGCGATTTGTTCCGGCGTCATATCAGCCCACGCACCAAAGGCTATTTCGATACCTTCACCTGGTTTTAATATCAGGTGCAGCGTAGCCCGATAGCCGTCAGGCAAACACGTTTCCTCGTCCAACGCGATCGTCTTGCCGTGAACGACGCCCGTTAAAACGATTGGTCTGTCCATGTCACCACTCCTTCTACAGGATGGGAGTACCAAATGACATCCTATCCAGTCGTGGTCCTCAATTCGTCACACAATGGCTCCCTGCAACTCCCGAATCCTTTTCGCCAGTGCCGTCAGCACTTCCTCGTCGCCCGGATACGGCGAGTCGAACGCCGCCCGCAAGGGGATCGGCACGTCGTCCATGCGGTACACGGTTCCCCCGGTGTTGATGCCATACGTCGAGGTCGTGAACGCCACGGTCGCGGCGCGCGTCGTCGCGGTCTCTTTCGGGTCGAGCGCGATATACGGAATGCTCGCCAGGTGCTCGCGGGCCGGCTGCGAAAAGTTGCCCATCGGGTCGGACGCGATAATCATTGCCGCGTCGGCCTCGCCGCGGGCCAGCGTGTCGGAGGTTGTGAATTCGCCGGGGTTGAAGCGCGGGTAGCCGCGGCCCAGGCTGACGCCGAACGGGTAGCCCGTCTGCCAGGCCACGACGTTGTCCGCTCCGGTAACGTTGCCGTGGCCGCGCATCGGCTTGGCGTAGAACCGCGTGAATTCGTTGAGGTCGCGCGCCAGCGCCAGCGCCGCCTCGACGTTCAGGTGCTTGCCGCGCGTCATCGACAGGCCCATGCCGAAGAACAGGACGCCGAACTTGCACTTCTTCATGCGCTCCGCGAGGTCTTGCAGCTGTTCGAGCGGAATGCCCGTTTCGTCGCCGACCGAAGCGTCGAGTTGCACGCCCTTGACCAACGCCCGCAGTGCCCAGAGTGCCTCGAAATCCTTGCGCGGCTTGATTTGCAGGAAAATGTCGGCGGCCGGCGCGCTCTTGCTTTTGCGCACGTCCACGAGGACCACGGTGCGATCTTTGCGGCCGTTGGGCACGAAAAGGCCCTTGGGCATCGTCGAGTAGCGGCTCCAGTGGCGCGGGTGCGACTCGGCGGGATTGGAACCCCAGAAGATCACCATGTCGGCACGGTTCTTCACTTCGCCGAGCGAACAGGTCACTTCGCCGACGCCCTGGAACGCCATGCCGGACGGGCCGTGACAGACCGACGTGGTCGTATCGACGCAGGCGCCGATGCGGTCGGCGATGCCGACGGCCACGCGCTGCGCCTCGCAGGTGGTGTCCGACAGGCCGTAGACGATCGGGTAGCGGGCGCCGGCCAGGATGCGGGCGGCGCGGTCAACGCCTTCTTCCAGCGTCGCCGGCTTGCCCTCGATCAGGGCCACGGGACGCTCTTCGACGTTGTGGTTGAGGAACCACGCCTTGCCGAGGACGCAGGCGTTTTTCGCCTTCGTGATCTTGTGGCCCTCGACGGTCAATTCCATGTCGTCGCACACGCAGCCGCAGAAGGTGCAGGTGGCGTTGGAGACGATCTTGAGTTCCGACATCACAAACCCTCTTGGACCCTATTTTTCGGCAGGCAATGGGATCGCTAAATCCTTGCAGATCTGTCGGACCAGTGCGAACTTGACCTCCCGGTGGCGTGGCACTTCGCTTTGGAGGTCCTTGGCGGCATTGGAAACGATGGTATGGCCCGCACCCTCTCGGACGAAGACGCATTGGTGGTCGCGGAGATGGCGAAGGAGTTTGCGCCGCTTCACGGCACCACCCCCGCCTTTACCTTGACGATCAAGGGGATTTTTTCCCTAAACGCCGGTTTGCCCTCGGTCGATTTCGCCTTGGCGTTTGGGTTCGGCAACGACATGCCTTCTTCGATCCGCCACTCGGCCATGAGCTGGAGGGCGTCGCGGATCATGCGTCGGGCCGAACGGAGCGTTCGCCCCTGGCTGAGGACTCCGGGAAAATCGAGCACGACGGCCATGTACCACCCGTGCTCGACCTGGTAATACGCCGCATGGTATTCGAGCATTGCTATGCCCTCTCAAGGTCCACATCAAACCCCTTGCTGGTCGGCATTCCGGTGCCGTGCGTTTCGCCGACCATGAGCCGGCTCGACAGGTCGCCGTAGGGCATGAAGAGCAATCCCGGCGGCAACTCGCCCGCCTTCGCGGCCTGGCACGGCAATTCGATGAACGCCGGGCCGTTGCGCAACCGCACCCGGTCGCCGTTCTTCAGGCCCAGGCGGGTCATGTCGTCGGGACACATGAACAGCGAATTGATCTCATCGACATAACCCGCGGTAAACTTGCCTTCGTTGAGGGTCGTCCCTTGCCGGCTCGTGCGGCCGGGGATGAGGATGAAGCTTTCTGGCTGGGTTGACATGGCTTCAGTATATCAGCCGGCGGCGCGAAATGACACCGGGCGCTGCCGCACCGGGCGCCGGGTGCCCTGCTTTCGCGGCCCACAAGCATTCGACGGCAATACCCATCTCCGAATGGCCGCGAAGGCTTGGCACCCGCTACCAAAGCCGCATCACGCCCCAGTCAAGAGTCCGCAGATTCCCCAGAATCGAGCAAATCCAAGAGCCGTTTGGGAGCTACAAGCCTATAGCCGTCTCGAAGAAACTCAGCCACATCAACCCACTCGATCGCGCCGTCAAGCCAAACTCCGACCCACCCGCTCGGCCCCATATACGGCGGTACGAAGAAGCATGTGGGCGCGGCCCTCACCATCCGCGCCTGGTCTCCCGCCGCGGCCTTGATCCAGACGGCGTGGCGGCCACCCCCGTGGCGGTCGGCACCCGCGTACATGGCGAACATCTTGTTCCGTATTCGGAACGTAGGCTCGCCCCAGGCCTCCACCTCGTGCGCTTCCGGGAGTGCCAGACACAGCTTTCGCAGTCGGGTAATCGGGCGTGGTGGCACGTGAATGATCCTCGAACAGCGCCGTGTCTGAGCAGTTCGCTCGTCGCCGGTCAAGCAGTTTCTCGCAGGGGCTTTTTTGAACGGCCGAGCCTTGCTCAATAGAAATACCGCTGGTAAACCCCGGATGTCACGGACAAGGTTTCTTCATCCGTTTCGTAGAAGACCTGGAACGCGAACTGGTGGACGCAAAGCCGGTTGTCCGGGTCGATCATCGCGAAGGTATAAAACATCCCCCGGTCGGGACCATCACCCGATACGAGTTGCAAGGCCGGTTGCTGGACCAGCCGTTCCCGCAAGCGCAGGTGGACTTCGACCAGCACGGCGTCGGGGAGACCCCACGAATGGATGCGCCGAAGTACCAACCCGGCGATCCGCACTTTATACGGCATCGCGGTCCACTCCCTGGCGTGGGTGATACCGACGCTTGTGTTCCTCCAGCCGCTTCAATAAAGTCTCTTGGTCCACGCCCATTAGCTCGGCAAAGGCGTCGTCCACGTCGCGGAAATCTCCGCCTTGAGTTGCCGCGCGCAGTTCCTCCGCGGTATACGTCTTCGCCCACGGCCAAAGGTCACGCACTTTTTCGCGCAACTCCTCCAGGGAGCGTTGCGCTTCGCAAAGCTGGTTCCACCCGTTGCCTCGTTGCTCCGCCACGACCGGTTCCAGTTCCAGTACCGCCTTCTGAAGCGCGAGCATCTCCGCCACGACAGCGAGCAAGGATTCGCCGAGTTCCGTCCAGTGCGTGTTACCGAACAAGAGCATCTGGTCGTAATACGAGTCGTGTAACCGCTGCGCCGCCGCCGGAAACTCCAGACAGGCGCGGATTAGATCGGGAAGGTCCTGGGCGCGCCGGCCCTCCGGTGACACGCCGCGCCAGCCTTCGTAAGCGCGGCGAACGGCTTCAACATATTCGGAACTGATTTGGTACAAGACCGTGGTACTCATCATCGCCACCTCTTAACGGGAAGAACGGTGTCCGCATTTTACCAAACGCCAAAGGGGAACAAAACACCTTCCTCCGCCGTCTAACCTGCACGGACGCAGTTCGCGCTGCCGACGCCGTAACTTTGGTTTACATTGGCAAAGACGCCCCTTCCTACCGACGGAGCCTCGACCTGTGAAACCGTCCTCGTACCCTTTCGCCGCTTTTTTCCTGCTGGCCACGCTCGGCGGGCTTTTCGGCGTCGCGAACGTACCCTTTACGCAGGCCCAGGAACCTGCGAAGCCAGGACCGCCGGCCGACGGGTTCGACTACCACCAGCAGCAGTCGCCGACGCGGCCCGCGCCGCAGGGCATCAAGTACATCGACCAGGGCGACAACGATCCGCGGCTCAAGGGCTACCGCACGCCCGAAGGCATCAAGGTCGAGATCGTCGCCGACGCGCCAACCGTCATCAACCCCGTCGGCATGACGTTCGCCACCGACGGCACCCCCTACGTCCTCGAATGGCGGCCCGACACCGGCACGCAGAACTTCCCCGAATCGAGCCTCGAATTCACCTACAAGGACGGCACCAAGCGCAAGGTCGCCGTCATGACCAAGGGCGTCAAAGACGCTGTCAAGGTGCTGCGCGACACCAAGGGCACCGGCGTCTACGACGAGGCCAAGGTCGTCCTCGAAGACGAACTGCCCTCCAGCATCCTGCTGCACGACGGCTGGTTGTACCTGTCCGGCCGCGGCACCGTGCGCCGCTTCAAGCAGAGCAAGCCGGACGGGCCGTACGACGTGAAGGAGGTCATCGCCCAGGGTTTCTGCGGCTTCCATCACCATCAGGTGTCGGGCCTGACGATCGGCAGCGATGGCTGGCTTTACATCACGGCCGGCGACGACGACAACTACGTCGAGGGTTCCGACGGCAGCCGGGCGACCGTGTTGCGCACCGGTGCCATCTTCCGCTGCCGGCCCGACGGCTCCAAGATGCAGGCATTCGCGCTGGGTTTCCGCAACCCCTACCGCGACGTGGCATTCGACGCGGCGGGCAATATGTTCCACGCGGACAACGACAACGAGGACGGCAGCAAGTTTACCGGCTGCCGCATCATGCACGTCGCCGAGGGCAACGATTTCGGCTGGCGACTCAAAACCGGGGCGCGCTGTTGCGTAGCAGACACGGTGCGCGGGGCCGTCTTCGGCGAACTGCCGGGCAAGGTGCCGCCGTTGCTCAAGACGGGCCGCGGCGCGCCGGCGGGTCTACTCATCTACAACGACACACGCTTTCCGGAGAACTACCGCGGCCTGCTGTATTACCCCGACGTGTTCCGCAAGTTGATCCGCGCTTACAAGGTCGAACCGGTCGGCGCAACCTTTGAAGTCACGGAGGAGTTCGAGTTCCTGAAGAGCGACGACCCGCTCTTCCGCCCCTGTCAGATGGTGGTCGGACCGGATGGTGCCATGTACGTCGTCGATTGGCGCACCGATTCGGGCGGCGCGGGCCGCCTGTGGGGCGATGGCGAACACGGCCGCATCTACCGCCTCACCTGGACCGGAACGAAAGACAAACCGGCTCTGGCCCCGTACGCGCTGGACAACTGGGCGAAGAACGTCAAGCAAGAAGACGACGAATTGCTCAAAACGCTCGCCAGCGAGGACGCCAGCGACCGCGCCGTGGCCCAGCGCGAGATCGTCAAACGTGGCAAGGGTCAGCGCCGCGCCCTGTACAAACTGGTCCAGGACAAGGAACAGCCGTTGCGGGCACGCAGCGCCGCCCTCGGCGCGGTGGAAGCGCTTTGGAAACAGGGTACGGAGCCTCTGTTTACCGAGAGGTTGCAGCGTGGCGAGCCGGATTTGCGGCGTCTCGCTGCCGACGGTTTGGGACGGAACGCGATGCCCGGTGACGAGAAGGTTCATGCCGAGTTACTCGAACATCTAGGCGACGAAGACCCGGCGGTGCGGCGGGCCGTGATGCTGGCCATCGGCCACGTCAACGCCCCGGCCGCGGCGGGCAACCTCGTCAACGTCCTCAACGATCCGACGAACGCCGGCGACGTGCGCGACGGCCTGGTGCGCGCCATCGAATACACCGGCAAGCCCGGCGTCGATGCCTTGCTATCGCTGGCCGATTCCGGCGTGGCCAAGGACACGGCGCTGGTCGCGGCGGTGTTCACGATGATGCGCACGCGCCCGGCGTATGAGGCGTTGCCGCTGCTAATCGTAAACGAACACCTCAACGGCAAGCAGCGGGCGGCGCTGATCCGTTCTTACAGCAACTACCTGCTCGACCCACCCGTCTCGATTGAGCCGGCACTCGATTACCTGAGCGACCACCCGACCGAGGACGTGGCGGTCAAGCTCGCCGGGCTGGAAGTGCTGTCCAACGGCGGCACGCTCAAGAGCGAGAAAGCGGCCAAGTGGTTGCTCGGCCTCCTCGACGAGGACGATCCAGCCCTGCGCCTGTCCGTCGTCAAGGCGGTCGAGGATACGCACCTGGCGAAGGCCGCGCCGCCGCTCATCAAGCTGGCCGGCAACGCGGCACGCTCGCTGCCCGAACGCCTGGCCGTCGTCAAGGCGCTGGGCAAGCTCGACGACCGCGCTGCGGTGCCCGTGTTGAAAGAAATCCTCGCCAATGAAGCGTTCAAAGATAAGGAAGGGACGAATTTGCGCATGGAGGCGCTGCGTTCGCTGAGCGCCCTCGACTGCGACGCCGCAATGCAAAGCGCCACAGTGTTTCTCGGCAAGAACGACCCCCTGCTCCAGGGCACGGCCGTCAGCATCCTCGGCGCCGACCCCAAGGGAACGAAGGTGATCGCCCGCCTCTACCTGGACGGCAAGCTGCCGCGCGAACTGCTGCCGGAGGTGTCCGACGCGCTGCGCAAGCACGCGCCGAAGAACGAGGAGTTGGCCAAACTGCTCACGGAAGTGATGAAATCCGGTCTCCTGGTGGCGAACAGCCCCGACGAGGTGCTGCGCGTCGAAAAGCTAGTTAAGTCCAAAGGCGATCCGCAAAGGGGGCGAACGCTCTACCTCAACGGCAAGACGCTGGCGTGCATCAACTGCCACCGGCTCGAAGGCGTCGGCGGCAACGTCGGCCCGGACCTGACGCGTGTCTGGGAAACGCAGACCGTTGCCAAGCTGATGGAGTCGATGATCGAGCCGAGCAAGGAGATCAAGGAGGGCTACCAGACCTACCAGGCGACGACGAAAAAGGGCAAGGTTTACACCGGCCTGAAGATTGCCGAGACCGCCGACGGCGTGGTGCTGCGCGAGGCAACCGGCCAGGACTTCCGCATCCCGGCGAAGGAGTTGGAAACCCTGACCGTCTCGAAGCTGTCGCTGATGCCGGACAACGTCGTCGGCCAGTTGAAATACAGCGAATTCATCGACTTGATCGCATTCCTCAAGGACAAGAAGGCACAGGAATCGCTACGCGGCCTGGCACTGGACTTCCTCGTCGTCGGCCCGTTCGGCGCGGACCTGGCCAAGGAATACGGCCCCGAAACGAAGCTCGACCCCGAGGCGAAGTACGCCGGCGACAAGCCGGATATGCCGCTGACGTGGCAGCCGGTCCAGGCGGAGCCGTCGGGTTTGCTGAACCTCAAAGCACTCTTCAACCGCGACGACACCTCGGCGTACGTTCTGACCAACGTCCATACGGCGAAGGCACAAAACGTCGAGATGGTGCTGGGAGCGGCGGGTGTCGTGCGCGTGTGGGTCAACGGCAAGCTGGTGTACGAGAGTACCAAGGTTGTGCCAAAGCTGGACGCGGAGCGCGTGACGGTGCCGCTGACGCCGGGCTGGAACACGGTGCTGGTGAAGGTGGCCCACGGCAAGGGCGAGCACGCCTTGTACCTGCGTTTCAACGGCGACGGGCTGCGCGTGAGCTGCACGCAAACGGCGGAAAAGGTGCCCTGAAAAGGCCCAATTACCTTTGCATTACTCAGCCGGTGAACAGTTCACTCACGGGCGCCGCATCGACGAGCGCCATCGGCTTGTTGTCCGGTCCGATCAGCCGCAGCGCCGGGTTGATGCCCAGGCCGTGGTACACGCTCGCCGCGATCTCGGCGGGCGTTACCGGGCGGTCGCGCGGCTCCGCGCCGATCTTGTCCGACGACCCGATCACCTGGCCGCCGCGCACGCCGCCGCCGGCAAACAGCACCGACCAACAGCTTGGCCAATGGTCGCGGCCGCCGCGCGGGTTTAGCTGCGGCGTCCGGCCGAATTCGCCCATTGCCACTACCAGCGTCGTGTCGAGCAGGCCGCGCTGTTGCAGGTCTTCTAACAGGGCCGTGTACGCGCGGTCGAACATCGGGCACAGCGTTTCCTTGTAGTCGTCCAGATCGACGGCCAACGCGCCGCCGTCGGCGTGGCAGTCCCACGTCACGTTGTTAAACACCGTGTCGAACATGTTCACCGTCGCCACGCGCACGCCGTTTTCGATCAGCCGCCGGGCCAATAGACACGATTGGCCGAACGTGTTGCGGCCGTAGCGGTCGCCCAACTCGTCGCCCTCCGGGTCGATTGCAAAGGCCCGTTTGGCGGCGGGCGCGAAAAGGGTGTCGAACGCCTGGCTTGTCGCACGGTCGTGCGGCACGTTCCCGGCGGCGTCGAAACGTCGGTGGGCGTCGTCCACGGTGCCGAGCAAGTTCATGCGCATGAGCGTCTGCGCGGGGTCGGCGTTGAGGACGAGCGGATCGTGCTTGCCGCCGAGGAAGCCGGCGGTCTGGGCGTGGCTGACGCCGACGCCGGTGTAGCCGATCGGCGTCGGCAGGACCGCGAACGGCGGCAGGCTCCCGGCGCGCGGGCCGCTCAAATGCGAAACAACCGATCCGTAATGCGGGTATTCAACGCCGTTGCGAAACAGCCGGCCGGTCTGCATCAGCTGGTGCCCGGTCTCGTGGATCGGCGCGGCGGTGTGGTGGACCGAGCGCACGACGGCGTAACGGTCGGCCACGCGCGCCATGCGCGGAAAATGCTCGGAGACGTGGATGCCGGGGACGTTGGTCCCCATGGGGCGGAAGGGGCCGCGGACATTGGCGGGGGCGTCCGGCTTGGGGTCCCAGGTGTCGAGGTGGCTGGGGCCGCCGACGAGGAATAGCAGGATGCAGTTCAGGTCCTTCTTACCAGCGACGCCGGCTTGCAGCTGGTTGAGGTCAGCCAACGACAGGCCGACGGCACCGGCACTGAGGCCGCCGACTCGTAGGAAGTCGCGGCGCGTCAGGCCGTCACAGAACTGCACGCTCTTCTTGCCTTGAAACTGCAACATGGTATACCCCCGTTGTCTCAGAGAACCCGGTCGCGGATGCGGATGGACGCAAACCCTCCGTATCGTACCCGGCCTGTCGGCAGATGCAAAGGAAAACGGGCCGACAAAAAAGTGGGGTGTGGCAACTCTTTCGGGGAGCGAAACGCTTCTTGCCCTCACCCCCCGAGGTGTGAAGAGAGCCATTCACCGACGGCGGCAGCTTTTTCGCGTGCGCCAGCGTCCGCTGGCGCATGCGAACGACACCCCGTTTAACATTGGCAAGGGTCGGCCTTTTCGTGGCGAGGGTCGAGATTGGCCAGGGTCGATCGGGCGTCGTTGGTAATGCGTAAGAGCATACTGAAAAAGAGTTTACGGCTCTCTTGCGGAAAGCGTTTGCGCAAAAGCGGTTCGACC
>JBBRLG010000014.1:0-30434 GCA_038231495.1 Gemmatales bacterium | reverse complement strand
TTCACCCCCCCTACCCCCCCTTCGTAAGGGGGGGAGTGAACGGTTACGATTCATCCTTCCTCCCTCCTCCCTCATCCTTTTCCGCCGCGCCCCACATTTTGTCGGCCGCTGGCCGTGTGCAAAGCCTTCCCGTCCCCATATAATTCCCACTTTGACAGGCAATCCAAGGGCGGAGAGTGGTCGCCCGGGTCCGCCGACCCGCGCCGCCGCAAAAGGAGCACCTAATGGCCGAAGAGAGAAACGACAGCCGGGAGATGACCTGGCGGACGCTGCTTCCCTGGACGGACCTGTTTCGCGGGTTCGAGTTGGCCCTGGACCCCAACAAGCTGTTCCTGGCCGCGATCGGCATCTTCCTGATGGCCCTCGCGTGGTGGCTCCTGGCTTCGTTCTTCGGAAGTACCCTGTTCTACGGGGCCAACCCGCCCGATTACAAGCAGGATTACGACAACAAATATAAGCCGACCACCCCGGAAGAGAAAAGCCAGCGGTGGGCCGAGTACACCCGGGCGCGCCGCCAGTGGAACCTGATGCACAAGGCCACCGGCATGGGCAACGTCGACAAGGTCCAGGTCTACGAGTTGGAAGACCTGGTTTTGTCCAAAAGCGATTACGACGCGCTGACCGACGCCCACCGCGCCCTGATCGCCCGGAAGCCCGACGAGCCGAAACTGCCGTTCGCGCTGCGGACGCCCGCCGAGGAGTACACCTACCTGATCGAGCAACCGGACTTCAAGCTGGACGAGAGCAAAACCCAGCTGGTTGCCACGATCAAAGCCAAGCTCGGCCAGGAAAAGCCGCACGGCGAACTCAACACGCTGCCGTGGTTCGAGGACCGCGGCCCCAACCCGTTCCTGCTCGTGACCGGGCAGGCCGGGCGGCAGTGGGAAGTGGGCCACTTCTGGGAATGGTTCCTGACCCAGCAGCTGCCAGTGGTTATCGAGCCGGTGGTCAAACTCGTGAAGCCGCTGGTGTTCTTCTTCAACGGCGACGCCGAGGGTTTGCCGGCCCTGTACTTCTTCCTCGTGTTCGTCGCCACGGTGGCCATCTGGTCGCTGGTCGGCGGAGCCATCACGCGCATTGCCGCCGTGCAGTTGGCCCGCGGCGAAAAGATCGACTTCATGGAGGCCGTGCGCTTTACCCTGAAGCGCTGGTCGTCCTACCTGATGGCGCCGGTGTACCCGCTGGGCTTTGTCATCGTGCTGATCGTGTTCGCGATGATCTTCGGCCTGTTGCACATGATCCCGTTCGTCGGCGACATCTTCGTCAGCGGCCTGTTCTGGCCGGTGCCGCTCATTTTGGGCTTCGCCATCGGCCTGGCCATCGTCGGCCTGGTCGTCGGCTGGCCGCTCATGGCGCCGACCATCAGCACCGAGGGCACCGACAGCTGGGAGGCACTTAGCCGTTCGTTCAGCTACGTTTTCCAGAAGCCGTTCCACTACCTTTGGTACGCCCTGGTCGCAATCACCTACGGCGCGGTGTTGATCTTCTTCGTCGGCTTCATGGGGTCGTTCACGGTCTACCTGAGCAAGTGGGCGGTGTCGCAGACGCCGGCCATGGGCGAGCGCTGGACGAATCGCGACCCGGTCTACCTGTTCGTCTACGCCCCGGAGTCGTTCGGCTGGCGCGAGTTGATGCTCCGCAACAAGCTGGTCAACGGCGACCCGTTGGTGAAGGACGGCAAAATCCAGAAGGCGACCTACGACCGTTACCTGGGCAATCCGCCGGACGCCAACAACAAGGAACAGATGTGGGGTTACAACAAGTTCGCCGCCGGCATGGTCGCGTTCTGGTTGTACATCGTGTTCCTGCTCATCATCGGCTTCGGCTACAGCCTGTTCTGGAGCTTGATGACAATTATCTATTTCCTGCTGCGGCGCAACGTCGATGCGGCGGAGATGGACGAGGTGTATTTGGAGGAGGACGAGCACGACCTGGGGTACAGCGGGCCGTTGACGCCGCCGACCGCGCCGCTGGCGCCGCCGGCCGCACCGAAGGCGGACGGTTCGCCGACGATGGTGGATTCGCCGACGTTGCGCACGACCGGCCCGACGACGGCGACGCCGCTGCCGAGTTCGACGGCGACGGCCCCGCCCAGCACGGCCGCGGGGCCGACCCCGGTAACGCGGACGCCGCTGGCGGACGCTCCGGCGTCGGAAACGCCGACACCCAGTGGCGGCGGGCCGGCAACGACCGACGGTAGTAACTCCCCGCCCGTGGGTTAAGCAAATGCGAATCACGAAAGCACGAAAGGACGAAAACACGAACAAGGCAAAGAGGGATTAGCCCATCTTTCCGGCCGGCTTCGTGTTTTCGTCCTTTCGTGTTTTCGTGATTCGTATTCTTCTTGAGTCGGATCGAAACACGTGCAGGTGCAACGATGGCCCGGCCCGTAATCCTGTTCAGTGGCGGCTGGACTGACCGCCCCCTGGAAGAACTCGCCGGCCAACTCGCCGAGTGGGGCTATCAGGGCATCGACCTGGCCTGTTGGGGCGATCATTTCGAGGTGCAGCGCGCCCTCAGCGAAGACGACTACGCCGCCGACAAGCTCGCCTTGCTCAACCGGCTCGAATTGACCGTCCCCGTCGTCAGTTGCCACCGCGTATCGCAGGCCGTTTGCGACGTGATTGACGAACGGCACAAAGACCTGGTACCGGACTACGTTTGGGGCGAAGGCAACCCGGAGGGCGTCCGCGAACGCGCTGCCGAGGAGGTCATGGCCAGTGCCCGCGCGGCCCAAAAGCTCGGCGTCTCGATCCTCGCCGGTTTCAGCGGTTCCAGCATCTGGTCGTACGTCGCCGGCTATCCCGCTCCGACGCCCGGCCTGGTCGCCGACGCGCTGGGTGACTTCGCCCGCCGTTGGAACCCGATCCTCGACGTGTGCCAGGAGTGCGGCCTGAAGTACGCCTTTGAAGTTCACCCCGGCCAGATCGCGTTCGACTACTACTCGGCGGAGATGGCCCTGGAAGCGCTCGACAACCGCGAGGAGTTCGGCTTCACGTTCGACCCCAGCCACTTGCACTGGATCGGCGTCGATCCGGTCGAGTTCATTCGCCGATTCCGCGACCGCATCTACCACGTCCACATGAAAGACCTCATGTTGACGTTGAACGGCCGTTCGAGTTTGTTAGGTTCGTACCTGCCGTACCACGACCCGCGCCGCGGCTGGCACCCCCGTTCGCCGGGCCGCGGCGGTCTCGATTGGGAAGGGATCATTCGGGCGCTGAACGAGATCGGCTATGATGGTGCGTTGGCGGTCGAGTGGCGCGACCCCGGCATGAACCGCGAGTTCGGTGCCGAGGAGGCGTGCAAGTTCGTCAAGCGCCTGGACTTTGAACCGCCGCAACCGCCGGGCGAGCAGGCGTTTCGTTGATTGCCGCTTGCGGCTTTGCGGGTTTCTCCGCAACGCCGCAAGCGGCAATCACCTGGTACAATCTGAAGGAGCCAACCCGTGGAAGCTGCCGACCTTCGTTACGAAGAACTGAAGCGCGAGTGGACCGACCAGTACGTCGAGATCAACCCCGAACGCGAGGAACTGCGGCGGTTCAAGGATATCGTCGGCCGCGTCGTCACGGTCAACTGCGGCCTCAAAGCGATCGTCGATTTTCAGGACGGCGGCTGGTACGACATCACCGCCGCGACCGACTACCTGACGAAGCTCGACCCGGCCGTGGCCAAGTCCCGGTACGACGCCAAGGCCAACAGTGCCCAGCCGATTCCGGACAAGCAAGGGTGATCGACGCCGTATGATCCTGCTCATCGACAATTACGACTCGTTCACCTACAACCTCGTGCAACGGCTCGGCGAGTTGGACGCGACCCTCGACGTGCGCGTCTTCCGCAACGACCGAATCACGGCCGACGACGTGGTGGAACTAAAGCCTTCGCATGTGATTATCTCGCCGGGGCCGTGTACGCCGAACGAGGCGGGCGTCTCCAACGAAATCCTGCGCCGCTACAGCGGCACGATTCCGATGCTCGGCGTCTGCCTGGGGCACCAGTGCATCGGCCACGTTTTCGGCGGCGAGGTGGTGCGCAACTACCGCGTGATGCACGGCAAAACGTCGCTGATCCACCACGACAACGCCGGCGTTTTCCGCGGCATGTCCGACCCGTTCGAGGCGACGCGCTATCACAGTTTGGTGATTCGGCGCGAGTCGTTTCAGCACCCGGATTTCGTCGTGAGCGCGTGGACGGAGGAGGGCGAGATCATGGGCGTGCGGCACCGCACCTGGCCGCTGCACGGCGTGCAGTTTCACCCGGAGAGTTTTCTCACGCTAGAGGGGCCGCGGTTGTTGCGGAACTTTTTGGACCTGACCGCGTACCGATAAAAACAAGGACAAGTATGCCAAGAATCAGACGCAAGGCCCAATAAACGCAATTCACTACAAGTCTCCGAGGAAAACAAAGGGGGGAAAACAAAGGGGACGCATCTATTTATCCATAATCCCTTGCAGCGCGGCAATTAAATAGATGCGTCCCCTTTGTTTTCCTCCGTAAAGCCCTACCCCGTAAGAGACTTAACGCTTAAGTTAATGCTATTCAGATGCGTCCCCTTTGTTTTAATCAGGCCGTGCTTCGTAGTAAACGTTGCAGTTTGGCAGCGCCTTGCGCAGCTTCTCAAGGCCGGCCCTTGTAACCAGATTTGTTCCGCCGGCTTGGTTCAATGTCACATGCTTCAGCCACTTCATCTTGGCCAACTCTTCCAGGCCAGCGTCGGTAATGCGATTGTCGTGCAGCTGCAACGTCTGGATCGATTTGCACTCGGTTAGGGGCTTCAGGTCGGCGTCGCCGATGAGCAGCCCTTTCAACCCCACTTGCTTTAGCTCAGGCAACTTCTTGAGGCGGGCGAGTCCTTCCGCGCCGCGAACTTTCGTCAAGCCGAGGTCGAGATTCTCGATCGGCAGGCCGGCCAACTCGTCGAGGCCGGCCCCGGTGATGGCGGTGTAGGATAACGTCAAGTGCTGCAGTTTCTTCATGCTGCGCAGGTGCTTCAAACCGGCGTCGGTCACCAACGTCCCGTCCAATTCCAGTACGGTTAGGTTGACCAGACCGCGCAGCTTCTCGATGTCGGCGTCGGTGATCCGGCGATCGATAAACCCCAACCAGAGGAGATCGGTCCGTGTCGCCAGGTCCGGAATGCACGCCGATGTGATCTTCGTTGCGCCGAGGGAAGTTCCTGTGATCGAAGGCAGCTTCATCAGCCGGCGGACTGTCTCGTCGCCGATAGGGTTGCCGAAGAAAATCACCCGCTCAATGCTCCGGCGCTCGATCCACCGGAGGATCGGATCGACTGTACGGTCGGTGATGTTGTCGTTTTTTTGTGGGTCAACGGCCGTCACACGGAACGGCTCCTTGGGCAGGTCGGCAAGCTTGGCGATGCTCATTTCGCCACCGGCCACAGACACCGTGATGTCGTTCACCCCGATCGAAAGAAGCCATTCGGCGAACTTGCGGTCTTCCTCGTCGGGCGAGAGCTTCTTCACCGGCAAGCTCAGGTCGCGGAGCATCACGTCTTTGAAGACCAATTCGTCCGACTTCATGTCGCCCTTGGGTCCGCCGCCGTGCAGTTGCAGCGCGATTATCCCTTCGTCCGCCATCAGGGGGAAGTCGCCGTCCACCAGTTTTTCGCCGTTGACCGTGATGGTGGCGTGCTTGCCGACGGCCCGCACGATGTAGGCGTTGAAGTCGTTCGGTTTGAACACCCGCTGGACGACCGACTCGGGGACCTGCTGCATCCACCCGCCCGACCCCTCGCCGTACAGTCCGCCCAGCTTGGCGTCGACCTCGACCTGTGGCCCGGTGACCCTGTATTCCTTGGGGTCGCTGAGTGTGCTGCGGATCTGCACTCCGCTGTTCCCCTTCCCGTCCTTCAGCTTCACCTGGAACTTCAGCTCGAAGTCCCGGTAGTTCTTCGTGCTGCACAGGAAGGTGTGCTTGTCCCGGTTGGCCGTCAGCTTGCCGTAGACCGCGCCCTGATAGACCGACCACGTCCCGGGCAGCCCTTTCCACCCGGTCAGATCCTTGCCGTTGAACAGGGGGACGAAGCCGCCTTGTCGTTGTAGCGTTTGTTTGACACCTTCGACCGAGAGGACCGCACGAAATCCAGCGTTAGTTCCTCGAGAATCTGGAAAATTGTTGTCGCGGCGGGCCGCGCGACATTCGGCGGCGTTCTCAAAAAAAGTTCCTCCCCGGTAGTTCCTGGTCTCGCTGCTCTTCGGAGGATACCGCGGATTCAGAGCGGTCTGATCATTGAACGCAAGATAGGCCGAGTTATCCGCGCCATCCTCACACCATTCTTGCACATTTCCATGCATATCGCAGAGACCAAAGGCATTTGCCTTGAGTTTGCCGACCTCGTGAGTACGCCCTCCCGAGTTTTTTGCAAACCATCCGGCTGCCGCCAAGTCCTCGATGCTGTTACCATTACCGTAGAGAGTTGTGGTCCCCGCGCGACAGGCGAATTCCCATTCAGCTTCCGTCGGCAGCCTGTAACCCGTGCCTTCTTTCAGGTCGGTCACCTTGTCGTCGGCGCGACCGTAATAGGGAAAGAACTGCTCTCGTTGGCTGAGTTTCGTGCAAAAATCAATAGCGTCGTACCAGCTAACCGACTCGACCGGGAAACGCTTGGTCGTCAAACCGTCAACAAGTTCCCGTCCCGCACCCGACGCTGAGAAATGGGCGGGATTTTTCCCCACGAGTGCTTCGTATTCCTCTTGCGTGGTTTCGTTGACGCCAAGATAGAACGGCTGCGTCAACGTCACTCGGTGTCGCGGCGCTTCACCATTGCAGACGATACGCCAACCTTCATCATCTCTCGTGGCAATCGCCGCCTTGATCTCCTCTGGGGGACTTCCTCGTAAATATTCCCCGGGGGGGATGAGGCGGAATTTCATGCCAATTGAGTTTGTGTACTCCACCGGCACGCCGAGATGCTTGGCCCATTCCTCTTGGTATTTCTTCGCTTGCTCGGCGGTAAATGGGGCAACGGCTGGTTTCGGATCGGATGGCTTCGGCGTGTTGCCGCGTTCGACCGAATCTTGCGGCGGTGTGATGTCCTTCACTTTGATGCCGGGGCTGCGCCCGCCAGTCACAGTGAGCAGCAGTCGCTTGACGATCTCCTTGCCGCGCTTCACCACCAGCACGTGTTCGCCTGGCTTCAGTTCGACCGGGTTTGCCAATGCCTCGGCAGAGATTGGTTGGTCGTCGAGGAAGAAGCTGAGGCTCTTGTCGGCGAGGTCCACGTCGGTCAATTCCACCGTGACCTTGACCATGTCCGACCGCGTGAAGAAGAACACGCCGGCAAGGGCAGACAGTCCGCCGACAAAGAGCAAGCCGGCAAGTACAAACACCCACACCGGCACGCGGTTGCGAGCGATGGCGGCTTCCACGACAGCGGCCGTCTCGGCCTGCGCTTGTTTCCGGTCGGCCGAAAGCGCGGCGAAGACCTCCGCCATCTCGGTGCCCGCTTTTTCGGCGGTCTTGTCTACCCGCGCCGTTTCGGCAGCGGACCCGACAGGTTGCGACGCGCGCAAGAAGGCGTCGATGGCCGCGGCAAACTCCTTCATCGTGGCGTACCGCGCCGCTGGGTCTTTCGCCATGGCCTTTTGGCAAATAACTTCGAGCCGCCGGTCGATGCCAGGCCGGCGCTTGGAAGGCGGTTCCGGCTCGACGTGCAGGATCTGCCCGATCACCTCGGTGGCCGTGCCGGCAAACGGCCGCGTGCCAGTCAGCAATTCGTACAGGATGACGCCGAGGCTGAACACGTCAGCCGCCGGCCCAACATCCTTCGACTCGCCGCGCGCCTGCTCCGGCGACATGTACGCCGGCGTGCCCATGACGATGCCGCTCTGGGTGGCGCGGGCGTTCCCGACACGGGGGCCGCGCGCCATACCGAAGTCCATCACAACGACGTCTTTCCGCTCCCGGTCGAACATTACGTTGGCCGGCTTCAGGTCGCGGTGGACGATGCCCTTGTCGTGGGCCGCGGCCAGCGCCAGGGCGACCTTGCGGACGGTCAGTGCCGTCTGCCTCTGGGGCAGTGGTTCCTTTCGTGCTTTCAGCATGTCACCCAGCGATTGGCCGGGGACGAGCGCCATCACGATGTACGGCCGGCCGCCGTGTTCGCCGACTTCGTGAATCTGGCAAATGTTGGGGTGGTTGATAGTGGCCGCCGCGCGGGCTTCCTTCAGGAATTGGGCGCGCTCGGTGTCGGTCTTGACGGCCGACTCCACGGGTACTTTCAGCGCCACTTCACGCCCCAATTGCGGGTCGAACGCCCGATACACCTTGCCAAACGCCCCCGAGCCGAGAACGCCGCGAATCTGGAACCGACCGACCGTTGCCGGCGATACCTGGGAGCCGCCGGTGTACTTTGCCGTTACGATCGGGTTACGTTTGTCCACCGAGCGAACGCTGCTGCCTGTGGCCGAAGTTTCCGCCGCCCCACGGCCCGCGAGTTCGTGTTCGATGGCGGCCAGTGCCTGGCGTAACTGCTCGCGGTCCGATGCCGGCACCGCGGCGAGGTAGTCCTCAATCCGGGGCTTGCGGCCGGCTTTCCACTCGGTTTCGAAGCGGTCGCAGGCGGCGTCGATCCGCTCGGCGACGGACAGGGATGGATCGGCGGATGGCATGGTCGTCACTCGCAAGTTTGGGAAAACTGAGCGGCGGTTTTTTTCAGCCGCCGTTTGGATTCAGGCCATGTGCTCACTAGGCGCTATGCTCTTGACCGTAGGGCCGAGTCAGCGAACGGAACAGCATCGAGCTGCCGCCAATGATGAAGGGAAACGCGTACATGAATAGACCTCCTCCGCCTCCATTCGCGAGAATTAAGAAGGCGACGCTGCCAATCAGCATCGTAAGACTAATGGCGCGGGTGGCAGCCACCCCCAGCTTAGTCATCGACCCGGGATTCGGCCGCCAGCCGCCGCAGTAGCGGCACAGCGGTGCATCTGCCGCGATTCCTACTTCGCCACAATGTCGGCACTTGCCCAATGACATGATTCATCCTCCAGCAAGATGAGGCATCGATCGGCCGGTCACACGCCGGCCCTCACATCCTGTTCATTGCCGACCGCCTCCCACACCCGACATCGAATCCCGATTTTTTTATTTCGCCGCCTCATCCCAGCCATTCCGACTCCCAACGGAGGCGAATCAAGTTCAATTTCCGTTCGACCTTGCGCTCGGTACAGTTGTGCATCTCAGCGATCTCACGGTTCCGATAGCCAAGCAGACGAAGGACGGCGAATTCCCGCAGTTCCGGTTCGAGCCGATTGAGAAGTTCCTCGCAATGGCCATCGAAGTCCGCGGGCGGCATGACGGCCGCTTCTTCCAACGGCAGAGGTGAGCCGTCGGGTCGAGTGAGCGCCTCTTCGCCGACCACGCGACCGCCGCCCCGTTTCGCGGCCGCTTCACGTCGCGCCTGCATACGGGCTTTGTTGACCGTAATCACACCAAGCAGATTCCACAGGTCGTCGCGATCGCCGATCGCGAATTCGCCGGCCCGCACCCGTAAGCAAAATGAGGCAAACGCGCTCTGGGCGGCGTCGTCCGCGTCGGCAACTCGCTGCGGGCGGCCGGCAAGGGTTCTGCGCGCCAGGGCCACCAGTCGCGGGAAGAACCGCTCCCAAAGCGCCCCCGCCGCAGCCGGATCACCGTTTCGAAGCTGGCCGAAGAATTGTGTCACCGAACCAGAACTGGACACCAGCGAGTCATTGATCGACATCGAACACCACGCTCTCAGTGATAAGCGGATATGCTGCTCGAAGGCGGTCAGGAGGCGGTGACCTCGGGCATTGTCCGGATTATACCGACGGCCAGGAGGAGCTGGAAACACAATCCGGCAGTGTGGCGCGAAACCGCGAAATTGCGCGAGATCCCGTTGTTGTCTGGCCAGGGGCGGCTGTGCCCGGGACTTGCCGTCGAGGCTAACCTCGAACCCCAACGTCACGAGCCGCTCGCGAAGGTTCTCGACCGTCTTGGTGCGACAGCCGACGGCCTCGGCGATCTGGGCGTCGGTCCACGCCGGACCAGCGACAGCCGCCTGCAAAAGGCTCTGCGCGCGGCGGACCTTCTGCGCGGAACCTTTGAACTTCTTGACCACCTCCGTCCGCGTGGCCCGTTCCGCATCCGTGAGCCGTACGATCTACTTCTTCTGCGTGGCCGAACCCTCCGTGGTTGCAGCCATCATGCCAAAAACCTGAGATCAACAACACCCTAATTCTTTAGCCTGACGCTGCACTCGCAGGGATGGTGTGTCACCCCTCCGGGGCTAAAACCCGGCTACAACAACCGCCGCGCCTCCTCCTGACACGCCTGGGCGTTTGCCAGCTGCCCCAGCGCCCGGTAGCACTTGAACAAGTCCGACAGCGCCCCCGCATAGTCCGGTTTTGACAGGAATCCCTGTTCCTTCTGCGCCGTCCGCAGTTGCTCCAAACATTCGCGCGCCTCGTGCCATTCGCCGCGGCCGAGGTACGCCTGCCCCAACGCGCGCAGCGTCCGCGCTCCCAGCAAGTTCACGACCGCCCATTCCGGCGGCCGGTGGATGTCCAGCCGGTCGATCACCTGGTCGTACGCCTTGCCCGCCAGCAACTTCCGGACCTCGCGAAACAGCGCGTCCGTCTCCGCATCGGCCACCGGCCGGGGGTCGGCCGCGCGTGCCGCCTCCGCCGGCCGGCCGGGTGCGGCGTCCTCCTGCGCGGGCAACGGCTCGCCCTTTTCACACGCCTCGATCGCTTCGAGCAACCGACCAGCGCCGGCGAAACGGCGGGCCGGATCGACCTCCAGGCAGCGCAGGATCACGGCGTCGAGCCAGCGGTAATCGTTGCGGATTTCGTTCTGCACGGCCGACGGCGGTGGGAAGTGCAGCGTCTCCTTGATGCGGTAATGCTCGTCGCGGTGGTCGCGCGTGTCGTCGGTGGACCACGCCGCCGTCAAGTGCGGTCCGCCTGCCGTGAAGAGTTCGTACATCACCAGGCCCAGGCCGTACACGTCGGAGGCCGTGGTCGAACGGCCCTGCAAAGTCTCCGGGGCCATGTAGGTGAAGCGGCCCATCGAGCCGGGCGCGAAGCCCAGCCGCCGGTCGGTGAACGTGGCCAGCCCGAAATCGACGACGCGCACGACGCCGCGCCGGTCCACGAGGATGTTGTCCGGCGACAGGTCGCGGTGGATCGCCCCCTGGCCGTGAACCAGCGCCAGCGCCTGGCAGATTTCCTTGACGAAGCGCAGCCCCGACGCCACGCCGAACCGCCCGGCGGCGCGCATGTGCGACAGGAGCGGCCGGCCCTCGACGTACTCCATCGCGAGGTAGGCGCGGTCCTCGTGTTCGGCTGACAGGCCCATGTCATAAATCTGCACGAGGTGCCGGCGGCCGTCGTGGTCGCTGCTGGCCAGAAGTCGAGCCAGAATGAGCGCGTCGCCGAACAGGCCGGGGGCGGTGTCCTCGGTCAGGCCGGTCTGGTGCGACACCTTGACGGCGACGGGGCGCATGAACTGCCGGCAAAACAACTGGTGCGCCCGGAAGACGGTGCCGAACGCGCCGCTGCCCTGAACTTCTTTCAGCTCGTACTTGCCGGCAAGGGTTTGGCCCAGCAGCCGCTGTGCGTCGAGGGGTTTGCGTTCCACGTCTGGGTTCCCGCTTCGGTGCCGGTGAGGTTGGCGGCGAGTGTTCAGTATAACGCATTCGGACCGGACAAGCTTCGTCCCCGGATTGCGGCGCGGTCCCGTCCCCGGATTGCGCCGCTGCTCCCCGGATGGCGCTGCGCTCCATCCGGGGGGCGGGACTTGTCTGGATCGTGGCAAGCCTGGAAACCTGGGCAGTTCTCTCGCCCTCAACGACGGCAAAACTGCTCTGGCATCCGTCCGGTAGAAGGCTTATACAAGGGTTCGCTCGTGCAAAGGAACAGGTGGCTCGCTTCCACGGCCTGATACTGCTCGTCTACTTGCGATCGCAACGGTTGAACCGGGAACGGAAGCGGTTTTTTAGCTCGTTCGAGACGGGTATCGCTATGCCGATCGCACAATCCGCCCGCGTCCATCCCACCGCGCTGCTCTCCGCGGAAGTCGATCTCGACGACGGCGTTCAGGTCGGCCCGTTCGTGGTCATCGACGGCAAGGTGAAAATCGGGTCGGGGTGCGTCATCCGCGCCGGCGCGCAAATCTTCGGCCCGCTGACGATGGGCCAAAACAACGCCGTTTACGGCGGCGTCGTGCTCGGCGAAGCGCCCCAGCACTTGAAGTACAACGGCGAGCCGACGCGCGTCGAGATCGGCGACGGCAACATCTTTCGCGAGCACGTCACGGTCCACCGCGGCACCACGTATTCGTGGGAGACGCGTATCGGCAACAACAATTTTCTGATGGCCAACGCCCACGTCGCCCACGATTGCCGGATCGGCGATTCGTGCATCATTGCCAACGGTGCCCTGCTCGGCGGCCACTGCGTGCTGGAGGACAACGTCTACCTGTCCGGCAACAGTGCCGTCCACCAGTTCGTCCGCGTCGGCCGGCTGGCCCTCTTGAGCGGCGTCTCGGCCACGACGAAGGACATTCCGCCGTTCATTATCCAGCAGCGCATCAATTGCATCGTCGGCGTCAACGTGGTCGGCATGCGGCGGGCCGGCATCCCGACGACGCACATCGACGCAGTCCGGCGGGCGTTCCACACGCTCTATCGGCAAGGGATGATCCTGCCGCAAGCGTTGGCGGCCATCGAGCGCGACCTGGGCACGGTGCCCGAAGTCGCCGAGATGGTAAGGTTCATCCGGGCGTCGGCACGGGGCATCAACCTCGACGGCGGCCGCATGACCGACGCGGCGTAGTTCTGAACCGCCGCTTGCGGCTTTGCGCTTTCACAAAAACTCGATCCCATCCCTGACGCGGATGATGCCCGCTTCCAACCCTTCCGCCCGCTCCCACCCCACACCTCGGGCTGCTGTAGATGGCGTGGACCATTTCAATGGTCATCGCTTTCGTCTCAACGGGCGACCGCGCGGAGCATTGGTGTCACCGCCTCGGCATAACGCGCCCGGTCCGACCGGACGAGGCACCCGTGGCCGGCTCCCTCGAAGAGGACGAGACGGCCGTGTCCTGAAATTCGGTCGCACAACTCCTCGGCCTCGGACGAAAGGGCGCGATCGTCCTTCGTGCCGCTCAGGAACAAGACGGGCACGGAAGCCGGGATGCCTTCGACATGGTCGATGGGCGCGATGCGCTCGGCCTCGGACAGGACCAGCGGGCCGACCAGGATCGCGCCCGTGAAGGCAACGCGGTCCAGGACGGGAGGCAGATATAACGCGGTGCGGTTGCGGATGGCCTGGTGCAGGTCGCGGTACGGACTCTCCAGGATATAGCCGCCGACACGCTCGCCCAACTCGGCGGCCGCGAAGATTGCAGCCGCAGCCCCCATCGAGGTACCGTTGACGACGACCGGCCGGCCGGGCCGCTCGCGCTCCAGGAACCCGACCGCCGCGACCACGTCGTGCCGAGCGCTGTAGCCAAAGTCATTGACCTCGCCGGTCGAGTCGCCGTGGGCACGCAGGCTCACCAGCAGCACGGAACAGCCGCGGCCGGCGAAGAACTCGGCCGCCGCCAAGCCATCGCCGCGGCAGCCCCGGTTACCGTGCAGCACCACCACGCCCGGCGCGCCGGGCGAACCGCGCTGGAACCAGGCACCCAGCGTCTCGCCGTCGTCCGTCCGAAGTTGGTGTTCCTCGAACGTGCCCCAGGCGACGACCGGAGCCGGCTCCGAAAACCGTGCGTGCGGTCGGCGCGTCAGGACGTAATCGAAAACCAACGACAGCAAGAGCCAGAGGGCAACGAGGAGAAATAGGCCGGTCCCCAGGAAGCGCAGCCGGCGGCGGGTGGGTCGGAAAAAGCATAGGTATTTCATGTACGCAGCCCCTCGGAGTCGGCTTCCCTGGCGGGTGCCAAAAAAGCTCGAGTCCCTACTGTACCAAAGGATACGTCTCGAAATAACTGGAATAATCGGAAAAACCGGTTGGCAAACCGTAGGGCAGCATGATACCCTGGCTTTCGTACTTTCTTCTCAAGCTGGAAGGATACGATCTCATCCGTGCCACGGGAGTCGCATCATGTTCAAGGCCCTCGTCAAACGGCTCGGCAAGCGCAAGCAGTCTACCCCCCCGGTAAAATGGCCTCGCCTCTGCTGCGAGCAGCTTGAGGGCCGGGATTGTCCCTCGGCGGCGACCTGGCTGGGTAACTACGTCCGTCCGGGCGGCAGCACGGCTTACTGGAACGACTACCAAAACTGGTCAACCAATCAGGTTCCAGGATCGGGCGACGACGTTTGGTGGTGACTCCATCGAGCTTCCTGGCGGAATATGGAAGGCTTGGGCAATCTAGGCAGCCGGTTTTCATGCAAAATCGGGCTATTTGTAGCTCAGGAAGCTCGATGGAGTCACCACCCGACGTTTACTTCGGCGACGACTCCGGGTTGCACAACGCCGATTGCTGGATCACTCCCGCGTCGGGCGGAGGCGGTGGTGGTGCCAGTGCTCCGCGCGGCAGGCTCGGGCCGCTTGACCCGACGACAAACTTTGTCAGTTCCATTACGGTCAACCCGAGCTACGGCGGCACCGTCTTCGTCGGCTTGAACATCAGCCTCAACGGCTTCACCCTGAACGGCGGTGCCATCAGCCAGTTCCTGGGTGTCGGTGCGTCCGACATCACCACCAGCAGTTTCAATTGGAGCGCTGGCATTCTCAATAATGCCGTGGTCAAGGCCGTGTTGAACATCGTGAGCGGTAGTGGATCGATCACCGGCGGTGATTTGACTTGCGGCGATGATTTGAACCTCAACGGGTTTCGGCTTCAGCTCAACAACACCGGCGATTTGACCTTTAATAATAACGCCGGCATTAGCCTGTCTAACGATTCCTACTTCGACTGGACGAGTACCACCAACATCGTTTCGACGGGGTCGGGTATCATCCTGAATAGCGACGGTACCCTTTGGAAGGCAACGACGATTGCCGAGGCCCTAGTTAAATGCGATCTTCCCTATGTAAATAATGGGTCCAGGGCTGGTCTAATGATTAATAGGGGCACTCTGGCCTTCACGAGGGCCGGTCCCACTAACGGCGTGTCCGTCTTGCAGAACGACGGGGCCGTTATTCTCGGAATCGATGGAGCGCGAGGCGCCACGCTTCAAGTGAATCAGGGGTTCACGATGAACGGTGGCAGGTTGGATGCAGCCTCGGGTTTCACGTCATACATCACGATAGGCGATGTCAAGGTCCACGGTGGTTTGGTCCGCGTAGGCGAAACTGGCTGGGGCGCACTCACCTGCGCTGGGGATGTGACAATGGACGGTGGGACGTACCTGCCCATCGTCGACTTCCGGGCAAACAAGGCAAGTCTTTGGAAAGCGAAGAGTTTCGGAATTCTCTTCAATGCGCAGCTCAGAGTCAGTAGCCTCAACATCCCCGACCCGATCCCCACGGTGCCGTTCCACATCTTGGAAACCACGGCGGTCAACAAAATCACGGGTAACTTTGCCAACGCGAATAACCTTCTGATCGGGACCACAGGGAAGAAGTATACTGGCGGGATGAATGCCAACAACCTAGATTACGACATCACGACGCCCTGAGTTCCTAAAAAGCCAATGTCCACAAGCCAGTGACGACACTGGCCTGCGGACTTTTCGAGGGAGTCGATTATGCGGAAATACGCCGTAACTCTTCTCGTGTTGACACTTGCCGTAGGCGGAGCCTTCGGCTTTGCCGAACGCGGCGTCGTTACCGAAGTGAGCATTGACACGATTACTATCGCCGATAAAGGCCGGACCGTAACTTATCCGTTTAGTGTTGAGTTGCTTACCGGCACGGCAAGCATTGATCGGCGATTTTCAGAAGCTACAATAATTGACATAAAAAAGGGCGACCAAGTGGATATTGAAGTTGTGGGTCCGGCGCATGACTTGGTTTGCGAGCGAATTCGGATCATTAAGCCGGCGCTGGAGAATGATGATCGGAAGGACTGAGCCAGGTGACTTTGCGCCAATCGGCGTTTGGAACGAACCGGCTCTCGGCCAAAGTCTTTCAAGCGGGGGCACATGATACGCAGTGGCATCGGTTTGCTGGTCGTTTTGACTTCGCTGTCGTTGCTTTTCTGTCAGCACCAGGGCGTCTCTGCGGACGCTGAGCCAGACAATGCGGACGAAAAGGTCGTCAACGCCGCAGGGTTTAAGGCTGACAAGGCCGGTCTGCTCGACTTCTTTCACAAGCGCTCACTTAATGATGAGGCACGTAAAGATTGCCTGGTCCTGATTAAACAACTCGGCAGCGGCGTGTTTGAGGAACGTAAGCGAGCCAGCAAAGACCTCGTGTGGCGCGGTCGCATGGTGGTTCCTCTGTTGCGGCAAGCACTAAAAGACGACGACGCGGAAGTCGTGCGGCTCGCAAAGGCTTGCCTTGAAAAGATCGAAGCAGCCAACCCCGCCCTCCTCCTCGCCGCAGCGCGATTGTTGCTCCGATGCGATTCAGACGAGGCAGTCCCAACCCTATTGAATTATCTCGCCTATGCGGCCAGCGATTGGGAGACGCGGGATCTCTTACGACTCCTGGTCGATACCTGTCCGGCGGAAAAGCTTCACCCGGCTCTTTCGGCGGCACTCCGCGGTCCGCCAACGCCGCGACGGGCATCCGCGGCATTCATCCTTGCTCGCAAGGGCACCGACGCCGACCGCAATGCCGTGCGGAAGTTGCTCGCCGACAACGACCTCATGGTGCGCTACCGCGCGGCGGAAGGTTTGCTCGGCGTCCAGGACAAAGCGTCGGTCCCCGCCTTGATAACCCTGCTTGAAGACGCGCCCGCCGATCTCGCAAGGCAAGCCGAGGACACTTTATTTCTCGTCGCCGGGCAGACGGGACCGACCGTAGTGCTTGGGTCCGAGGCGTCCGCGCCAAGCCGCCGCAAGTGCGGCGTAGCTTGGGCGGCGTGGTGGAAGGAAAATGAAGGGAAGATCGATCTGAAGCCGTACCTCGAAGGGGAACGAGTGATCGGCCTGACACTCGGAGTCGAGTACAATACAGGGCGCGTCTGGGAGTGCGGTCGCGACAAGACCCTGCGCTGGGAAATTAAAGGGCTGAAAGGCCCTGTTGACGCCGTGCGGCTGCCGGGCGACATGGTGCTGATCGCGGAATCGGGCACCAACACAGTGAGCGTGCGTGACTTCAAGGGCACCATCGGCTGGAAAAAGAACTTCGACGGCGAGGTCTGGGGTTGCCAGCTCCTACCCAACGGTAAATTGCTGATTTCGACGTTTGACACGCTTGAAAAACCGAACCCGCCGCACGGCACGATTACCGAGCGATTCAATTGCCTCCACGAACTGGATGCAAAGGGCGAGGAGGTTTCTGCTATCAGGTTGGCACGCCTCGACAGGTCGTCACTTGCCATCCGTAAGGCTCGCAATGGGCACCTCGTATTAGTTGGAGGCTCGGTCTCGGAAGTTGATGCAAAAGGTAAATGCTTGCGCTGGATTGAATTGCCGGAAGGTGAGTATACCGACCTCCAGGCCTTGCCGGACGACCACTTTATCGTCACCAGCGTCAAGTTGGGCAACGTTGTAGAGGTTAACGCTGAAGGTAAGGTTTTATGGCAAGCCATCGTGCCAGGCGCGTGCGGCGTCTGCCGACTGCCCAACGGCCACACTCTCGTCGGCACCAACAAGCGCGTCGTCGAACTCAATGACAAGGGCGAGGTCATTTGGGAAATGAAGACCGAAGGCTACATCCGCCGCATTCATAGCGGGTTGAATTGACCGGACCCCTTCACGTCGGTTCCGCTTCGTCAAATGGCAAAGGCGTCTGCTCCGGCGGGCAGCCGGCGTCGAGGTAGGCTTGCAACAAGATCTGTGCCGCCACCCGGTCGCGCCGCGCCTTGCGCTGCTTGTGCGTCAGGCCCGCGTTCCACAGGGCCGTCTCGGCCTCGACCGTCGTGAAACGCTCGTCCCAGAACACGACCGGCAATCCCGTCGCCTCGCCCAGCCAGCGGCCGAACGCGCGCGCCTCGGCGGCCTTCTGGCCTTCGCGACCGTCCAGGTGGACCGGCAGGCCGACGACGTAAGCTCCGACCGGTTCCTCAATCAGGAGCGTCCGAAAGTAGGCCGCGTCCTTGTCGCGGCCGCGGCGCTCGTAGGTCGTCAACGGGAACGCAATTTTGCAGTCCGGGTCCGTGATCGCCAGGCCGACCCGGACTTGGCCGTAATCGACGCCGAGCAGGCGCGTGTTGCCGCTCACAGGTAGTTTTCCAACCCTTTCTTCTTGAGCAGATCGACGATCAGCTTGACGTTGCCCTCGTCGCGGCGGTCGGCCACCAGCGTCGCGTTGCCGTCTTGCACGATCAGCAGGTTCTCAACGCCGATTGTCGCAATCAGGTGCTGGGGGTCCGAGACGACGACGCAGCCCTTGGTTTTCAGGCCGGCGTGCAGTGCCTTGACCGTGTTGCCGTCGGCGTCTTGCGGGTTCATGCGCTCCAGCGCCAGCCAGCTGCCCACGTCGTCCCAGCGATACGGCGCCTGCACCACGAGGACTTCCTTGGCATGTTCCATGATGGCATAGTCGATGCTGACGCGCTCGATGGCCTCGAATTCGCTCTTGAGCACCTCGTCGCGTTGGGGCGTGTCCCAGGCGGCGGCGATACGCAGAACGGCGGCGTGGAGTTGCGGGCGCTGCTGTTGCAGGGCGGCCAGCACGGTCGCGGCCTTCCAGACGAAGATGCCGCTGTTCCAGAAGTATTCGCCGGAAACGACAAACGTCTCGGCCAGGTCGGCGTTGGGCTTCTCGTGAAACTTCTGCACCTTGCAGACGCTGATACCTTGCCGTTGGGCGACCTCCGGACCGCGCTGGATGTAGCCGTAACCGGTCGAGGGAAAGGTCGGCGGGATGCCGAACGTGACGAGGGCGGACGGGTGTTCCTCAGCCATCTGGGCGGCGACGTGGACGGCCCGACGGAACTCCTGCACCGGCTCGATGACGTGGTCGGCGGGCGTCACGATCATGACCGCGTCGGGGTCGCGGCGGTGGACGAGGGCCGCGCCCAGGCCGACGCAGGGTGCGGTGTCGCGGCCGCACGGCTCGCCGATCACGTGGTCTTTCGCGAGGGCCGGCAGTTGCTCGGACGTTTCGGCGCGGTAGGCCTCGCCAGTGATGACCCAGCTATTTTCGGGCGGCACGAGCGCCTCGACGCGGTCCATCGCCTGTTGCAAGAGGGACCGGTCGCCAGCGAGGGTTAAAAACTGCTTGGGCCGTCGCTGCCGGCTGCGCGGCGAAAACCGTGTACCCCCGCCGCCCGCCATTATCATCGCGTGTAACATGCGCCGCGCCTTTCCTTGCGACCTTCGGATGCCGGCCACTCCTCCTGGGGCGATGGCAAATGGTAGCCGGTAATCGACATCTACCACTCCCCCCCTTACGAAGGGGGGGCGGGGGGGGTTAAACGCGGAAGCAAGCGGTCACAATGCGATTAACCCCCCCAGCCCCCCCTTCGTAAGGGGGGAGTGAACGGTTACGGCAAATGATCGCCGAAACCCGGCGTTGCGTCAACCCTGCGGCTCCAAAAGCGTCGGCCCAACGATTTCCAGCGACTGTGGAAGGTGCTTAACCAATTCCTCCGCGTTCAGCGCTAAAAGAGGGCTGATTTCCAAGAGAAACGCAGGCTCACTCGCCGCGTCTGTCGGCACTTTGATGCCGCACCGCGTCAGCCAATCGGCGGCCAGGTGCGTTATCGCCTTCTTGACTGCTTCAGGCGAGTCGGCACCGGTTGCGTTCTTCAGCGGGGCGAACTCCTCCGCGCGGCTGGTTTCCACCACCGTCCAGCGGTCCGCCAGCGGCAACACGTCGAAGATGAAGCGCTCGAACTTCAGGGCGTTCTCTTTTTCGGGTTGAACGAGAGTGCCGCCGGCGTCGAGGTACGGCACCTTTTTCTTGGCGACGTGGAACGCGATGCGGTTCGTGCCCTTCAGCACGTTTGCCAGGAAATCGAGGTCGAAATAATGAATCGCGGGACTGCCGGCCCACAGGCGCAGCCGTCCATTGGCGTCGGTCTCTTTCGCCAGGTTTTCGGGCAGGTCGCTGTATTCGATGATGACGCAGCGGCCGTCAACCTGCACGAAATTGCCGAGCTTGTCCGTCGGGCCGTTTTTCGGAATAACGCGCGACGACACCTGGGCGCGGGCCTCCAGGTGATGGCCCAGGAACGTCGGATCGCCTAGCTTTACCAGCGGGTTGTCCACCTGGAAATAAAAGAGGTGCTTGATGTCTTGTTGTTGCATTTGGGCCAACAGACCGGAATCGGCCAGGGCCGTGAGCGTGCCGCCGTGGCCGTCGGGGCTGAGGAACAGCCGTCCCTTCGTTTCCAGCAGCAGGTTGCCGGTCGCCAGGTCCAGGGCGGGCATCGTGCCTTGCTGGAAGAAGAAAACCTCTTCCCGCGGCAGGCCGAAAAAGTGCCGATCCTCGAAGAACTGCACCGTCTCGGCGTGCGTGGCCGGACTCGTCATCAGAAGGAACGGCACCGCCTTGCCGTATCGGCGGCGCAGCGCCAAAACCTTCTCGGCGTGGATCTGAAAGAGCGTCTTGTTGCTGACAGGGCCGATAGGGAACATGCCCTTGGGGTGTTCAAAGCCCAGGCGACTCCCCTGTCCTCCCGCCACGACCAGGACCGCGACCGCGCCGGCGCGCAACGCCGCCTCACCACGCTGCTTCACCTGGGGATTGGAGGGCGCGTCCGCCGGGATCACGGGGACGGGTTGGATCGTTTCCGGTCTCGGCAACTGGTAGACCGTCTCGCGCTGCTGATGCAGTTGCCGCAGCTCGTCCAGGTCGAGCGCTTCGAGTTGGGCGAGCAAGCCGTGCCGCTCCGGGTCGGCGAGCTGCTCCCACCAGGCCAGGACGTGCTCCTGACGGTGCCGGGACAGGTGTTGTCGAATCGCAGCGGGGACGGGCAACATGGGAATACCCAATTACGGGCCTGCAATGGGTCAAAAGGCGAAGCTCAAGCCGTCGTAGGCCATCTGCACGTTCGGCGGCAGCGTTTGATTCACGGTGTCGTAATTCAATTCGTGGCCCATGTGCGTCAGGTAGGCCTGGGCCGGCCGGAACTGGTCGATGGCGTCGAGTGCCTGGTCGAGGCCGAAATGCGCGGGGTGCGGGTTGGGCCGGAGGGCGTCGATGACGAGGGCTTGCAACCCTTCCAACAGTGGCCAGCTCGACCGCGGGATGTCGCTGACATCAGTGCAATAGGCCACGTCGCCGATGCGGAAGCCGAACACGTCGAAATGGCCGTGATTCAAGGGGATCGGCACCACGCGCTCGTCGAGAACGTTGAACGGCTCACTGGTGATGCGGCGGAACGACAGCTTGGGAATCATCCCGGCCGTCAGTTGCTCGGCGGCGGGGCCGAAGGCGTACGAAAAGGTCGAGCGGATTTTCCCTTCGACCTCGGCGGCGCAATAGAGCGGCACCGGTCCGCCCAGCTGCCGCCCCATCGGCCGCAGGTCGTCGAGGCCGAACAGGTGGTCGGCGTGGTAGTGGGTGAAGAGGACCGCGTGGACGAAGCCGACCTTCTCGCGCAGCAGTTGCAAACGCAGTTCCGGCGGCGTGTCGATCAGGATGCGGCCCTGCGGCAACCGCAACAGGACCGCACACCGGTAGCGGTGGTTTTTGGGATTCGTGGAGGTACAGACCGCGCAATCGCAGCCCAGCATGGGTACGCCGACGGAGGTGCCGGTGCCGAGAAAACTGAACGTTCGAGTACCGGCCATCGCGCTCCCCGCCGAGGACGTTCGTGGACCACTCCTCCTCAATTATAGGGAACGCACAAGGGTGGTTGATGGTTGGTGGTTGGTGAAAATGCAAAACGCCTTGGTCGCCTTTTCACCAACCACCAACCACCCATTTTCACACCGGCTACAAGTCCGCCGGCCCTTCGACGCCGCCGGTGAACTTCTCGTCGTTGGCACCGTGTTCGATCAGCACGTTGGCCTGGTAGCCGCCCTTGGCGCGGAAATAGAGCAGCAGGAAAAGGTAACACAACGCCATCGTCGCGGGCACGAACGCGGTGTACGTCAACGCCATCTTGCCGCCGTAAAGCCGGGCGTCAGTGACCGGCCCCTTGTCCTTATCCTTGGACTTTTGCGCGTCCTCCCACCAGGTGTTAAGAGCGTCCACCTGCGTGGCGACCTTCCAGTTGTCGCCCTTCTTGAAGGCATCCTGGTCGGGCGTCAGGGCCGTTTTCTCCTTCTCACTCTTTTGAATGTCCTTCAGCTTCATCAGGCTTCCGGATTTTTCAAGGATTTCGAGGTCGCCTTGGAGCTGCTTGCCGTCGTCGCCCAGGACGCCGACCTTCTGGCCGTCGAGGCCGGAAATGGCGGGGAAGAAGAGGAAGGAATTTTTGTCGTCCGACTTGTAGCGGTCGTACGTTGCCGGGTTGCTGTCTTGCAGGTAGTGCGACGCGAAATAGTCCTGCTTGTAGCCGATGCCGGGGGTGCCCAGCAGGCCCGCGGAGAGCATGCCCATGCCGCCGATCATACCCAAGGTCAGCGCGCCGCCGCGCGGGTAGCGTTCCGAAACCACGCCGAGCATGGTCGGCCAGAGAAACGTTTTACCGAAGCCGTAAACGGTCGCCGCCAAGATGCAGAGCCAGGCGCCGGTCGATTGGCCCAGCAGCAGCAGGCCACAACAGCCGAGGATGGCGCTCACGAACAAGAGACCGATGGGAGAGATTTTGTGAACAATGGGGCCTGCGAAGAAGCGCAGGATGAACATCAGCCCCGAGGTCCAAATGAACAGCATGATGCCGAAGTTCTTGTTGTCCAGAATAGTCCCGGTGATGTTGGTGATCCAGCTGTCGGTGCCCAGCTCGACGTAGCCGACCATCATGTGAATGACGAGCAACAACAACAGGATGGGGGCGGCAAACTCCATCAGCATGGTGCCGATCGATACGCCGGCCGCGGCGGCGTGGGATTGCGGGAACTTGCGGCCAAACATGAGAATGCCATACGCCAGCGTGGGTATCAGGAAAAGGACCATCTGGATTTCCCAGATGTTGCGGCCGTTCGGCTCCAGGTGAACGCCGCCGATGTAGTTGAAGCCCAGCCCGAGCAACGCGCCGAGGATCAAGCCGCCGGGCCAACCGGCATGCAGAATGTTAAGGAAATGCGTCTTGTTGCGCGGGAAGAGGTCCGCGGTCAGCGGGTTGATAACGGCCTCGCAGGTGCCGTTGCCCAGGGCGTACAGAAACATGCCGGTCCACAGAGTCCAGTACGTCGCGTCCTTGCCGTAGGCGGTGGAGACGTAGGTCGCGGCCAGCGTTACCACGGCCGACGAAAAGTGAAACAGGAAGGCGATGGTCATCAGCGCCTTGTAGCCGACCCAGTCGGCAATGAAGCTGAAGAGGATGATGGTGATGCCGAAGCCCACCAACCCGCCGCCGGTGATGGTGCCCAGTTCGGTCTGCGTGAAGCCGAACTGCTTGCTCCAATCGCCGAGGATGGCCCCGCGGACCGAGAAGCCAACGCCGGCGGCGATCAGCGTGAGAAAACTGGCCCAGAACAAGATCTTGTTGTTGGTACTGGTATCGGCAAAACTCATCCCGCCGCCGCCGGGGGATTGGTAGCCGCCCATGTCCGCCGGCTGGTTCGTAACCCCCGTCACGTCCGCCCCGCGGCGGATTTGACCGCCCTCGTTGTCATGCGCCATGCTTGTCCGACCTCGCTCCACCCAAACGCCCGTGGGACCTCGAACCGGCCCGGAGAGCCGCCGGTCTCGCGTACCCAACTGGTTTTCCAACAAAGGCTTGGCTGTCGCCCCGGTAGCCGACACGCTGGGATTTGTCGTACCACCTTGGGAGGGCGAAGTCAACAAGCTGGCGAACGGATTTGACGGCCCGACTTCACGGCGTGTCGGGCAGTTTCAGCTTGCGGCGCAGGACGGTCCGCAGTTCGAGGGCTTTTTCCACCCGCTTTTTAACCTCGGCTTCGGCACTATCGCTGTACAAGGCGATGAGGTCGAGCACGATAACGTAAGCGTCGTTGTCCTCGGCTTCCGTGGCGTCTCTTAGCCGGTCGTCGAGCAGGGTCGCCCGGTCTTTGGCCCCGGTGGTCATCGGCTTCAACTCCTGGGCCTTCTTGGCGGCGAGCAAGTAAGAGAGGTGGGCGTTGGCTTTGCCGACGAAGTCCTGCTTCCGCTTCTCGAAGTGCTGGTACGCCTCGACGTAGTCCAGGACGCGTTCGTAGCGGAACGCGGTGAGCATTGCCAGGTCCGGGTCGTTCGTCTCGGGGTCCCGGCGGAACACCCGGATCTTTTCAAGCTCCCGCTGCAACCGGGCCTTTTCCGCATCGACGCCGTCGAGTTCGCGCAGGCGGCGCTCCGCGAAAATCCCCCACGGACCCGACCCGGCTTGCTGCTGCAACTGTTTCCAGGCGTCCTTGGCCTTGTCGATCTTGCCTTCGTTCTCGGCAACCGCGGCCGGAAAGGCGATCTCCTCCTGCGGGTTCGAGGGCGGAAAGTGCTTGCGTTCCAGATGTTTTTTCACCTGCTCGAAGCACTGCCGGTAGTGGCCATCGACCGCCCAGCGCCGCAACTGGTCGGCCTTGTCGCCCTGCGCGGTCGGGTGGTTGGCCTCGAACTCCTTGAGCGGGCCGTCCAGCGCCTCGTCCCACTTGGCCGGGTCGTTCGACTCCATCAGCCGTTTCGACTGCGCGTACAGGAGGTCCACCGAATTCGCCGTGAAGAAGACGAAATAGCTGACGACGGCCATCGCCAACAAGATGCCCGCGACGCCGGCGACCATGAACCAGGCGTGTTCGTAGAAGCGCGGCAGACGACCTTTGCGTTTCTTCTTGCGCCTGCCGTCCTTGAGCGAACGGGCGGCGTCGCGGTCGGCCTCGTCCGGGTTGCGGGTGCCGTGCGGCCGGTCGATCCGCCGGGAACGCACCGCATCGACGCCGGCACTCATCTGGGCTTCGACTTTTTCCTGAATGGTGTTGAGCGTTTGCGCAATCATAGCCGCGTCGAGGGGCCGCTGGTCCGGCTTCTTTTCGAGCATCTGACAGATGAGGTTGTCGAACCACACCGGCAGGTCGAGGACCAGGCGCGACGGGCGCTCGAACCCGCCGGAGACGTGCTGCATGAACATCTCCATGGCGTTGTCGGCGTTGAACGGCTTGCGGCCCGTGACCAGCTCGTAAAAGACGACGCCGAGCGAGTACAGGTCCGACTTGTGCGTCATGTCGCGCTCGCCGCGACACTGTTCGGGCGACATGTAGGACGCCGTGCCGACGGTGCAGTTGGCCGAGGTCAGGGCGGTGCCGTCCATGTCCTTGGCGATGCCGAAGTCGGTCAGCTTGAGCGTACCGTCGCGGAGGATCATGAGGTTCGACGGCTTCAGGTCGCGGTGGATGACGCCCATTTGGTGGGCGTGTTGCAGGGCGGCGCACAACTGTTGGCCGAGGGTGACGACTTCTTCCCAGGTCATGCGCTCGCGCCGGGCCATGACCTGGTCGAGCGTCTCGCCCTCGATGTACTCCATGGCGTAGTAGCGGGTGCCGTGCGTCTTGCCGACGGCGAACAGGCGGACGATGTTGGGGTGCTTGAGTTGTTTGAGAATGACGGACTCGCGCACGAACCGTTGGGCGGCGTTGGAGTTGGTGGTGCCGAGGCCGGGGGCCATGACCTTGATGGCGACGATCATGCCATTCGGGACGTAGGTGGCGCGGTACACGGTGCCCATGGCACCGCTGCCGAGTTCCTTGTCAACGTGGAACGGTCCGATTTGTTGTCCGACCAACATGCCGTGATCCTCGCCGCTTCTGCCACGGGAATACGTCTATTATTACCGCAGCCACAGGGCCGTGTCTCGTGCAAAGTAGGTGAGAATCATATCCGCGCCGGCGCGCTTGATGCTCGTCAGGATTTCCAGGGCCACCCGCCGTTCGTAGATCCAGCCCTTGGCGGCAGCGGCCTTGACCATCGCAAACTCGCCGCTGACGTTGTACGCCGCCACCGGCACGCCGAAACGGTCCTTCACCCGGCGGATGATGTCGAGGTAACTCAGCGCCGGTTTGACCATGACGATGTCGGCGCCTTCGGCCAGATCGAGGGCCACTTCGCGCAAGGCCTCGTCGCCGTTGGCGGGGTCCATCTGGTAGCCGCTGCGGTCGCCGAACTGCGGCGGCGACTCGGCGGCGTCGCGGAACGGGCCGTAGAAGCCCGAGGCGTATTTCGCCGAATAGCTCATGATCGGCAAGTGCGCGAACCCCGCGGCATCGAGGGCGGAGCGGATGCTGCCGACCATGCCGTCGAGCATGCCGCTCGGCGCCACCATGTCGGCCCCAGCTTGGGCGTGGCTGACGCACTGCGCGGCGAGCAGCGGCAGCGTTTTGTCATTGTCGAGGTCGAGCCGGCCGCTCGTTTCGCTGAGGATGCCGCAATGGCCGTGGTCGGTGTACTCGCAGAAACACTCGTCCGTAAGAAGCAGCACCTTGTCGGCAAACGTCTTTCGCAAGGCGCGCAACGCCTGCTGGACGATGCCCTCGTCTGCAAGGGCCGAGGAACCCGTGGCGTCCTTGTGCGTCGGGATGCCGAATAGCATGAACGCACGCACGCCCAGGTCGGCGGCGGAACCGACTTCTTCAATGAGCCGGTCCACGCTGAGTTGGTAATTGCCCGGCATCGAGGCGATCTCTTTCTTGATGCCCTGGCCGGGGCGCACGAATAGCGGATAAATGAGGTCGGCGACGGAGAGTGTGTTTTCGCGGACGAGGTTGCGCACCAGCGGATGATGGCGCAAGCGGCGCGGGCGACTGGTCGGGAAATTCGATCCGATTTCGGAGGTCATGATGCAAGTCGCCCTACTCAGCCGGTGGGATCGTCCAACAGGGGCTGTAACCGTGCGGCCAGTGCCGGCGGAAACCGGGCCACCCACGACGAGTCAATCAGACCGACGCCGATCATGTCCTGGATATGAACTTGATCTTTGCGGCGGTGGGACGTGAGTTTCATCCGCACCAGCGCTTCAAGTGTCACCACGCGAAACCCTTCGCCGACGCGCAAATCGACTTCCGCCATGTCGGGTGCAGGCAACGCGTCATTCGTCTTGACTCTCTCGCCGGCAAAAAGCACATGGACCGCATCGCGCGGATGAGCGGCCGGGCCGTCAAGGAACATCTCGACCCCAAACGTCTCATTCCAAATAAATCCCGCCGAGGATAAGGCGGTCGTTGCGGCGGCCATATCTGACCGGCGCAGGAGCAAATCAACATCCTGGGTGAAACGCACCGCTGCCTTGTCTTTGCTGGTTACCCACGCGGCCACGGCGTTCCCACCCACAACCGCGTAGTCAACTCCCGCCTTTTCCAATGCGGCGGTGGCTCGACGCAGACGATCTTTAACGGCTTCCACGGCTTCAACCATCCTGTCCAGTATGTCTAGCCCAAAAAACACAACCTGCGCTTCTGCCATGACCTTCTCCACCGCAGAAAATCAGGACGAGGCAAATGCCTGTTCCGCCGCCGCCACACCAGCGCCGGCCGTGATCTTCGCCCCCTGGCCCAACAGGCATTGCTCCAGCGCCGCCAGGAACAGCAGCACGTTGCCCGCCCTGCTATTGTACCCCATCAGGCCGATGCGCCATACCTTGCCTTTGAATTCGCCCAGGCCGCTGCCGATTTCGATGCCGAACTCGTTCAGCAACCGCTGCCGCACCGCCAGGTCGTCCACGCCCGCCGGGATGTGGACCGCGTTGAGCTGCGGCAACTGGTGCCCTTCCGCGGCGGCGTAGGGCAGTCCCAACGCCAGCAAGCCCGCCTTCAGTGCCAGGTGGTTTTTCTTGTGCCGTGCCCAGCGCGGTTCCAAACCTTCTTCCAGCACGAGACGCAACCCTTCCCGAAGGGCGTAGATCATGCTGATCGGGCCTGTGTGGTGGTACGCGCGGTCGTCGCCCCAGTATTTTTGCACGATAGTCGTGTCAAAATACCAGCTTTGGATTTTGGTCTTACGGCGGTCGATCGCCTCGACCGCCCGGTCGCTGAACGAAACCGGCGACAGGCCCGGCGGACAACCCAGACCCTTTTGCGAACAGCTATAGGCCGCGTCGATGCCCCACTCGTCCAGCAGCACCGGCACGCAACCCAGCGACGTGACGGTATCGGCGAGCAGCAGCGTATCGAACTCGTGGCACAGCTTGCCGAGTTCCTCCAGCGGTTGCCAGGCACCCGTCGAAGTCTCGGCGTGGACGATGCCAAGAACCTTGGGCCGCACCTTCTGCAAGACTTCGCGGATCGCGTTCGGGTCGAAGACTTCGCCCCACGGGCGTTCGAGGACGGTCACCGCGGCCCCGGCCCGGCCGGCGATTTCAGCGATGCGGTTGCCGAAAAAGCCCGCCGTGCAGACGACCATCTTGTCGCCCGGTTCGATGAGGTTGACGACACAGGTTTCCATGCCCGCCATGCCGGTGGCGCTGACCGGGAATGTCAGGCGGTTGCCGGTCTGGAACACCTCGCGCAGCATCGTCTGGGTCTCAGTCATGATCGCCAGGAACTGCGGGTCGAGGTGGCCGAGCAACGGCGTCACCATCGCGCGCAGGACGCGCGGGTGCGCGTCGCTGGGGCCGGGACCGAGTAACAGGCGGGGCGACGGGTTTAGCTCACCGGGGATAGTCATGGGATTGCTTTGGAGGGAAAGCGGGGAGCGCAAAGCCGCAAGCGGCAATACCGTTTTCCCCGTCAGTTTAAGTGCTTCATCCGTTCCTGCACGAGCTGGCTCACGGCCTTGAACTGCGGGTGCTTGGAACCGCCCAGCCACTCGAAAACGCAGCCTTCCGCCGTCGTCAGGATCGCGCCGGCCTGTTCCAGACGACGCAAGGCAACGTCGTGATCGATGCGATACCGCGCCCCAAGCGCGTCCACCGCAAGGTAGACGCGGAAGTCGTGGGCCAGCAGGTCGAGCGCCGTGTTCAGCACGCAAACGTGCGTCTCGATGCCGGCCAACACCACCTTGGGCCGCGCACCGCGATGTAAGTTTTCGACGACCGCCGGGATGGCACACGAACTGAACGCCACCTTTTCGGGCCGTTCGGGGAAATAACGCGCCAGTTCCGGCACCGTGGGACCGAGGCCGCGCGGGTATTGTTCGGTGGCCTGAGCCGGTACGCCAACAAGCTTGGCGGCGTCGAGCAGGAATTGGATATTGCGAACCAAGGCCGCGTGGTCGAATATCTTGCCGATCAGTTTTTCCTGCACGTCGATGACCAACACGGCCGTGTCGGCGGCGGACATTTGCGTGGCGTGTGGCATGGCGAGACTCCGAGGCGGCTCCGGTTGCACCTGTTGCGGATGCTATCGCCGGCGCGCCGCAACGTCAAGGAACTGCGGTGATCGGTGTGGGTCGGCCCTTTCGCCGACTTCCTCCGCAGTGGTAGAATGACGGCGGCTCATTGCTCCTCCGCGAAAGGACCGACCATGCGCGCGTACCGTTTTGGCTTTGCCGTCGTACTGTTTATCCTGGGTACCACGCCGACGGCCCGCGCCGGCCTCTATTATGCGGGCGAAACGATCGCCGAGTTGCCGTCGCAGTGGCGCGGCTTTTTGCTCGACCAGCGGCTGTTGCGCGGCGTCGCAGTCAAGCCGGCGGCGGGCAACCCGGCCAGTCCGGCACGGGCGCGGTACGAAGACGCCGCGGCAAAGCTGGCAAAGACGGCGACCGGCCGCGCTCTGACCGCCGACGAGGCCGCCGACCTGGGCGCGTTATATTTGCGACTCGGCGAGGTGGGCAAGGCACTCGAAGTCTTGCGGCCAGCCCAGCGCGAGCACCCCGAACACTTCCACCTGACCGCGAACCTCGGCACCGCCTGGCAGATGCACGGCGACTGGCAGCAGGCCGCGTCGTTTCTAAAGGAGGCCGTCCGCCTCGCGCCGGGCAAGGTACAGAAGGCCGAAGAACTGCAGCTCAAGCTGGTCAAACTGCGGGCGAAGGAAGACAAGAACGCGCAAGGTCTCGACGCCCTCTTCGACGCGCAATTCGTCGGGCCGGACGGCAAGTTTGAAGCGGGCAAACTCGGCCCCGACCAGCGTAAAGCGCTGCCCGCCGACGCCGTGGCCCAGGTGCAACAACTCGCGCTGTGGCTGCCGGCGGACGCGCGCCTGCTCTGGCTGTTGGCGGAATTGGCGAACGCCCACGGCGACGTGGCGACCGCCGCGGCAATCATGGACGGCTGCGTCACGGAGTTCGGACTGCGTTCGCCGGAGCTGCGCGGCCACCGCACGCTCGTCCGCGCCGCCGCCGACGAGCGCGCCGCCAACGCCGACAAGCCGGACAAAGCGACCCACGAAACCGGCCACGCGGGGTCGGTCAAAACCAAGTCCTCCCGGCCGCTGGCTAACAAGATCGACGGGATCGCACTGCCGCCGGTCG
>JBBRLG010000013.1:0-30696 GCA_038231495.1 Gemmatales bacterium | reverse complement strand
CTCCCCCCCTTACGAAGGGGGGGTAGGGGGGGTCAAGAACGATTGCAGTTACTTCGTCATGGCGACCCCCCCCCCCCGCCCCCCCGTCGTAAGGGGGGGAGTAGTTGATGCCGGCGAACGGTTACGGCAAAAATAGAAGCCAAATGCAATGGCTTCTTGCTGCTTTCTTGATTTCCTTTTGCCTTTTGCCTTTTGCCTTTTGCCTTTTGCCTTTCATTCCCCACCGATTTTTGTCGTGCCCGTCCCGATTGTGACCTATGGTTTAGCAACGTCGTTTCTTCCGCAGGTCGCCTGAAGGAGCTTTTACTGTGAGCATCGACTTTATTCCGCTGCCCGTCTTGCTAGGCACCATGGCCGTCCTGGCGATCGTCATGGTCTACTTCGTCGTCGGACGCAAGTTCACGAAGAAGTAGGTAGAATCACGGAACGAGTGGCTGCGCCACTGCCGTTTCCCCGCGGCGTCCGCGGACGCAGGCGAAACCACCGTCTTTGGACCCCACCGTTGGGTGGGGTTTGACGCTTATGGACTGCCTGTACCTCGACAACAACGCCACCACGCCGGTTCACCCGGCCGTGTGGGAGGCGATGCGGCCCTATCTGACCAGTGCCTACGGCAACCCCGCCAGTGCGCACCAGGTAGGCCGCCGCGCGCGCCGCGCCATCGAAGACGCGCGCGAACAAACCGCCGCCCTGTTGCGCGCCTACCCCGATGAAGTCGTTTTTACCAGCGGCGCGACCGAGGCGAACAACCTTGCCCTCTTCGGCTTGTGCGGCGACCCGCCCGCCCGTCTGCTCGCCAGCCCGGTCGAACACCCCTCCGTCAGTGAGCCGTTGCGCCAGCTCGCGCACGCGGGTTTCGCCGTCGATTACCTGCCGGTCGATCCCGTCGGCGTCGTCCGCGCGGAGGGTCTGGAAGCACAGCTGCACCCCGACCTACGCCTGGTCAGCGTGATGCTGGCCAACCACGAGACCGGCAGCATCCAGCCCGTGGCGGCGCTGGCCGAACGGGTCGCGGGCCGGGCTCTCTTCCACTGCGACGCGGCGCAGGCCGTCGGCAAGATTCCCGTCGATTTTCACGCCCTGGGCGTCACGGCGTTGACGCTCAGCGCCCACAAGTTCCACGGCCCCCAGGGCGTCGGCGCGTTGGTGCTGCGCCGCGGCACCAAGCTGCGGCCGCGCGCCTGGGGCGGCCACCAGCAGCGCGGCCACCGCCCGGGCACCGAACCCGTCGCCCTCGCCGTCGGCCTGGCCACGGCCCTCGATCGCGCCTGTGCCGAACGGGATCAGCGCCGCGAAACGGTCACCCGCCTGCGCACACGTTTCCTCGCCCAGCTGCGGGCGGCGGTCGCGCCGCTCGTGCTGAACGGGCCGGAAGAGGGCGGCATCCCGCACACGATCAACGTGTCGTTCCCCGGCATCAAAGCCGACGCGCTGCTGATGAATTTCGACCTGGCTGGCGTGGCGTGCGCGACGGGTTCGGCGTGTTCGAGCGGTTCGTTGCTGCCGTCGCCGGTGTTGCAGGCCATGGGCGTGCCGGACGACGTACTGCACTCGGCAATGCGCTTCAGCCTGAGTGGGTTGCTGACGGAAGCTGAGATCGACGAGGCGGCCCGGCGCGTCGTCGGGGTCGTGCGCCGACTACGAACTATTTCGTAGTGCCTCGAAGCAGTGAGTCACTGCGGACCCTATTCATGGCAACCGTTTTCGCCATTTCGCCGGGTTTTGCGACGTGTGGAAGACGCAATAGACCGTTACCGTGTCATTCGCGTATTCGTAAAAGACCACATAGGGAAACTGCCGGACCAGCCCACGCCGATACGTTTCGTGATAAAACGCGTGCATTTCCGGCGAACGTTGCACAGCTTTAATGCAGGCATCGACCCGGCTGAAGAAGTCTTCTCCCAACCCGGCGCGCTGCTCTTCGTACCAGGCGTAGGCTTCCGCCATGTCGGTTTCGGCTTCGGGCAGAATGACCAGTTTAACGGCCATGGCGTGCCCGAATCCTTTGCTTCACTTCTTCCCAAGAACTTCCCGAACCCGGGTTTTGCAAATAGTTGGCCTTGCGACGGGCCAGTTCTTCTTTTTGCCAGTCGTGAACCGGGACCAGGTCCGGTGTAGACGCCAGATCGTCCCAGAGGTCTTCGACTAGCTGTAGTTTCTCCGACCAGCTCAATTCAAAAACGGGCGTCAATTCCGTTTTCATCGGCTTTCACCTCCTGGGAATCGAACATTTGCTTCCTTTAAGAAGGGTATCAGAGCGAGCAGGGGACGTGTCAAGCACAAAGCGGGCGTCGTTCAGGCCGGCGTTAGTCCCCGGTGCGGACCGCCCGCCCGTCGGTCACCGACGCCAGGTTGTCCGCGACGTACTCCCCGTCCTCCGTAAAATCCGCCCACTGCTCCGGCATGCCGGGCTTGCGCACCTTGAGCACCTCGACCCACGGGCCGTCCGCCACGCCCAGCTGCACCGGCGTCCGCACCGCCTTGCCGTCCGCGATCCGGTAACACACCGTCGCATCGCCCTGCTTCTGCACCGCCGTGGCCGGCAGGACGAGGCGGCCGGGCAGGTTCGCCTCGATCCGGGCGTAAACGTACATGCCGGGCCGCAGTTTCTTATCGGGGTTGGGTAGGTCGATCTCCGTCAGCAGCGTCCGCGTCGTCGGATTCAAGGCCCAAGCGGTGCGCGTCACCTCGCCGGCCACCTCGCGATTGCCCAGCGATTGGAAACGCACCTTGCACTTGACGCCCTTCTTGACGAGTGCGGCGTCTAACTCCGTTACCTCGACGAAAACGCGCACCGGGTCCTGCCGTGCTACTACCAGGATCGGCTCGGCGGTCACGCCGTTCATCGGCTGCAAGAAAGCGCCGGCGTCCACGCGCCGGCGGGTGACGACGCCGTCGAACGGCGCGCGAATCTCGCCGTAGCGCACCAACGCCTCCAGCCGCTTGACCTCGGCGCGTGCCGCCTTCAGCCGCGCCTCCGCCTGGCGGACGCCGATGTCGGCTAGCTGGCGCTCGGCCCCCACCTTGGCCAACGCCGCCACCGCCGAATCGACCTTGGCCCGCATCTCGCCGCGCGCCGCCTCCGCGGAGCGGAACTCGTCCAACGTCTCGTCCAGGACGCCCTTGTTAATGACCTCCTTCTTCACCAGGTCGCGGGCGCGCTGCAACTCCGACTCTCGGCGTTCGTAATTGCTTTCGGTGCGGCGCAGGCCGGCGCGCATCTCCTCGGCAGCCGCCGCGCCGGCGGTCACGCTGGCGTCCACGACCGTCACCGTTTTCCGCGCGTGCTCCACGTCCAACTCCGCCTGCGCGGCGAGCGCTTCCTTGTAACTCAACTCCGCCACCGTTTCGGGAAGGTCCACTTCTGCCAGCAGCGTGCCCGGCGTGAGCGTGGTGCCCTTGTCGTCCAGCACCGGCCCTTTAACCTCCTGGTCGATGTCCACGTAAACCTTGCGCACGAAGCCCGGCAGCTTGGCGAAGAGCGGCGCCTCCTCGTCGGCGCGGACTGTGCCGGGTTGCTCGATCGACCGGTGCAGTGTCTCGCGCCGCGGTTTGGCGGCCTTCACCAAAACCGCTTCGGTTGCCTCCGCTAAAGGTGGCACGACCGGCGGTCCGGCCTGGTTACAGCCGGCGGCGAGCACGGCGAGCAGCGGCAGCGCCAGCAAAGGGTTAGCGAGTCGGGACATCGTGCGGCCCCTCCGGGGTAGTGTCGGTCGGGTGGTAATGGGCGCTGCCGGGGTCGTTCGGGTCGAGCGATACGGAACGGACGCGCCACCAGCCCATCACGAGTGCGAAGACAGCGGGCAGGATGAATAGCGTCGTCAGCGTGGCGGCGGCGAGACCGCCGATCACCGCGCGGCCCAGCGGGGCGCTCTGCTCGCCGCCTTCGCCCAGGGCCAGCGCCATCGGCACCATGCCGGCGATCATGGCCGCGCTCGTCATGAGGATCGGCCGCACGCGCGACCGCGCCCCCGCGACGGCGGCGTCTACCGCCGACATTCCCTCCCCGCGGGCGCGCTCCGCGAACGTGACGAGGAGGATCGCGTTGGCCACCGCGACGCCGACCGCCGTGATCGCGCCCATGAACGACTGCAAATTCAGCGTCGTCCGGGTTACGAGTAGCATGAGGCCGACGCCGACCAGCACCGCCGGCACCGACGCCACGGCGACCAGCGCCAGCCGCGGCGACTGGTAGTAGGCCGTCAGCATGAGCAGGATCGCGACCACCGCGAGACCCAGGCCGACGCCCAGACCCCAGAAGATGTCGCGCAGCGGCGTCGCCTGGCCGCGCACGTCCACCTTCACGCCCTCCGGCGGCGCGCCGGCCGCGGCCACGGCCCGGCGGACGCCGGCCAGTGCCCGCCCCAGGTCTTCGCCCTCGACGTTCGCCGTCAGGCTCACGGTGCGGCGCGTGTCGTAACGGTCGTACTCGCCCGGCATGGTGCCTTCTTTTACGTCGGCCACGTCGCGCAGGAGCAACGCGCCCTCGCCGCGGCGCTTCACCGGGATCGTCCGCACGGCCTCGACGCTGTCCATCTTCGCCTGCGGGATTTCGACCTGCACCTGGTAGCCGATGCCGGTCTTCGGATCGGCCCAGTAGTTGGGCACCACGAACCGGCTCGACGACGTGGCCGCCAGGAGCGACCGGGCCACGTCCTCCGCCGACACGTCGTTCATGCCCGCCTTTTCGCGGTCCACCGTCACCGCCACCGTCGGGTATTCCAATGATTGGCCGTATTGCAGGTCTTTTAAGTAATCTAATCCCCCCAACTGCTCGCGAACCTTGCGGGCGTACGCCTTGGTGTTGTCCAGATTTGAGCCGCTGACCGCGACCTCCACCGGCGTCGGCGAACCGAAGCTCATCACGTCGCTGATGATGTCCGCCGGCTCGAACGACAGCCGCAGTTCGCCGAGCCGTTTGGCGATTTGCTCCTCCGGCAGCTGCTTCGCCCGCCAGCGCTCGGCGAGCCACTGCTTGAGGTGGGCGTATATCTTTTCGCGCAGGACGGGCTTCAGTTGCTCCACTCGCCGGCCGCCGCCCGGCTTGAGGGCCACGCGCATCACGGCCTCTTCCGGCCCACTCGACCACAGGTAGATCGTGTTGATCGGGTAGCTCGAAGGGATCGCGCCGACGTAGCCCAGCGAGATGGCGATGTTATCCGCGCCGACCTCCTCGGAGCACACCTTCAGCGCTTCCTTGACAATCTCCTCAGTCTCTTCAATGCGCGTGCCCGGCGGGGCGCGTAAGCGCAGCTGGAACTGGCCCAGGTCCGTCTTGGGGAAGATTTCGACGCCGACGAGCAGGTAGGTTGCCGCGACCAGCACGGCGGCCAGGAGGAAGTAGGCGGGGACGACGACCCACCGCAGCGCGGTCACGGCACCCAGCACCCGCGCGTACGCCAGGGCCAGCGCACCCGGACCGGCGTGAGAAGGCGCAGCCTTCTCCGCGTTGCCGCGCAAGAGCCATACCGACAGCACCGGCACGAACGAGCTGGAAAGCAGGTAGGACGTAATCATCGCGAAACCGACGGCCAGCGACAGCGGCACGAACAGGGCGCGGGCCGCACCCTGCATTAAAAACGACGGGATGAACACGGCCAGGACGCACAGCATTGCCAGGAGCCGCGGCACCGCCGTCTCCGCGTTGCCGCGGCGCACCGCGACCGCCACCGACCCCGTCTTCTCCAGCTGCGTGTGGATGTTCTCGACCTCGACCGTCGCCTCGTCCACGAGGATGCCGACCGACAGCGCCAGCCCGCCCAGCGTCATGAGGTTGATTGTCTGGCCGGTCAACGCCAGCGCGATCATCGAACCGAGCAGCGCCAGCGGGATGTTCAGGACGACGACGATGGCGCTGCGCCAGTCGCGCAGGAACAGCAGCACCATCAAGCCGGTCAAGGCCGCGCCGAGCAGCGCTTCCAGCGCGACGCCCCGCATCGCCTGCGTGACGTGCGGCGACTGGTCGAACTCGAAGCTGATGTTGATGTCGCTGCCCGGCGGCAGCGCCGCCCGCATGTTGGCCAGGTTGGCGCGGACGGCATTTACCACGTCGAGGGTCGAGGCTTCGGGCCGCTTGGTAACGACGATGTAGACGGCGCGCCGGCCGTTGACGAGGGCGTAGCCGGTCGGGATGTCGGTGGCGTCGTCGATCGACGTGACGACGTGGCGCAAGTAGATCGATTGGCCCGGCCGGATGGGGATGTTGCCCAGTTCTTTCGGCTGGGCCACCATCGCGTTGAACGGCACGATGGGCATCTCGTCGCCGATGCGCACGTTGCCGGACGGGCTGACCGCGTTGCCGGCCGTCAGCGCCTTGATCACGTCCTCGGGCGAGAGGTTGTAGGCGCGCAGCCGGTCGGGATCGACGCGCACGACCACAGCCCGCGCGTTGCCGCCGAACGGCGGCGGGGCCGACACGCCCGGGATTGTGGAAAACATGGGCCGGACCTTGAACAAAGCCTGGTCCTGGATTTCGCCGATGCTCTTGGTGTCGCTGGACAGGACGAGGTAGCCGACGGCGACGTTGCCGGTGTCGAAGCGCATGACGAACGGCGGCACGGTGCCGGGCGGCATGAAGGCGCGCGAGCGGTTGACGTAGGCGATGGTCTCGGCGAGCGCCTGGGCCATGTCGGTGCCGGGGTGGAAGTAGAGCTTCATCAGGGCGAGGCCCTGGACGCTCTTCGACTCGACATGCTGGATGCCGCCGATGTAGAGGAAGTGGTATTCGTAGTAGTTGGCGATCAGCCCTTCCATCTGGGCGGGGTCCATGCCGCCGTAGGGCTGGGCGACGTAGATGACCGGCAAGTAGAGGCTGGGAAAGACGTCCACCTTGGTCTTGGTGAACGAAAAGACGCCGCCGCCGAGGAGGGCGACCATGAGCACCAGGACCGTGACGGGCCGGCGCAGCGCGAAAACGATCGGGTTCATCGCGGGGGTCCGAGGTTTGTCGTACCATCATCGTGGGGCGAGCGGCGGACTTTCGTCCGCCGCTCGCCATTGCTCTCAACCGCCGATCGCGTGCATCGTCCGCAGCGGTTTGACGAAACGGGCCGTGTTAATCTCGTGGCCTTCCCATTTGTCGCGGACGTTTTGACGGATAAGTGCCGCCAGCGCCGCGTCGTCGTCCGTGCCGCGCAGGTACGGCTTCACATCGACCTCATTCAGTGCGAACAGGCAGTTGCGCAACTTGCCGTCCGAGGTCAGGCGCACGCGGTTGCAACTCGCGCAGAAGGGCCGCGACACCGACGCGATGATGCCGACCTTGCCGCCGCCGTCGGTGTACTCGAAGTCCATCGCCGGGGCGCGCGGGTCGTAATCGACCGCGGGCACCAGGGGCGCGACTTCCTTCTCAAGCAGTTCCAGGATTTCGTGGGCGAAATACACCTTGCCGCGCTCCCAGGCGTCCGCACCGATCGGCATGTACTCGATGAAGCGCAATTCCAGGCCGTGTTCGCGCGCGTAGCGCGCCAGCGGCACGACTTCAAATTCCGTGACGCCGCGGATGCTGACGGCGTTCACCTTGACCGGCGCGAAGCCGACCTTTTTCGCGGCGGCGATGCCTTCCAGCACCCGGTCGAGGCCGTCCCGCCGCGCCAATTCGCGAAAGCGCACGGGGTCCAGCGTGTCCAGACTGATGTTAATGCGCCGCAGGCCCGCGTCGTAGAGCGCCTGCGCGTGGTCCGCCAGCAAGATGCCGTTGGTCGTCAGTCCCACGTCCTTGATGCCGGGAATGGCGACCAGCATGCGCACCAGGCGGTCGAGGTTGCGGCGCATGAGCGGTTCGCCGCCGGTCAGGCGGACTTTGTCGATCCCCAGTGGCGCGGCGACGCGGACGAAGTGGGCCATTTCCTCGAACGTGAGCAGGTCCGCCCGGTCCATGAACACGACTTCTTCGGGCATGCAGTAGGTGCAGCGCAGGTTGCACCGGTCCGTCACGCTGATGCGCAGGTTGTTGTGGACGCGGCCAAAGGTGTCGGTCAGCGGGAGGCTCACGAACTCACTCCGTGGACGTTTGCTGCGGGTGGACCCATTCCGTACTGCCGTCGGCCCAGTTTTCTTTCTTCCAGATCGGCACCAGTTCTTTGAGGCGGTCAATCGCATGGCGGCCCGCTGCAAAGGCCTCGACGCGGTGCGGGCAACTCACCGCGACGGCAACGCTTACCTCGCCCACGCCCAGGTGGCCGAGGCGGTGGATCATGCCCATTTCGCCGACCGGCCAGCGCGAGCGCGTGTCCTGTTCGATCTCGGCCATCTTCTTCTCGGCCATGCCCGGATAAGCCTCATAATCGAGGGCTGTTGTCACTTTTCCGTCGGTCAGGTCGCGCACGGTGCCGAGGAACAGCACCACGGCGCCACAGTCGGCGCGGCGCACCTGCTCTGTCAAGGCGGTGTAGTCGATCGGCTCGTGTGTCAGGAGGACCATACCAACTTCCTTTGCCGCTTGCGGCTGAGCGCTAGATTTCAAGCGGCAACCCCATTCTACCCGCCGCTGACGGGGGGCAGCAGGGCAATCTCGTCGGTCGCACTTAACGTTTGCTGAGCTTCCGCAAATTCGGCATTCACGGCCAGCGCCGACCGTTCCAGCAAACTAGCGAGCCGGGGATAACGGCGCGCGAGCGCGGTCCGCAACTCGCCCACCGTCGCCCCGTCGGCGATTTCAACGTCCGCCAGATCGGTGCCGGCAAGGTCTCGGGCACGCGCAAACATGCGAACGCGCAGCATCATTGGATGACCAGCTGACGAATGGGTTTGCGTAACCGTTGCTGCAATTCGGGCAGGTAGCCGTAAGCCAGGGCGAGGTATTGCACCGGGTGCAGCGTGCGCTTGCGGCAGCCGTCCTCCATTTGCAGTCGGCAGGTGCTGCACTCGGTCGAGCCGAACGCGACGCCGCTCCGCCGCAACTCCTCCAACATCGGCCGGCCGGCGTCGAGCGAGACGGCGTAATTAGCCGCCTTCAGCCCAAAGGTGCCCGCCATGCCCGAACAGCTCACGTCAATGGTATGCACGCGCAACCCGGGGATCAACGACAGCAAATCCGGCCCACTCGGCGCGCGGCCCAGCGCCTTGAGGTGGCACGGGACGTGGTGTCCCACCGCCAAATCGAGCGGTCGAAAGTCCGTGCGCAGCTGGCCCTGTAGGTGCATGTCCCACAAGTAAGCCGTTGCCTCCACGGTCTGCGCGGCCACGAGGCGCGCGTCCGGGTCGTCCAGCAGGTCGAGCGCGTCCTGCCTGAGCATCAACGCCGCGGTCGGCTCCGAGCAGAGGATCGGATAGCCTTCGCGCGCCACGTCGGCCAAAACGCGCAGGTTGGTTTGGACGACCTCGCGGGCGGTTTCCACGTCGCCATACGCCAACGGAGCCATGCCGCAACCGATTTGGCCCGGCGGCACATAGACCTCGACGCCGTTGTGGTGCAGGACCGCGACGACGGCTTCGGCAATGAGCGGGTCGTTGTAATTGGCGAAAATGTCTACGAAATAGGCGACGCGGGGCCGGGCCGAGCGGGGCCGTCGCGTCCACCCGCGCCGGCGGGCGCGGCGCAGGAAGCTGCGGCCGTCGAAGCCCGGCAGCCTGCGCAACCGCGACACGCCAAACAGCCGCTCGAGTAACCAGCGGGCGACCGGGTTGGCCAACAGTTCGTTGACGAGCGGCGCGAACGCGCTGCCGACGCGCGCGAAACTTTCCGTCCGCGCCAGGACCCAGTCGCCGCGGTCCATGCCGTGCTCGGCGACGTTGGCGGCCTTTGCCTCAAGCATCAGTTTCGGGATGTTGACGTGGGCGGGACACTCCGACGCGCACATCTTGCAGTTGACGCACAGGTCGGCGACCGCACGGACCTCGTCCGACGACAGCAGCCGCGGGTCGGTCTCCGGGTGCAGCAGATGGCGCATCAAGTTGGCCTTCGCGCGTGGCGTCGCGGCCTCGGCCGCGGTGGCGCGGAAGACGGGACACATGCGCAGCGTGCTGCTTTCGGTCCGGCACGCGCCGCAGCCGTTGCAGGCGTGGCTTTCCTCCGCCGGTTCGTTGCGCAGCCAGTGCAACTGCGGCGGCGGTGCGTCGGCACGGCTCGATTCCGGCTCCGGCGTCGGCGGCGCGTCAGTTCCAAGCGCGGCGAGTGCGTCCGGGCGCGCCTCCTGCCGGCGTAGCGGCCACGCCGGCGTTCCCGGTGCGGGGCCGACGATCTTGCCGGGGTTGAACAGGTGCCGCGGATCGAAAATGGACTTGAGTTTGCTGAACACCGGGTACAGGCGCGGAAACTGACGGCTGACCCAGGGCGTCCGCGCCAGGCCGGTGCCGTGCTGCGAGCTGATGGTGCCGCCCAGGTCGAGTACCAGGCCGTAAATCTCTTCGGCGAGCGGCCACAACTTCGCGGCGTCCTGGCGGTTGGTTAAATCCAGGAACGGCCGCATGTGGACCTGGCCAGTCGCCGCGTGGATCAGGTAGGACGCCGTGGTCTCGTGGCGGTGCAGTACCTCCTGAACGCGGTGCAGGTACGCCGGCAACGCCTCGACGGGGACGCCAACGTCCTCGACGAATGCAAGGGCCGAAGCCGCGCCGCGCAGGGAGTACAAGCTCGGCAAAGCGGACTCGCGCACCTCCCAGAAACGAGCGATTTCTACCGGGTCGCCGGCAACGAGGGCGAGGAGCGCCCGCGGATCGCCGCGCCGGAACCGGGTTGCCGTGTCGTCGGCCAGGGCTTTGGCCGCGGCCGGCGTCTCGGCCTCGTACTCGATCAGCAGGACGGCTTCGGTATGGGCGGGCACCAGGGCGGCGACGGTGGCGTTGCCGCGCGCCAGCGTCAGCAGCCGGCGGTCGATCAGGTCGCAGGCCACGGGTTCATTCAACAGCGCGGCGCGGGCGGCCCGCAGCGCCGCGTCCAGGCTGCCGAAGCCGGCCAACACCAGCGCCCGCCCGCCCGGCAGCGGGATGGTTCGCAACGTCGCCTCGGTGAACACGCCCAGGGTGCCTTCCGAGCCGGTCAGCAGCCGTGCCAGGTTTAAGTGTTCGCCTTCGAGCACGTCGTCCAGCCGGTAGCCGCAGCGGTCAAACTTGGTGCGCGGCCGCTCCTCCCGCACCAGGTCGGCGTTCTCCTGCAACAGCGTGAAAACCGACGAAACGAGGTCGTCCAGGCGCCCCAGGGGTGCCTCGGCCGTGGCCCAGCGCGAGTGGCGGCCGAGCGTCGCGGCGTCCCCGCTGTCCAACACGGCCCGCAAGCTGCAAACGTGGTCGCGCAGGTAGCCGTGGCGAAAAGCCCGCGCGCCGGAAGCGTTGGTGGCCACCATGCCGCCGAGGGTGCATTCCTCGTGGGACGGGTCAGGCCCAATCCGGCGGCCCACGCTGGCGAGTTGTCGCGCGAGTTCGCGGTAGACGACGCCGGGCTGGACGCGGACTGTGTCGGTGCCGACTTCGAGGATGCTGCGGAAATGCTTGCTCAAATCGACGACGATCCCGGCACCAAGGGCCTCGCCGCTAAGGCCCGTTCCTGCGCCGCGCGGCACCAGCGACACCTGGTGTTCGCCGGCAAAACGGACGAGGGCCTGCACATCCTCTTCGTCACGAGGCAGGACGACGCCGAGCGGCCGCACTTCAAAAATGGAGGCGTCGGTGCTGTACAAAACGCACGACAGGTCGTCAAAGAGCATCTCGCCCTTGATAACGCCCTTGAGGTCGTCGCGGATGTGTTTTCGTTGTGCGGGGTCCACGGCGGACGCTTGTTAGACGGGCTTGCCGTTCCCGGCCTTCTGCAACTCCGCGCGCCGCAGCTTTTCCTGGCGGTGGCGCTCGAAAATCGTCAACTCGAACGGCAAGTGCTGCTCGCGCGGCACTACGCCCCGGAAGAGCGCCTGACAGCGGTAGCAAACAATCGCATCTTTCACGAGCAGGTACAGAATGCCGTCGAACGCCGCGGAGCCGATGAGGATGCCCCACGTCAACCACCACTGGTAGAACAGCGTCGTGACGGACGACGCCAAACACGCCGCCAACAAGATGCCCATGCCGAGCTGGTGCGGGAAGTCCTTCTTCTTGTAAAACTCGTGGCCGCCGCAAACGGGGCAGTTAGCCAGTGCCGCGTCCACGTCCTGCGGCGCGTGAACCAAGTTGTCGCACTGCGGGCACTGCCAGTCGGCCTGGCCCGGCACCTGCAAGCGGCCGGGACACGAACACACGGGGCAGGAGAAGTGGATATTCACACGCGGCCTATCGTTCGAGGAGAAAAAGGGAGTCGCGCAACACCTGGCCGGTCAACTCGCCGAGAAAGCAGACGATCACGACGACGTACAGGATGCCGGTCGCCGATTGCGTCGAGCGCAGGCGGGCTGTCTGCCACGCCATGCCGCCCAGGACGAGCGGCGCGAGCAAACCCACCCCCCAGCGCACCGGCAACCACAACAGTACGTCATTACCCAGATTACCGAACGCATGGCCGTGGGTCCAGTTAAGCAACCCGTAACCCTCGACGCCCATGCGCAATACCACGGCAACGCCCAGCGCGGACAGCAGGCGGAACAACGGCGTCAGCGACATGCCCGGCGCGATCAAGTACGAATGGCCGATGAGCATGGCCGTAATCGCCGTGCCCAGGACCGCGGCAGAGGTCAGGTCGCCCGCCAGCACTTCCCCTGAAAACCCGGTCGGGTCGGTGTCCGCATTCAAGACGCCCAGTGCCGCCGCCAGCGTCAGGGAGGACAAAACGGTCAAGACTCGGCCACCGGGCGCGCCTTCGAGCGACCAGACCGCGGAGCCGACGAAAGCCAGGACGTTTGCCGCCAGCAACAGGCCGAGCAAAAGCCACGACGCGGTTGTCCAACTGAACACGGTAGCCAAACAAATCAGGCCGAGTGCGGTCAGGAAGTGCGTGCGGAAGAAGTTCGGCAGCAGGACTCGCGGCGACAGCAGCAACAGACAGGCGAGCATGCCGCAGGCGAGGCGCAGGCAAAAGACCGTGAGCATGCCGTCACCGGCCTCCGTGGAGCAGCGCCAGGAACTCGGTGCGCGTGGACTGGTTTTCGCGGAAGGCGCCGCGCATGGCGCTCGTGGTACACAGGCTGTCGGGCTTGCGGACGCCGCGGATCGTCATACACGAGTGCGAAGCTTCCAGCACGACGCCGACGCCGCGCGCGTCCAGTTCGCGCATCACCAGGTCGGCGATTTCTTCGGTCATGCGCTCCTGCACTTGCGGCCGCCGCGACAGCACCTCGACCACGCGAGCCAGCTTGCTCAACCCGACGATCTTGCCCTTTGGCAGATAAGCAATATGCGCCTTGCCGAGGAAGGGCAACAGGTGATGCTCGCACACGCTCTCGAAGCGGATGTCCTTGACGACGACCATCTCGTCGTACTTCTGGGTGAAGGTTTTTGCCAGCAGTTCGCGCGGGTCCTGGTGCAGTCCGGAGAAGATTTCGGCGTACATCCGCGCGACGCGGGCGGGCGTTTCCCGCAACCCCTCGCGGTCGGGGTCTTCGCCGACGGCCAACAGGATTTCGCGCACCGCCGCCTCGATGCGGGCGTGATCGACCGTCAGGGGCACGGGACCGTTCTTGGGAGTTTGGTTGCCGCGGCGGGTGCGGGCCGTTGGATCGGTCATGAGCGGCGGCACTTCGGGAAAGCGGGCGATGAATGATTGACTCCCTGCTTTTGTAGGCGTGCGCGCCGGTCCAGTCAAGGAACGGTCCGCACGTCGTTTCTTGCACCGGCGTGACCGTGCGGTGGTCGGCGGTCGCGCGGGTCCATGGTTGGCCAACAGCGACCCCTATTGATGACGGCACGGCAGGATCGACCCAACCTTGCCAACTCCTACTGTGCGGCAAGGTTGCCCCTGCACTTTCAATAGCGGTTTTTGCGAGCCTGCCACAAGCCCTTGACTGGTAAAGTCTTACGCATCCGTAACGTCCCTCAATCGGGCATGGATCAAAAGCCGCAAGCACGAGGCAACAGGTGGAATTCGTTTCATTCGCCCTACCATACACCCCCCCGAACGAATTTCCCAAGGTGGAACTTATGGCCGGGCAAAGACTTAAAGCATTCGTTCCGCATGGTGCCCTAGCGCCACGTCCTTGAACAACGGTTGCTTCCTTTGCCACCCGCGTTTGAACCATGCCCTCAATCGACCCTCGCCAATCTCGACCCTTGCCACGAAAAGGCCCACCCTTGCCAAAGGAAAACCCGAAAGAATTGCCACAACCACCGGTACACGGGTTATAAGCCGTTATGGAATCCGCCACTCTCCTCAAGTACAATGATCGTAAACCCGGAACCAATTGGACGGAGGCGAGCCATGCTAAAGGGAAAGAAGCCGGTCAAAGGCCGGGCGGGCGCACCAACGGGCCGCGTCAAGCTCACCGCGGCGGAGCCCCTAAAGCGACTCCAGGATTTTGCCGAAAGGAAGGAGCCTTTCGTTGCCACGGTCCGAAAAGGCAAGGATCGAGGTGTATCTGCCTGACGTGCCGAGGCCCGCGTACCAGGATTTGCTTGCCGCGCTTTAGCACATTCACAACGAAGTTGCCTATTGGGATTCGTGAGGGAAACAGGGGGACAGCGACGATGGGCAAGGTACTCGTGACGGCATTATTCGAGAACCTCGACGACTTGTTCGCCGTTCAAAAGGGTCTATTGACCGATGACCAGGTTCGCCACATCGAGGTGACGGACGCCCTGGTGGACACTGGCGCAACGGGCCTGCTGCTGCCCACGCGCCTGATCGCCCAATTGGGGCTAACGGCCGTTCGGGTCCGGCAAGCTCGGACGATTGCTGGGCAGGTCCCGCTACAAATGTTTCGTGCGGTTCGGCTGACCGTTCAGGGGCGCGACTGCATTAGCGACGTGGCCGAAATACCCGATGAGTTCTCGGCGGTCATCGGTCAGGTGCCTTTGGAGTTGATGGATTGGGTCGTCGATCCGAAGGGCCAGCGACTCGTCGGCAATCCCGAACACGGCGGCGAGCACATGATCGAGGCCTAATCTGTCGTTGCCAATCGTTGGCAGTCCTCTCCTACACGCCACTCACCGCCAGGCCGCGTACAGGGTCATGCCCTGGTAATCGCGCACAAACCCCGCAGCTTCCAGCAAATCCTTACCTGCGGTCGTCGTGATCGGCTGGCCGTTCCACTCCTCGACCGTCAGCTTGTGCTTGGCTTTCGGTGCGCGGTTGTTGTCGAACATGCCTGGCAGGCAGGCTACCGCGGCCAGGATGTCGTCGCGGCTGCTGCTGGCCAGGGCCGTGAGACGCTTGCCCTGTTGCTCGACCAGCAGGATCGGGCGACCGGCGCGGACGACCAGCCAGTTGCCGGGGCGGCGCAGGAATGAGCGCGTGCCGCCGTCGAGCAGCGCGATGTCGAACGGCGCAGCGGAGCCGTACAGGTTCGCCGGGTCCATGCTGTGCAGCAAAATGACCGGAGCCGTCGCGGTCGAAGGTAGGTGCAGCTGTTGCAACCTTTCGGCCGCTTGCGGCGTTGCGAACTGCGCCCCCGACAGGCCTTCGACGAAATAGCCGCGGCGCACGTCGCCCGTTAGTTCCATGCGGCTCAGGACTTCATACAGGATGCGCCACGAAGTCATCCACGGGTCGAGCATGGCCAGCTCCCGCGCGACGATGCCGTAGCGGTTCAACAACAACGACGCCTGGTAAACCGCCGTGGCCTCCGGTTCGGGCCGGCCCCATGTAAGCAGTGACCAACGGCCCTCCGGCTTTTGCACGAAGCGCCGGCGCGCGTCGCGGAAGGAGGCTAGGCGCGTGCCGGGATTCGGTGCCGCCAACGGCGTTTCCTCGCCGCGGCGGATCACGTCGAAATGATCGTTCGTCACTTGGCTGCGGCGCAGGAGTGCCCACAGCGATTTGCGCACGACGCCCGGTGACAAGCCGCTGTCAGCAGCCAGGTCGGTCAGGAACGACGCGCCCCGGCTGCGCAAGCATTCTTGCACACGCTCGGCGTCCGCGTCGAGGGCCGGGGCTTCGGGAAGCGAAGGAGTCGGCAGCTGGCGGAGCATGTCGCGACCCAGGAACGCGATCGCGCTTGCCCCGCTGCCGCCTGCGCCCTGGCCGACCCAGACGCCGGCACCACCCGCAACCCATTCGTCGAGCCAGCGCGGCTGGTAGCCCGGCACGCGCGCCGGCAACGCCGATTGCTCCCACACTTCCGCGGCCAGCGGCAAACCCTGTAAGCGGTCCAACGCATCGGCCAGGCCGTCGCTTTCGCCGCGGCGCACGTCGGGGTGCAATCCTTGCCAGCGCAAGAGGAAGTCGGCGAACTGCGGCGGCGCGCAGGTCACAACCTCGCGGCGCAATAAGGCCAGGCTGCCGCGCTGCACCCGGTCGAGATTTTCGGGCGCGGACCACTGCATCGTCTCGGCCTCGCCACGCCGCACCGGCACGACGCGGCCGGCCCGTTCCCACGCATTCAATTGCCGTTCCGCCCATGCCGGCTCGAAGGGGTAGCGGTCCACCACGTCCGCCAGGCCGACGAGCGCGTGCGTCGCCAGGAAGCGCGCGAAGACGGAGGCACCCGCTTCCTGCGCTTCCTCCGGCGTCGCGTCGGCCAGGCCGAAAGCCTGCCGGTACAGGGGTTCCTCTTCCGTGGCGACCCAGCGCAGCGGCGCCCGACACCGCGGCAATTCCAGCTTCACGGCACGGCCCTCGGCTTGCAACTCTTCCAGGAAGCCGAGCATCGGCCCTTCCAGTTCGCCGTCCGTCAGGTCGCCGATGCGCCGCAGCCATTCCGCCATCTCGGCCACGGTGCGCGGCGGCATTCCCAGGCCGCGCAGCCGTTTTTCCACCTGATGCACGGCCCGCGGGTCGAGCAAATGGCCCTGTTTTTCGGGCGCGACGAGCTGTTCGAGCAGTTGCCGGTCGAGCTGCATCGACTTGCCGGACTCGGACTCCACGCCGTCGTACTCGTACATGAAACTCATCGTGAACGAGAACAGCATCCCGGCCGCGAACGGCGACGGTTGCTCCGCCCGCCGCGTCTTTACTTCGACGCGGCCTGCGCGGATATCGGTAAGCAGTTCCTTGAACCGTTCGACTTCCAGGTGGTCGTTTAAGCATTCGCGGAAGGTTTCAACGACAATCGCGAAATCCGGGTGCCGCCGGGCTACTTGCAGTAGGTCGCGGCCGCGCAGGCGTTGCAACCACAGGGGGGCGCGCTTGCCGGGCTTGCCCCGCGGCAGCAACAGCGCCCGCGCCGCATTCTGCCTGAAACGGAGCGCGAATAAGGCACTTTCCGCCAACTCCTCCAATATGAAAGCTTCGATGTTGTCCGGCGTCAGGCCGTCGAACAGGTCGAGAATCGGTTCGTCGGTGTCGGTCAGCCGGACCAGAACGCCGTCCGAATGGTGCAGACATTGCGGGTGGTAGCCGAGGCGTTGCCGCAATCGGCCTTCGAGCGCGAGGCGCAGCGACAGGTGCAATTTGCTACCGAACGGGCTGAGGACGAGCACCTGCCAGTCGCCGAGCTGGTCGCGCGATGCTTCGATGCACAACGTCTTGTCCGAAGGCAGACAGCCGGTCGCGACGAGTTGCCGTTGGGCGTAATACGCCAGGTTGCGCGCCGACGCCGCGTCGAGGAAGTGTTCGCGCTGGAGCCACTCCTGGCAATCCTTGGCTTCGAGCCGCGCGGGTAGTTCGCGCAGGAATTCGCCGACGGCAAGGCCCAGGTTGTAGGTGCGGCCGATGCCTTCGCCGTGCCAGAACGGCACGATCGCCGGCGCTCCCTCGGCGGGCGACACGATCACGCGGTCCGCCTCGATGCGCTCCAACCGCCAGGCGTTGGTGCCGAGAAGAAAGGCATCGCCGACGCGGCGCTCATAAATAAACTCCTCGTCCAGTTCGCCGATGCGCACGCCCTGGCCCGTGTAGGCGGCGTAGTGGCCCATGTCGGGGATGGTGCCGCCGTTGACCAATGCCATCTGCTGGCTGCCGGGCAGCGCGTGCAGGCGGTTGTGAACGCGGTCCCAACTCACCCGCGGTTGCAGCGCTTCCAGGGTGCCTGGCCGGCTGCCTGGTGCCGCACCGTTGTCCGTGGTTGCCGCCGGTTGGGCCAGGCGGAAGCGGCCGCTGATCATTTCCAGCGTCGTCTCGAACGCCTGCGGCGACAGGTCGCGGTACGGATACGCTCGGCGCACGAGCGCGTACAGGTCTTGCACGTTCCACGGGTCCATCGCGGTCAAGGCCACGAGTTGCTGGGCCAGGATGTCAAGGCAGTTGATCGGCACGCGGATCGCCTCGACGCGGCCGGCCGCCATCTCGCGCGCCAGCACGGCCTGTTCGAGCAGGTCCGCCGGTGTCTTGGGAATGATGCGGCCCTTGCTCGTCTGGCCGACGAGGTGTCCCGCGCGGCCGACGCGCTGCAGCGCCCGCGCCACGTTGCCCGGCGACTCCACCTGACAGACGAGATCGACCGCGCCCATGTCTATGCCCAACTCCAACGAAGCCGTCGCCACCACTGCGGGCAACCGGCCCTCCTTCAAGGCGGCTTCGATTTGTTGGCGGACTTCAAGTGCCACGCTGCCGTGGTGGGCGCGGGCGATCTCGCCTTCGTCGTTGAGGAATGCCGTGATGCGCTCCGCCGAGCGCCGATTGTTGGTGAACACGATGGTCGAGCGGTGCCGGCGGATTTCGTCGCCAAGCAGCCGGTAGATCGACGGCCAGATTGATTTTTCCGGCAACGCCCCGAACTGCTCGACCGGACTGACGACGAGGAGGTCGAGGTTCTTGCGCATACCCGCATCGACGATGGTGACGGGCCGCGGTTGTAAACGACCGTCGGCGTCCGGCTCACTGCCGCCGAGGTAACGCGCCACTTCGTCCAGGGGCCGTTGCGTCGCGGACAGGCCAATGCGGACAAAATCGACCGTATTTATCGCCCTTAACCGTTCGAGGAGGACGGCCAGAAAGACGCCGCGCTTGTTGGGGCAGAGGGCGTGAATTTCATCGACGATGACGTGCGTCACGCCGCGCAAGGTATCGCGGGCGCGCGACGTGAGCAGCAAGTGCAGCGATTCCGGCGTCGTGATGAGGACGTGCGGCGGTCGGCGGATCATGCGCTGGCGCTCAGCAGTGGACGTGTCGCCGGTGCGCACGGCGGCGTCGATGACGGGCAACGGCTGGCCCATTTGGCGGGCCGCCTCCGCGACGCCTTCGAGCGGCAGTTGCAGGTTGCGGTGGATGTCGTTGTTCAGTGCCTTGAGCGGCGAGACGTACAACACGCGCACGCCGCGGCGCGTACTGGTATCTGCTTGCCGCCAGAGGTTGTCGAGGCAGGCGAGGAACGCGGCGAGCGTTTTGCCGGAGCCGGTTGGTGCGAGGATGAGGGTGTTTTGTCCCGCCGCGATGGCCGGCCAACCGAGGCGCTGCGGCGGCGTCGGCTCGCCAAGGGTGCGTCGAAACCACTCGCGAACGGGCGGGAGGAACAACGACAAGGGGTCGGTGGTTTCCATGCCACTATTATACAAATGTGCGCTGGTTGATGGGAACGTTTAGCCGCGGCTCTCCGAACCGCGGCTAAACGAAATGTTTCTACTTCTCTTCCTTGGGCAGCTTGGGCGGCGTGCGGTTGTAGATGCTCAACCGCGCCTCCGGCACGCCCAGGACCAGCGTGGCGAAGGCCGTCGTGTAGCCCTCGTTCTCTATGTTTTCATCCTTGACCCAACCGCGCAACGGAAAGGAACCGTCCTTCGCCTGCCAGCTCACCACGTCCTTCAAGGCGTCCTTGATGTAACCCTGCGTCTTCTCGCGGTAGTCCTTGTCTTCCTTGAATTCTTGCCCCAAAAGCTGCATGCCCATGCAGCCGTAGAAGTGCCCATAATCCGGGAAGCGCTCGGCACTGATCACCGCGGGGGTCGTCTGCAAGAGGAACTGGTAGCCTTTAAGCATCACCGTCGTGTCGAACTGCTTCATCAGGCCGAGCGTCGCCACGTCGGCCGCGGTGCCTTCCTTCATGTTGGTGCCGTCGCCGAGCTTGTAATTGAAACCACCCTCCTTGGTCTGACATTTTTTCAAGTAGGCGAAACCGCGGTCCAGCACCTTTTCGTCGATCTTGATGCCGTAGTTGCTTGCCGACACGAGGGCTTGCACGGCGCAAACCGTGGTAGAACCTTCGTGGTCGCCCTTGTTGCCGACCACGTACCACCAGCCGCCGGAATCCGACTGGTTCGTCGCGATGACATCGACGCCCTGGGCCACCGCCGCGCGGATCTTCTTCACGTCGATGTCGGGTTTTGTTTTGCAGAAGAGCGACCGGCCGTAAGCTTCCGACAGGGCCAGGGTGCCGAAACCCTGGCCGTGAATCCAGGTGTGGCCTTGCGTGATAAAGACGCCGTCCTTCTGGTTGGCCAGCAGGAATTGCAAGCCCTTGACGAGCGCCTTGCCGTTGTCGCCGGTGAACGGTTCGTCGGCCGCGGCGAGGTACGACAGGCAGGCGAAACTGGTCACGGCGATGGAATACTGCTTGCCCCAGGAACCGTCTTTGGCCTGGTTCTTCGCCAGCCATTCGAGACCCTTGTCGCGGACGGCGAGGGCCGTCTTGGCGTCACCTTCCGGTTTCGGCGGTGCGGCTTTGTCCGCCGCAGACGTCCAGCCGGCCAGGGCGAAAAAGAAGACCGACGCGGTGATGTATCTCATAACAACCCCCTCCGAAACGGTGGTGACGGGCTTACGCGACAACCGACCTACCCCATAAGACGGTGACGGGGCAAACAAGGTTTGCCCGGCAGCCGCCTCAGGGCACGGGAGGGGATTGTACCACGCAACCAGGAGGGGTATGTAACAGGCCGGTAACAAGTCATTTCTTCGAGAGCGGCGACCCCGCCGGCCGCGCGGGCGCAGGCCACTGTAACAACTCGGGGAAGCGGTCCCAAGGCGCAGACACCACCCGCGGCGGCGGCGACACGGCAGGCGGCGGCACCGGAACGGCAGGCGGCGGCACCGGAACGGCAGGGCGGTCCGGGGTGGGCGCGGGCGTTGGCAGCGGCACGGTCGGAATCGGCGCGGGCAGCTTCTCCGGGGGCTTCGTATTGCGCAAGTCGGGTTTCGTCAGTTCAAAGGCTTCCTCGCCGGGTTTGCCCGTGTCGGGGTAGAGGTGGGGTGAGCCGACCGGTATCAGCGCCTCCGGGTAACAGCGGTCGTGGCACGGGATCGGCCCGGCGGCGCGGAAGCGCTCCTCGTTAAACACCAGGCCGTGCGTTTCCAGGATGGTGCCGGTCTGCCGTTCGAGGGTGGCGAGCGAGACGTTGTAGGTCAAGAGTTGCTGGGCCTCCGACGACACGGCGTTACCCCAGTCGTTTAACGCCTGCATCACGTTCAGGTAATTGACCAACCCGACGCGATGCTGGCCTATCTGGACTTCAAGGTTGGTCCGCGCGGCGGCGCGCGTCTTTTGGTAAGCCAGGAATTGATCGTAGCTGCTGTCCAAACCGCGGACCGTGCTCGCAAGCTCGTGGACGGCGGCATGGACTCCCTGCTCCACGTTCGCCCGGTCGCGGGTGACGATGAGCGACTGCTGACGCACGCCGGCCCGCCCCTGGCGCAGACCCAGCGGCACCGAGAAGTTGATACCGGCCGACCAGTTGCCGTATTGCCCCGGTGCCGTTGACAGGCGGTCGCCGTTGGGCATGGTGCCGCTCAGGCCGTTCCACTGGTACGACGAGACGGCGTTGAGTTGCGGCAACGCCTGGTTTTCGGCCTGCAACAACCGCTGCCGATCCGCTTCGACGATGATCTTTAGTTCAACAATGTCGGGACGGCGCTGCTCGGCCAGGAGTACGAGCGCGTCCCATTCCGGTGCCAACCGCCGCTCGGTCGGGGCCGAGGTCGGCACAATCCGGCGGTCGTCGTCCGGCGGCAAGCCGAGAATGTTGCGGATGGCCCCTTCCTGATTGAGCACGTTCGCTTCGGCGGCGATCAGGTTCGCCTTGAACTGGTTGAAGGTCACGCGCGCCTGGGCCTCGTTGCCCCGGTTGCCCAGGCCGGTCAGCAGCCGTGCCGCTTCGCGGTTGTAGGTCTCTTCCGACAACTCGACCTGAATCTTGCGCGCCCAGAGGTCGGTGCGCGCCTGCACCAGGTTCCAATACGCTTGAATGACGCCGCGCACCATTTCCTGGACGCTGTCCTTGTACTGGAAATACGATTGCTCGGTGTTCAGTCGCGCGATCACGATTGGCGCGGTGTTGACCGCGAAGCCGGCCCCTTGCAGCAAGGGCTGCGTGTAGCTGAGCTGCACGTCGTGCGTCTGCTGGGGATTGAGCGGGAAACCTCGCCCGCCGAAGCGAAGGGGGTTTTCGACGTAGTTCAGCGACCACTGGCCGCCGAGGACGTTGGTCTTGGTCAGCCCGACCGTACTCTGGTAGGAGTCAATCGGCGTGCTGGTAATGATCGATTGGAAAGGGTTCAACGGGTCGAAGGTGGCCGTCGGCGTGTTGTTGCGGCTCCAGAGGTTGTTCTGCGTAAACGTCGGGTCGAAGCGGGCCTGCGCCTGGTCGATCGCCGTCACGCTGATGGCGGTGTCGTAAATGGTCTGGCCGCTGGAAACGGCGGCGGTTCCCGCCAGCACGCGCACGACGCGGGCGTTTTCCAGCGAAATGCGGATCGCCTCGTCGAGCGACAGTTGCCATTCCACGGTGCCGGGCCGGGTGTTGGTGACGGTCCGGGGCGGCACACTGTCGGGGATGCGGGCGGGCGGCAGGTTCGCGGGGTCGTGGCGCTCGATGGTGCGCTGTTCGGGCAGGATGACATTTCGGCACACTTGCTGGGCCGTCGTGTCGCAACCGCTCAGGGTCGCCACCGTGAGGGCCAGCACGCGCAGCAAGGATGAACCGGACGCCACCGGCGCGGCGCCCAGCTTACTTCGGTCCGTCGCGGTTGGTTTCATCGTCGCATCCTTGCGCACGGGAACAGTGGTCTATTGCGCTCCGTTTAGTCCTTTAATCGCCGTTGCGTCGTCACTCATGGCGGCCTTCTGGTGCAAAACCTCGGCGGCGTGAGTAATGTCGGTGGTATCGAGGACCACCTCGCCGTCGATCAGGACCAGGGCACGCCGCGCCCGCCGCGCGACTTCGAGGTCGTGCGTCACGAGGATCACGGTAAGACCCTCGGTCTCGTTCAACTCGCGAAAAAACGCCATGATCTCGCGGCTGGTGCGCGTGTCCAGGTTGCCGGTCGGCTCGTCGCAGAGCAAGATCGGCGGCCGGTTGATGAGCGCCCGGGCGATGGCCACGCGCTGCTGCTGGCCGCCGGACAGCTGGTTGGGCCGGTGGTCCAGGCGGTTGCCCAGGCCGACGCGGTCGAGCATGGCGGTCGCCCGTTTCCGCCGTTCCCGCCGTGGACAGGTCGGGTTGTACAGTAACGGCGTCTCGACGTTTTCGAGGGCCGTGGTCCGCGCCAGCAGGTTGAAGTTCTGGAAGATGAAGCCGATGCGCCGGTTGCGAATCTGGGCCAGCTGATCGGGGTTCATGCCCGCGACTTGCTCGCCGGCCAGTTGGTAACTGCCCTCGGTGGGGCGGTCCAGGCAGCCGAGGGTATTCATCAACGTCGATTTACCCGAACCCGACGGCCCGATCAGGGCGACGAATTCGCCGTCGGCGATGTCCAGCGACACGCCGACCAGGGCGTGGACTTTCACTTCGCCCAGGTCGTACGTCTTGCTCAAGTTCCGCAGTTCGATCAATGCCATCGGTGACGCCGGGAAGGTTACTGGTTGTATCGACTGTAGGGCCGCGTTAGCTGAGTGCTAAAACCGCAAATCTTTTCAATCAACTCTCAGCTTTCAGCTTTCAGCCAGCAGCTAATTAGTCGTAGCGCAGCGCCTCAATCGGGTCGAGACGGCTCGCGCGCCGCGCCGGATAGAAGCCGAAGAATATGCCAACCGCGGCGGCGAAAACGAGTGCGACCAAGGCCGCCGGGATCGAAACGACGAACGGCCACTTCGAGGTTGGCAAGATGATGTTAATCAGGAGATTCAGGCCGTAAGACGCGGCAACCCCGCCCAGGATGCCGAAAATGCCGCCGACGCTTGACAGGACGACCGCCTCAACGAGGAATTGCCACAAAATATCGCGCGGCCGCGCGCCGAGGGCCATGCGGATGCCGATCTCGCGCGTCCGTTCAGTTACGGACACTAGCAGGATGTTCATGATGCCCTCGCCAGCGACCTGGAGTGAGATGGCCGCAATTGACGCCAGCATGGCGGTCAGGATGCCCGTGATGGTAGTGAGCACGCCGGCCACTTCGGCCGTACTGCGCACCTCAAAGTCGGGCTTTTCACCCGGAGGAATGCGGTGCCGTTCCGCCAGCACGGACCGCGCCTCTTGCTGGGCCTGGAACGACGTTTGCTCCGACCGGGAGGCAACCATGATCATGTCCACCGTGTCCCCGTTCGAGCCTGTGGAATTCGACAACCGCGTCCGCGCCGTCGTGTAGGGCATGACCAGGATGTCGTCCTGGTCCTGGCCGAACAAGTTGGTTCCCTTGCGCATCAAGACGCCGATGACTTTGAACGGGATGCTCTTGATGCGCACTTGTTTGCCGATCGGGTCGGTGTCGGGAAACAGGTGGGCGACCAGGGTGGTGCCGATCACGCAGACCTTGTTCCTGCTGATGATGTCGCGGTCGCCGAAGAACTCGCCGCTCGTCAGGGGCCAATTGCGGACGACGAGGTAATCCTCCCCGACCCCGTACATTTGCGCGGGCAGCCAGTTGATGTTGTCTTTAATGACCTGGCCCCCGGCACCAACCAGGGGGCAGGTGGCCAGCACGGACGGGCATTCCTCGGCGACCGCGGTGGCGTCGGCCGCGGTCATCGTCTTGACCACGCCCTGGCGGACGCCGCCCTTATTTTCGGGGGCCGGCAAGATGACGATGAAGTTGGAGCCCAGGCTCTCAAACTCGTTGCGCACCAGCTGGCCGGCGCCTTCGCCCATCGACACCATGGTCGTGACCGCGGCAATGCCGATGACCACGCCGAGTACCGTCAAGCCGGAGCGCAGCTTGTTCTTGGCGAGCGTCCGCAAGGAGATGAAAAGGAGGTCAATGATTTCCACGAAGTTACCTCGGGGCGAACGGGTTATCGACGCCCGTGACGACGACCTGGCCCTCGGTCAAGTCGCCGCTCAGCAGTTCCGCGTACTGGTTTTCCATCAAGCCCAGCGTGACGGGCACGGCACGGAGCAACGGCCCGTCCTGGACCCACACGACGCGCCGCTGCCGCTTCTTGGCCTGCTCCGCCTTCTCCTCCGCCGAGCGCTTCAGGCCGCCTTCGGCGGGAGTGATCAGCGCCCCTTCGACGTAATGCTTGTCCTCCGGCCGGACCTGGGCACTCAACGGCACGAACCGCAGCGCCGAGGCCGGCACGCGGACCACGTCGTCCTTCTGCTCGATCTGAAAGGAAAGGTTGGCGGTCATGTTCGGCAACAGTTTGCGTTCTTCGTTCGGCGCGTCGATGATGACGGGGTAGGTGACGACGTTCTGCGTCGTCGTCGCGTTCAGGCGAATTTCGCGAATCTTGCCCTTGAATACCTCGCCGGGGTAGGAATCCACCGTGAATTTCACGTCGCGATCCTCTTTCTTCGCCGTTTGAATTTGGCCGATGTCGGCCTCATCGACGGAGGCGTAGACGTGCATGTGCTTGTTCATCTCGACGCCGATGGTGAACATCTCCGGCGTCTGGAAGGAGCCTTGCACGGTTTGACCGGGGTCCACCTTGCGATCGATAATAACGCCGTCATCTGGGGCAATAATCACGGAGTACGAAAGGCTTTGCTCCGAATTCTTCAGTCGCGCCTCGGCCTGGCGGATGGTCGCTTCCGCCAGCTTGTATTGCGCCTCAAACGACAAGGTCGAAAACTTGTACTGGTCCATCTCCGTGTCGGAAAGGTAATCCTTGTTAATGCCCTGGAGGTCGTGGGCGCGTTTTTCGCTGTTGCGCGCCTGGTCGCGCAGCGCCCGGACGCGCTCCAGGTCGGCCTTCTGCGCGTCAATGGCCGCCTTGTCCTGGTCCACCGCGGCCTGGAGCAACTTGGGGTCAATGCGGGCGAGGATCGTGGCGGGGCGGTCCGCGGTCTTCTTGTAGACGATGCTGTTGTAATCCACATTCACTTCAAGAATCGGCCCGGAAGTGAACGCGCCGACGGAGACGGTGCGCACCGGCTTGATGGTGCCAGTCGAGTTGACGACAGTCTCCACGCGGCCGCGCGTCACCTCGGCCGTCAGGTATTTGGGTAGCGCCCGCTGCTTCATCCAATTCATAAGGGGATAACTGGCACCAACGACTACGGCCGCCAGGACGCCGACGATCAGAAGCCGCCTCAACCACTTCCACATGTTTGCACCTCGACTGCGTCAGAGCCGCGACTGTTCCGTTCAGAGCCGCGACCGTAAGGGAGCGACAACCCCACCGCTCCCTTACGGTCGCGGCTCTGACGCACGTATTCGTCGGACGGCCCGTATGCGTGGGGATTTCAAACTTTTTGCGAGGATAGTACCCCGAAATTGTACAGCGCGTGGCCCCGGCACGGAAGGTAAATTGGCCCGCCCCAGTCAGCCGGCTCAAGAGCGCAGCCGGTGGCCGCCTCCTGTATCGCTTGCAGCGGTTGCCCGGGGGAGAGCTTGCCGCCGTGCCGCGCTTCGTGGAACAATGGATTTCCGGTGCAACCTGTGCCGGCTACAATCTACCTTGCCCTAATTCGTACCGCGCTTCTGTTCCTTTGTCTCAACAGGCAACCGGCCATGAGTTTTCTTTCCGGTCGAGCGGTCGTCGTGACGGGCGGCGCCGGCTTTCTGGGTCGGCCCGTCTGCCGGGCGCTGGCCGCCTTCGGCCCGGCCCGCGTCGTCGTGCCCCGGAGCGCCACCTGCGACCTGCGCGACCGCGACGCCGTCCGCCGGCTGTTCGCGCAGACCCGGCCGGAGGTCGTCGTTCATCTGGCGGCCGTGGTCGGCGGCATCGAGGCCAACCGCCGCAACCCCGGCCGTTTCTTTTTCGACAACGCCATCATGGGCATTCAACTCATGGAGGAAGCCCGCCTCGCCGGCGTGCAAAAGTTCGTCGGCGTCGGTACGATCTGCTCCTACCCCAAGCACACGCCGGTGCCGTTTTCCGAAGACAAGCTCTGGGACGGCTACCCCGAAGAGACCAACGCGCCCTACGGCCTGGCCAAGAAGCTGTTGCTCGTTCAGGCCCAGGCGTACCGTCAGCAATACGGCTTCAATGCGATCACGCTGCTGCCCGTCAACCTCTACGGGCCGCGCGACAACTTCGATTTGCAGTCGAGTCACGTCATCCCCGCGCTGATTCGCAAGGCAATCGAGGCCCGCGACGCCGGACTGCCGCAAATCCCGGTGTGGGGCACCGGCAGCGCGTCGCGCGAGTTTTTGTTCGTCCGCGACGCCGCCGAGGCGATCGCACGGGCGACGGAGCATTACGACAAGCCCGACCCGGTGAACCTCGGCAGCGGCCGCGAGATTACCATTCGCGACCTGGCCACGCAGATTTGTGCCCTGTGCGGTTTCAAGGGCGAGTTGACGTGGGACGCCTCCAAGCCGGACGGCCAGCCGCGCCGCTGCCTGGACACGTCGCGGGCCAAGCGCGAGTTCGGTTTTCAGGCGACGACGAGTTTCCGCGACGGCCTGGCGGAAACGATTGCCTGGTACGAAAAGCACCGGCACGAACCGGCGGGAGCGGTGGAGGCTGCGGCGGCTGCCGAATTCATTGCGGTTTAGGGCCACGCTTGCCTTTTCCAAGGGTATTCGCTACCGCGGCAATATGTCAGGCCGGACGAACTCCGCGCCCTGGATGCGGATGCGCTTCAACGGCCACGACTCGGTCGGCGTCAGGATTTTTGGCCCGGCGTCCGTGACCAGGAACGTGTCGCAGCTGGCCGCCGCGCCGGCACTGGCGTACCAGGTAATCGCGTGCCCCGCCTGCAACAGGTCGTCCGTTTTCGGCGTGATCGCCAACTCCACCGGCGAGCGGCCGGTCAGGCGGCCCTGTTGCGCGAGTACCCATTCGTGCTCGTAGCCGCTCACCTGGTAGATGCGCCGCGCCGCCAGCAGCACTTCGCGCGGCAGCGCTTCCGGCCAGGTCGAAGCCATGTAACTCGCACCGACCCGGCAAACCGCGTTGTGATCGCGGCGGATTTCCGCGGGCAACGTACCGAAACACGCCGCCCGGCTCGCGGTGGCGATGAGGCCGTATTTGCGGGCCGTCGTCGTCAGCATGGCGTAGTTGCGGATGGTCGTCGAAGTGAAGCCGAAATTGCGAAAGTAGCGCGCCCGCTCGTCCGCCGCCACGCCGATGTCGAGCGGGTAGACGCCGCGGTGCAGCAGGCGGTGACTGATCTGCCCGGCGATCTCCCGCTCCGTCTGCTTGGGTTCCATCGTCCGGCAAGTCGCTTCGAGGGCGTGACTGACGATGACGCCCAGCACGCGGTAGCAGGCCTGTTCGTAGGGCGTCATTTGCCGGCGCAAGCGCCGCAGTTGCTCGGCCGCCAGGATCGTGTCGCCCAACGCGCGGTCGCAGGCCACGCGGCGGTTTTGCACCAACTCCTGGACCAGCTGCTCGCGGCCCCAGTGCCACGGCCATTCTTTCAGCTGGAAACCCAGGCCGTCGACCTCCTCGTCAAACAGCCGCTGCGAATCGGCGTTGCTCGACAGCACCCAGCGGGCCTCGCCGTTGCAGTAAATGGCGGGCATTTCCGCCGGGTCCAGCTGCCCGCGTGCGATGGCACCGCTGGTTAACCAGGCGAAGTTTTCAGGCTCCAGGAGCAGCAAGCCTTCGCAATTGGTTTCCTGGAGCAGGGCCGCGACGCGCGTCATCTTGGCATCGATGTCGGCACGACGGTCCGAAACCGCACCCACGGTCGGCTCGCCGAGTTCCAGGGCCGGTATTGAAAGAGTTTCCGTTGCCACGCCGTGCTTCCCGATGCCTCTCATCCGCTCCGGGCAAGAGCGGTGCCGATCCTGCTCAGAATACCACGAACGAACCGAGCGATGAACCCATTTGTTGGCAGACTGGTCAATTTGGGTAAGCCGCGCGCAGGAATAAACCGACCAAAGGGCTAGTCACACTGCACGCGGGCCACCCCACGGCGGCGGAAAATCGCCGCCGGCGTAGCGCTGGGCCAGTTCGAGGTAGTGGGCCGATATGGCGTGGGTGCGCCGCAAGTCCTCCTCGCTGACCTCGCGGATGATCTTGCCCGGCACGCCCATGACGACCGAGCGCGGCGGGATTCGTCGCTTTTCGGTGACGAGGGTGCCGGCCGCGATCAGGCATTCGGCCCCAATCTCACAACCCGAGAGCAGCAGCGCTCCCATGCCGATGAGTGAATCGCGGCCGATGAAGCTGCCGTGTAGCACCGCCCGGTGGCCGACGACGACGCCCTCTTCAATCACTTGCGGCAGGTCGTAGTCGGTGTGGATGACGCACCCGTCCTGGATGTTGACGCGCGGCCCCAGGGTGACGCGGGCCAGGTCGGCGCGCAGCACGGAGCCGAACCAAATGTTCACTCCCGGCGACAGCACGGCGTCGCCCCGCACGACCGCGCCGTCCGCGATGTAATAACCCTGAATGGCTTTCATTGCTGTCCCCGACTCGCTCGTTGCATCAGGCCCTTCCAATGATTGTATGCGCCGGCCAACCCGTACGGCACCGGACAAACCCCCTTGCGTCCGGGCGGTGCTTCGCGAATACTTCGGTACATGAAAACGACCGCAGTCTTTTTCCCCTTTGACCTGTTCGGCAGCGCGGGCACGGCGGAAGGCGTTCACTTGCTGGCCGAGGCACTGCGCGAATTGATCGCGGACAATCGCCGGGAAACCGTGGAAACGCGCGCCCGTGCTTACACCGATCACCTACGACTGAAGGAAATCAACTTCGAGACCCTGGCCGATTATGAGGGTTGGCGCGCGCAAGGTCGGCAGGTAGCGAAGCAGGCGTTGCGCGCGCCCGACTTCCTGCTCTGGATAACCGGCAACCACCTCGGCACGCTGCCGGTTTACGACGAGTTGTCAAAGCAGGCGGAATCGACCCTAATCGTGCAACTCGACGCCCACCTGGACGTCCACCACTTTCGCGACTGCACCGCGGAACCGTCGCACGGCAACTTTCTACTGCACTGCGACGGGCCGCTGCCGTCGATCGTCAACGTCGGCCACCGCGATCTCTTGTTGCCGGTGAATTACACGAAGCAGTATTTCCGCCGTGCCATTGCCGCGGCCGAGATGGCGTCCGATTTCGACGCCGTGTTGGACCATTTGCGGACGGAGGCGGCGGGCGCGGAGCGGGTCTTTATCGACGTGGATTGCGACGTGTTCGATCCGACGTACTTTCCCGCGGTGACGCAGGCGGTGCCGTTCGGCCTGACGCCGCAACAGGTGTTGCGCGTACTCGATGCCGTGTGGTCGCCCAAGGTAGCGGGGTTGTTTTTGTCGGAGTTCGAGCCGGGCCGCGACCGACAGGACCAGTGCCTGGCGACACTGGTTTGGTTGATCGAATATGTGCTACTGAAGCGGTATGAATAGGGGTATTGCCGCTTGCGGCTGAGCGCTCAGCCGCAAGCGGCGGAGACACTACGGTTTCTTGAAAAGCTTGTCCTCAAGCTTGTCCTTCTTCTCGAACTCGGTGACTGCGCTTTCGACGTAGAGCTTGCCGTCGCGCTTGATGGTCTGCTTGTGCGCCACCAGTGCGCCGTCCTTTTTCTTGTAGTCGCCGTACAGCG
>JBBRLG010000012.1:0-30762 GCA_038231495.1 Gemmatales bacterium | reverse complement strand
GCAACTCCTTGTGGACCAGCGTGGCGAACGCCTGGAAATCCTCGGCCAGCTGGTCGGGCGATTTGCCGGCGGCGACGTCGTTGTCGCCGGCGTAGAAGACGATCAGGCGCGGCTCGGTCTTGAGGATGATGCGCGCGGCGAAGTGTGTCGAGTCGGCGATCTGCGAGCCGCCGAAGCCGCGGTTGAGCGCGTCCAGGTCGGGGAACGATTTCTTCAGGTCCCACAACCGGATACTCGAACTGCCGGCGAACAGAACCGCGTTCTTCGGCGGCGGGGCGTCCTTGTCTTTCTTCTCGAACGCCGCAATCTCCTTCTCCCAGCGGCTGAAGTCTGGTTTGTCTTCGGCTCGGACACCTAGCACGATGCCGAGGACTGCGAAGAGGATGAGGGTCGGTCGCATTGGTTTATCTCCTTGGGATGCCGCTTTTGTCATCAATTAGCTAATAGCTATTAGCTTATAGCTATTAGCTAATGGTTGGGGGCGCTTCTAGCCAACTCGTGAGCGTCTGGCCGCGCTGGTTCGCCTGCCAGTATTGGCCCGTGCGCACGTCCAGGCACGTCAGCCAGCCGTCGGCTTCGTAGACGCCGGTGTCGATGCAGACCGCGTGGCCCAGGTTTAACGGCACGCCGCTGTTCTGCTTCGTGTGGCCGCACACCATGATCTTGCCGGAGACGTGCGGCAAGGGGTCGCGCAGTTTTTCCCACAGCAGCACGTCTTCCGGCTGCTCGTTCAGCGGGATGTCGTAATAGACGCCAGCGTGGACGAAAAAGTGCGTGTCGATCTCGTACCAATCGATTAACTCTTCTTCCAGAAAGCGCCAGTGGCGATCCGGCACGTCGCCAATGGTAAACGTCTCGGGGCAGGCCACGCCGTAGGATTGTAACGTTTCGCGGCCGCCGACCGCTAGCCACAGGCCGCGGCCGTACGACTTACGGGCGTCGAGCATCATCGCGTCGTGGTTGCCGCGCAGCGCGACCAGCTGGCCGGTTTCGTGCAACTGAATGAGCTTGTCCATGACGCCGCGCGCATCGGGGCCGCGGTCCACGTAATCGCCCAGCGCGATCAGGCGGTCCTCGGCGCGCAGGTCCACGCGCTGGAGCAGCAAGTTCAGTGCGTCCAGACAACCGTGGATGTCGCCGATGGCCAGCGTGCGCATGTTAAGGCCTCGGTGCGAGCGAACAGGCCACGCGCGCCGCGAAGCGGGCGTTCGCCACGATCAGCGCGTGGTTCGCCCGCAGCGTCTCGCCGCCGGTCGCCTCGGCCAGCCGCGCGAGCAAGAACGGCGTCAGGGCCGGCCCGCGGATTTCCTGGGCACGCGCCTGTGCCTCGGCGGTGCGCAGCGCGGTCGCGAAGGCGGCGGGGTGCAGTGCCGTCTCAACCGGCAGCGGCAGTGCCAGGACGACGCCCGCGCCGCCCAGTTCCCAGTGGGTCGTCACCAAAGCCGCGGCCTCCTCCGGCGTCTCGACCCGTGCGGCGACGCGGTGCCCGCTAGAGCGCAGGTAGAACGCGGGGAAGTCGTCGGTGCCGACGCCGATCACGGGAACGGCCAGCGTTTCCAGCATTTCCAGCGTCGCGGCCAGGTCGAGGATGCTCTTGGCCCCGGCACACACCACCGCCACCGGCGTCCGCGCCAATTCCAACAGATCGGCGGAAACGTCGAAGGCCTGGCTGCCGTCGTGCGGGGGGTGGACGCCGCCGATGCCGCCGGTCGCAAAGACGCGCAAGCCGGCGCGGTGGGCCAGCAGCATCGTCGCCGATACGGTGGTCGCCGCGGTCGCGTGCTGCACCACGGCGGCGGCAAGGTCGCGACGGCTCGCTTTGCGGACGTGGACGCTTGAACCGGCCTCCGCGCTGCGGGCCAGGTTTTCGATCTCGGCACTGCTCAGGCCGACGGTGGGGCGGCCTTGCCAGACGGCGACCGTCGCGGGGACAGCGCCCTCGTCGCGCACCGCCTGGTCGGCGGCGCGGGCCGTGGCGAGGTTGACCGGCCAGGGCAGCCCGTGGGCGATCAGCGTCGATTCCAGGGCGACGACCGGACGTCCCGTGCGCAGGGCGTCGGCGACTTCCGGACCGAGGTGGGGAGAGGCGAACGTCATGTTAGTTATCCTAACAGCGCGGGGGAGGGGGAACCACTCCGCCGCTTGCGGCTGAGCGCTCGGGAGCGCTCAGCCGCAAGCGGCGGAGAATCCCGTCGTCCCCATTTGACAACCGTGGGAGGCGACCTATCTTTGCATGAATTCGGAAAGTGCGCCCGCCGGGTGTTGGCCCTCCGGTCCGGGGCCGGCGTTCCGCGGCAGCACGGCTCAGGAAACGAAGTTGCCTGGTGTTCCTCAAAGGAATCGATCCATGCCGGCGCCGACCAAGACCGACGAGTTTTTGGACCTCGTTCGCAAGAGCGGTCTCATTAACGCGGACCAGCTCGACAACTTTTCCCGGCAAATCAACGCCGACGACGAGACCGCGCCCAAGAAGCTTGCCGGCATGTTCATCAACGCCGGCATGCTGACGCAGTTCCAGGCCGAACAGTTTTTGATGGGCAAGTGGCGCGGCTTCACCATCGGCAAATACAAAGTCCTCGAACGCCTCGGCTTCGGCGGCACCGGCACCGTGTACCTGTGCGAACACCTCATGGTCCACCGCAAGGTCGCCATCAAGGTGCTACCCGCCACCAAGGCCGACAACCCCGCCGCCCTCGGCCGCTTCTACCGCGAGGCCCGCGCCGCCGGCATCCTCGAACACCCCAACCTCGTCAAGTGCCACGACATCGACCAGGACAACGGCCTGCACTTCCTCGTCATGGACTACGTGGACGGCTCCAGCCTCCAACACATTATCGCCAAGTTCGGCCCGATGGCGGTCGGTCGCGCCGCCAGCTACATTCGCCAGTCCGCCCTCGGCTTGCAGGCCGCCCACCAGTCCGGCCTCATCCACCGCGACATCAAGCCCGCCAACATCCTCGTCGATCGCAAAGGCATCGTCCGCGTCCTCGACCTGGGTTTGGCCCGGTTCTTTGAGGATGAAACCGACCTTCTTACGATGAAATACGACGAGAAGAACGTCCTGGGCACGGCGGATTACGTCGCGCCCGAGCAGGCGCTCAACAGCCACCAGGTGGACATCCGCGCCGACATCTACAGCCTGGGCGCGACGTTCTACTTTCTGCTCGCCGGACACCCGCCGTTCCCGGACGGCAAGGCGGCCCAGAAGCTCATCTGGCACCAGGTGCGCACGCCGCCCTCGATCCGCGAGCTGCGCAGGGAAGTGCCGGAGGCGATGGCCGCGATCGTTCACCGCATGCTGGCCAAGAAGCCGGAGGACCGTTTCCAGACGCCGGGTGACGTGGTTGCCGCGCTCGATCCGCTTTGCACCGGCGACGTGCCGTTGCCGGTCGAGGAGGAGATGCCGCGCTTGTGCCTGGCCGCGCGCACCACGTCGTCGTTCGAGACCGACCTGAGCGCGGTCCATGCAAACGCGCACGGCGGGCTGCGGCTGCCGTCGTCCTCGACGCTGCCGCGCACCACCCTCGCCGGGCCGGTGGGCGGCTCGCCCGCCGACACCAACATCCCGTCCAAGGCGACGCGCAAGGTCCGCGCGATCTCGATGGCGGACATGGCCGGCGGCCGCAACATCGCCGGGACGGGCAAACCCGAGTCGAACCGTGCCATGCCGCCGGCCAACCAGACGCCGGCGCCGAACCAGACCCTGACCCGCCCGGTGCCCGCCATCGCGGTCGCCCCGTCGGCCCAGGTCAACTTGACGCCGGCGCCGCCCCCGGCTGTGCAGAAGGTCGAGAAAGTCGCCCAACCGGCTGTGCAAGAAAACCGCATGCGCATCCGGCGGCTGGTCGCGGTCCTGGCGGCCAGTGCCCTGATCGGCGTCATCCTGCGCTACGGCGTCCTGGCCCCCAAGGCGGCGCAGGCCACCCACACGCCCATCGTCTTGAAGGTATCGCACGCCGCCGAACCCGGCGTGTTTCCCAACATTCAGATGGCGCTGGAGAAGGCACAGCAGGGCGACCGCATTCAGGTGTGCGAGGAAATCTGGGAGGAAGAAATCCAACTGGTCGCCGACGACGGCCTCGGCCGCGAGGTGACGATCGAGAGCGGCCTGCCCGACGGCAAGCCCGTGCAGTGGCGGTTGCCGCGCTCGCACAAGGAGGACCAGCCCCTGTTGAAGCTGTCGGGCTTCACCAGCCTCACCGTCCGCGGCTTCGTCCTCGACGGCCAGGACCGCGTTCAAAACCTCGTCGTGCTGTCCGGGTCGTGTCCGGGGTTGACGCTGGAAGACCTGCATTTGAAGGGCTTTCAGCGCAGCGCGTTGTGCTTCCGCGACTGCAAGGGCAGCGGCGACCTGCCGGTGTCGGTCCACCGGGTGCGCGTGACGCCGACGCGCGAGGCGCTGTCGGCGCTGGCGTTCGACGCCCAGGGCGAGGAAGGCAACGCCAACGTCGTGGTGTCCGACTGCCGGTTCGAGGGGCCGTACGAGGCCGCCGTCACGTTTGCCGGGCCGGCGACCGAGATCGAGTTCAAGCGCAACCGCATCTTCAACGCGGTGGACGGCGTGGCTTACAGCAAGGTCGAACCGCCCGCGCCGCTGCGGCTGACGCTGGCGAACAACACGTTCGCCGCGATCGAGAAGGTCGGCCTGCATTTCGAGACGACGCCGGCGCGCGACCGCAGCCGGGTCGCCCTGACCGGCAACCTGTTCGCGCGCACGGGATCGTTGGCCCTGATCGACGACTTCCGCCCGGAGCCGCGTGTCACCCAGGCGCAATGGATTTGGGGCGACGACGGCACCATTCAGGCGGGTGCGACGGCGGAGGTGCGTTATTTCCGCAAAGCGTTCGTGGTGGACGGCCTGTCGGTCGCGCAGGCCGCGCTCAACGTGGCGTGCGATTCGTCCTATACGGTCTGGCTGAACGGCGAGCGCGTGGGCCACGGCGACTTCCTCGGCCCGACGCGGCGCGTCGAGTGGTTCGACGTGACGCGTTACCTGAAGCCCGGCGCGAACGTGGTCGCGGTGCAGGCCACCGGCAAGTCCGGCGGCGCGGGTGGTCTACTGGTGCAATTGGCCTACGCCTGTCCCGGCGAATCGCAGGTGACGCTGGCGTCCGACGCCACCTGGAAGACGGCGCGGGTCGCGCCCAACGGCTGGCAACAGACGGCCGCGGCAGACGCGAAGTGGCCGACGGCCAAGGCGGTGGCCCCGTACGGCAAGGGCGATGCCGGCTGGCAGCACCTGGTGTGGGACACGGTGGTACAGGACCATTTCAAGGGCAAGGTGGAGCAGTTGTTCCCGGCGCCGAACGGCAACGTCTGCGACCGGACGTGTCAGGAGCATTTCCCGTCGTTCAAGGCGGTGGCGTTGAATTTCGAGCTGCCGACCGACGCGGCAGACGACGCGCGGTTTTTGCGCTACCCGCCGGAGGCGGCGCTGCTGATCCAGGCCGGCTCGCCGGGCGTGCCACCGGTGAAATGACACTTTTCGTTAGGCGGGCCGGGAGCGTTAGCGACCGGCTCGCCTGCTGTGCGCGGAATCGCTGGTTTACCGCTTGCGGCGTTGCGAAGAATGCCGCAACGCCGCAAGCGGTACGCCGATTCAGTCTTGCTTGCCTTTCCAGGTTGCTTTCAGTTGGACTATCAACGGTTGCGGCTCGTCATCGACCCCTATCTGCAATTGACCTTCGGTAAAATCCACGGTCGCCATCTTGGGATCGAGGAACATCAGGAGTCGCTTCACCTTGGCGTCGTCGCCGGGAGATTCAGCCTCGGAAAGGCGCATCGCGGACCCGCACCTGGGATAGCCTCTGTAACTCAGCGCGATTCACCGCGATCGTCCTCCCTGTCGCCGAGGACTGCCAGAACTTCAATTCCCCTGTGCAACCAATCATACCGTCCCACGTCTCGAACCGCTACGCGCTCGCGCGTATTCCCTCGGGATGAGGACGCGCGTTCAACCCGTTGGCGTCTTTCGGTAAACGTAAGTCCTTCGCGTCGGTACTTTTGGTGCTGAAGGTCCGCAAGGTAGTCTTGCGGAAGTCCCGCCGGGCGAATAGTTTAAGGACTGCGGAAAAGTCCCTCCGGGAGGACTTCCTGCGGCCGCGGTGTTCTGGCCTTGCTCACTCCTTGAAGTGTTCTGCCAATGGCCCTGCAAGTCGATCACCTTTGCAAAGACTACCCGACACGGAGCGGACCGTTGCCAATCCTGCGCGACGTTTCGCTCGCCGTCCAGCGCGGCGAAGCGGTCGCCGTCATGGGGCCGTCCGGCTCCGGCAAGAGTACGCTGCTGCACCTGCTCGGCACCCTCGACCGGCCAACGTCTGGCACCGTCCGACTGGAAGGCACCGACCCGTTTACGCTACAAGAACGCTTCCTCGCCGACTTCCGCAATCGGCACATCGGCTTTGTTTTTCAGGACCACCACCTGCTGCCGCAGTGTTCCGTGCTGGAAAACGTGCTAATTCCGACCCTCGTTGGGCGCGACGACGCAAGCGAAGTGCAGAAACGGGCGCGGCACCTCCTCGAACGAGTCGGACTGTCGGGGCGGCTCGACCACCGGCCCGCCGAGTTGTCGGGCGGCGAACGGCAGCGCGTCGCCGTGGCGCGGGCCTTGATCCACCGGCCGGTGCTGCTCCTGGCCGACGAACCCACCGGCAACCTCGACCGCCGTAGCGCCCGCGTCGTCGGGCAACTCCTGCTCGACCTGCACCGCGAAGAGAACACCATCCTGATCGTCGTCACTCACAGCCAGGAACTGGCCGACACCTTCCCACGCACCCTCGTCATGGACGACGGCAGCTTGCAAACGTTGCCAAATCCCACTTCAGCCGGCGTCCCCGCGGCCTCGACAACGGAGCGTTGACATGACGACGTTCCGGCTCATCCTCCGCAATCTGCTGTTCCATTGGCGCGGCAACCTTGCCGTTTTTCTCGGCGTCGTCGTCGGCACGGCGGTCCTCACCGGCGCGTTGCTCGTCGGCGATTCGCTGCGCGGCAGTCTCCGCGACTTGACGCTGCGACGGCTCGGCTGGGTCGATGAGGCACTGATCGCGCCGCGCTTCTTCCGCGAGGGACTGGCGGAGGAACTGCAATCGAGCCAGTCCGCCGAGCGTTTGTGCCCGGCCATCCTGTTGCAGGCGACGGCGACGGTCAAAGGGCCGGATGACGCCGAGCGCTCCCTGCGCGGCGTGACGGTGATGGGCGTGGATCGCCGGTTCTTTCCCGACCGCGATTTTCCCGCACCAGCGGCGGGTAAAGGCTCACCGGCGTCGGCGTGGTTGAACAGCACGTTGGCCCGCGAATTGAAGGTGTACAAAGGCGACCGCATCGCCCTGCGCCTCCAAAAGCCGAGCGACGTGCCGCGCGAATCGCTCCTGGGTCGCCGTAGCAGCGAGGAAGTCGTCAACGAATTGACCTTCGACGTTGCCAATGTTTTGACGCCGGACGACCCGGTCGATCCCTTTAGCCTGCGGCCCAACCTCGACGCGCCGCGTACGGCGTTCGTCCCCCTGGACGTGCTGCAAACGAAGCTCAATTTGCCGGGCAAAATCAACGCACTCCTTGTCGGCAAACCGACCGCGACGCTGGCCGACGACCTGAATCAGCACCTGCAACTCGAAGATTGGGGCCTGGTACTGCACGACCCGGAGGAGCGCGTGCGGTCCTTGTTTGCCAGGCTCGACACCAACCGCGATGACCAACTGGAGCCGGACGAATGGCGTGGCAAATTGCCGCGCAACCTGTTGGCGGCGTTGCCGCCGGCGCCGACGGCAGCCATTTCGCGGACCGCGCTGTCGGCGTTCTATCATTCCCAGCGCAACTACCTGAGCCTCGAAAGCACGCAACTCCTTTTGGAGCAACCGGTCGCCGACGCCGCGCTGGTGGCGGCCAAGGATAGCGGCCTGCGCGCTGCTCCAACGCTCGTTTATCTGGCAAATACCATCGGTAAAGTCTCTTATGCCGAGTGCGCCGCCGGGGGGCCGACGCCGCTGTTCCAGGGGATTCCCTACTCCATCGTCGCGGCCCTCGACCCGGCACAGCCGTCGCCGCTCGGCGTGGTTCGTCCTGCGGGCGTAACCCAATTGCGCGACGACGAGATCCTTCTGGCCGACTGGAAGGATTCGCCGTTGCACGCCAAGGTCGGCGACGACGTTTTCTTGCGTTACTTCGAGCCGGAACACCACGGCGAGCCGCGCGAGGCGGTGGCCCATTTTCGCCTGGCCGGCTTTGTGCCGCTCGCAGGTGGTGCCGCGGACCCGGACTTGACGCCGGCCTTTCCGGGCGTCACGGACAAGCTGTCGATGACCGACTGGAACCCGCCGTTCCCCTACGACAACAGCCGCATCCGCTCCGGCGACGCCAACGAGAAATACTGGGAAGCCTACCGCACGACGCCCAAGGCGTACGTCACGCTCGCCGCCGGTCAGCGGCTGTGGGGCAGCCGTTTTGGCAAGCTTACCTCCGTGCGCCTGGCCGCTGCCAACGGCAACACGACAAAGGCGGCAGGGGAGTTTCGCCAAACGCTGCGGGCGCAGCTCAAGCCGCAAGACGGCGGCTTTGTTTTCCAGAAACTCAAGACGGACGCCCTGGCGGCCAGTGCCGGCGGCACGGACTTTTCCATGCTGTTTCTGAGCTTCAGCTTCTTCCTCATCGCGGCGGCGTTGCTGCTGGTCGGCCTGCTGGTCCGGCTAAACCTGGACCGCCGGGCGTCCGAAATCGGCCTGCTGATGGCCACGGGTTTCCGGCGTTCACGGATCGTCGTCGTCCTGTTGGCCGAGGGGGCAATCCTCGCGGCGGTGGGTGCGGCGGTCGGAACCGTTGTCGCGGTCCTCTACGCCGGCTTGCTCGTTCGCTTCCTGGGGGCCGTGTGGCCGGGCGGCACGCTCACCTCGTTTTTGCAACCGCACGTCGGCGTTGCCAGCCTCGTGTACGGGGCGCTCGGCTCCTTCGGCGTGAGCCTGCTGACCATTGTCCTGTGCGTGCTGTTGTTCGGGCGCGTCGCCCCGAGTGCGCTGCTCGCCGGCCAGACCACCACGGAGCGCGTCGGCCCCTCCCGGCGCGGGGGCAGCTGGGCTTTGTGGCTGACGATCGGGTCGGCCGTCGGTGCCGTCATCCTGCTGGCGTGTTCGCCCTACGTCGCCGACGACGAGATGAAGGCTTCTACTTTTTTCGGCAGCGGCCTGCTCCTCCTGACCGCGTGTCTGGGGGCGGTGTGGGTTTGGATGCACCGGACCCGGCCCGGCACCGTCGTCGGCCACGGCTGGTGGGGCGTCGGCCGTCTCGGCGTCCGCAACGCTGCCCGGCATCCGCTGCGCAGCCTCCTCACTTGCGGCCTGCTCGCCGCCGCCGCGTTTCTCGTGGTGGCCGTCGAGGCGTTTCGCCGCGAACCCGCTACGGCCGAAACAACGCGCACGTCGCCGAGCGGCGGCTTCGTGCTGCTCGCCGAAACGGACCTGCCCTTGTTCCAGGACCTCAACAGCGACCAGGGCCGCGCCGATCTGCTAAACCAGCTGGAAACCAGGCTCCTCGGCAAGCTGGCCTTCGCGGACCGCGAGGCGCAGCGGGCCGACATGAGCGGGGTATTAGGTCAAACGCATTTCTACGCCTTCCGCGTCCGCGCCGGTGACGACGCCAGCTGTTTGAACCTGTTCCAACCGACGCGACCGCGGCTCCTGGGAGTGCCGGCAGGCTTGCTCGACCGCGGCGGTTTCCGCTTCGCCTCCACCGACGCCGGGACGCCGGAGGAGGGTGACAACCCCTGGCAAATTCTCCGCCGCGACGGCGCGGCGGTGCCCGTGTTCGGCGAACAAAACACCGTCGTGTGGATGCTGCATTCGGGCCAAGGCAAGGACTTCCCGGTCCCCGACGAAGCCGGCACGCCACGGCCCTTGCACATCGACGGCTTACTGCAAGACAGCGTTTTCCAGAGCGGCCTCCTGCTGTCGGAAGATCACTTCTTGCGACTTTACCCCAACCAGGAGGGTTATAACTTCTTCCTGATCGAGACGCCGCCGGAGCAAGCCGACCGGGTCAAGGAGTTGCTGGAAATCGGCCTGGCGGACCGCGGCGTCGAAGTCACGCGCACCAGCGACCGGCTCGCGTCCTACCTGGCCGTCGAAAACACCTACCTCACGACGTTCCAGGCACTTGGCGGGCTGGGCCTGGTCCTAGGCTCCCTGGGGCTAGGAGTCGTGCTGTTGCGGGGCGTGTGGGAGCGCCGCGGAGAGTTGGCATTGTTGCGTGCCCTGGGCTTCCGCCGGCTCAAGCTGGGTTGGTTGGTGCTGGCGGAGAACGGCTTCCTCTTGCTGCTCGGACTGGGGGCGGGCGCGGCGTCGGCCCTGGTGGCGGTCGCTCCGCACCTGTTCGGCGGCGGTGGACAAGTGCCCTGGCTACAACTGCTCGCTCTGTTCGGCGTCGTCCTTGTTGTTGGCCTGGCTGCCGGGGCGGTGGCGGTTATTGGTACGCTCCGCGCGCCGCTGATTCCCGCGTTGCGCCGGGAATAAAGAAGGTGAGACGCCCGGAATTGATGTTCGACACGGTTTCTTGAGGAGTCTGGTTTCATGGGTAACAAAGAGTGGTTGCTATACGTGGTTATTGCCGGCCTGGCGTGGGGCACTTACGTCCCCTTGATCGCGTTCGGCGGCAAGGCACTGGGCGGCAACCGGTTCGCGGCGCTGCTGTGCGTGGGGGTGGCCTACGTCCTGATCGCCGTGTTGTTCCCGCTCGTCATGTTCCTTACCAAACAGGCGGATTGGCCGGCGATGAAACCGACCGGCCTCATCTTCGCCTCCGCGGCGGGTGCGGCGGGTGCCATCGGCGCGCTGATGGTCATCTATGCGGCGAAGGCGGCGGGCCAGGGAAGTGAAAGCGCGTTCTATATCGCCCCCTTGATCTTCGGACTCGCCCCGATTATCAACACCGTGGTCAGCATGATCTGGCATCCGAAGGTGGGTTCCCCCTTTGACTTCCATCTCGAATTGCCGCCCGGCTGGAAGCTGTGGGTCGGCATCATCCTGGTCGGACTCGGCGCGGCCCTCGTGTTGTTCTCCAAAGAGGAACTGGAGGCCGCCAACCGGCCGCAAGCCCCCCCGGCTACCAACCCGGCACCGGACGCGACGACCCCAAATCCTTGATTTCACCGGGCACGACGGCCATGACTCCGAACGAAGCGGTCGAACGCCTGACGACGATCCTCGCCCACGCCTGGATGGTGCGCACGTTCCTCAAGCACGCCGACGAAATCCAGGACGACGCGGAACTGCTCGACGTGCCGCGCACGATCTTCGACTACGTGCGCGCCGTCGAGCCGGCCTCCCAGCGCCAGGATTACAAGGATTACCTGCACCGCATCCGGGGCAAGCTGCCCAAGCTGCGGCGCGTGGCGGTACTCTTTGCCGCGGAGTTCCGCCGCGTGTCGGACCACACCAATTTCCAGATGGCCGCCCTGTCGTTGACCGGCTGCGTCCAGGAAATCGAGGCCGTGCTGGCCGCGGTTCAGACGCCGCCGTCAGCGCCGCCGGGTCCAGGCGTCTGAACCGTATTTCTCCTGCACCAGTTGGGCGACGACCGCGCCGGGGATGGTGTCAATCCTTTGGTCGGCATGCCACACCGCCTGCAATCGACGCACTAATTCATCGCGCCCCAGGGGCAGGTTGCAGAGAAAGGCGTCGTGGTCGCGTCCCTGGCGGTAGTCCGGTTGCCGTCGGGGCAGGTGCAGATACGTCCCGACTTGTTCCAGCGAGAATGCGTACAAGAGCGTGCCGTGGTGCAGAAGGTGGTGCCGTTTGCGCTGCTGGGCGTTGCCGGAACATTTCAACCCGCTGACGGCAAGGTCGCTGATGCCGACCGCTTCAAGCCCCGGAGCCACGTCCGCCAGGGCGCGGATCGTGCGTTCGAGAATATAAGCGTAAGAAGAGTGAATACCTCCTAATTCGGCAAGAATGTCGGACCGCAGGACGAGACTGTAGAGGAGACAGCCCCTACCTAGCAGTACCGTGCCGCCGCCGCTCGACCGCCGCAACACCGCCACGCGATCGCGGGCGCACGCCGCCTCGTCCACGTCTTCCGCCAGCTTGCAGCCGGAGCCGAGGACCACCGCCGGGGTTTGCGACTCCCACACGCGCAACGTCTCGTCGCCGTGGCCCGCCTCCGCTTCGAGCAACAACGCCTCGTCCAGCGCAAGGTTTTCGGCCGGCGTCGCCAGCGTTTGATCGAGGAAGTTCACGCTTCACCTCTGCCGCGGTGCGACGGCCTGGATCGGTTGGCCCCACGTCGGGCTTACGCCTCGACGCTCGCCAGGCAGTTTACGCAGCCAGTTCGCCACGGACCAGCATCCACGACCGGGCTGAGCGCAAAGCCGCCAGCGGCCGTAATCATTCAGCCGCCGTCCACCCACAAATCCAAAAAGACGAGCTATAGTTCCTTTTGGAAGGCCGGCGACCCCGTTGTCGGCCGTATCCCGTCGCTTGGTTTGGTGCCCCGAGGGGGTTGGGGGGAAGCGTGACCACACTACGACTGTTGACCGACGAAATGGCGCCGTCGGGTCATAGCGGCGAGGTGTTCGGCTGCGCCTATAGCCCGGACAACGCCGCCGTCCTGTCCGCGGGTTGGGACGGCCATTTGCGCTACTGGAACGCCGGCACCGGCACCGAAATGGCCGCGCTGAAGGCCAACCCCAAGGCACTGTCGGCCTGCGCCTTTACGCCCGACGGCCGCCGTTGGATTTCGGGATCCATGGAAGGCTTGCTCGGCTTCTGGAACCTCGAAACGATGGAGTGTGTGGACACCTTCGTCGCGCACACCCGGCCCATTTCGGCCATCACCTACGCGCCCAACGGCAAACAACTGGCGACGGCCTCCTGGGACCGCAAGGTCATGTTGCGCAAGGTCGGCAACGAACGCGAGGGCAAGGTCCTGCACGGCCACCAGGACATCGTGGCCGGCTGCCGTTATACGCTGGACGGCCACAACCTGCTCACCTGGTCGCACGACGGCACGGTCCGTCTGTGGGACGTGGAGTCGGGGCGGGAGGTTTGTGTCCTGGGTACGCACGAGGACCGCGTGACGGCGGCGTCATTGTCGCCGGACGGCCTGTGGGCCGTGAGCTGCGCCCGCGACGGCTCCATGAAGCTGTGGGATCTGGTCGAGCGGGCGGAGGTCGTCTCTGCGCAACAGGCCGCCGAGGTGCGCGGCTGCTTCTTCACGCTCGACGCCGAGTCGTTTATTACGGTCGATGCCGAGGGCTGGCTCGTGCTGCTCGCCGTGCCGACGATGGAGGTCCAGTTGGAGTTGCGTACGCGCCTCAAGGTCATGTGCGGCGACCTGGCCCCCGGCGGCGGCCAAATTGCCCTGGGCTGCGAGGACGGCTGCATGCGCCTCGTCGCGGTCGAAGGGTTTGAACACGCATCCCTTTTGGTGACCGCCACCAAGACGACGCAGGAAACCGACACCCTTTTCGGCCGTTTCCTGGGCAAGAAGAAAATCAGCCACGTCTACCAGTACACCTGTCCGGTTTGCCTACACGTTGCGGAAGTAGCCGCCTTGCCGGAGACACCCGTGAATTGCGCGCGCTGTAGCCGGCTGCTGCGGGTCAATCGGCAGGCGCGCGAGCTGCAAGCGAAGTAACCGTCCCGGATTCCGGGACGAGCGCACTTGTCAACCCGCCGCAAAACTCCGAAGAAAAGAGAGCGTTCGGCTAACATCGTTCTCACCCGGCACGGACCGCCCCCGCCGGAGGTTGCGCGGACCATGCCAGGCACCTGTTTGATCACCGGGGCGACGGGCTTCGCCGGCAGCCACCTCGCCGAGGCGTGCGTGCGCAAAGGCTACGCCGTTCGCGCCCTCGCCCGCGCCGGCAGCGACACGAAACTGCTCGAAAACGGGGGCGTCACCATCGTGCGCGGCGACCTGGCCGACGCGACGATTTTGCCCGCAGCCCTCCAGGGCGTGGACGTCATTTTCCACTGTGCGGCGAAGGTCGGCGACTGGGGCCCCGTCGAGGACTACCGGGCGATCAACGTCGAGGCACTGCGCGGCCTACTCGAAGCGTGTCGGTCCGTTCCCCTGCGACGTTTCGTCCATTTCAGCAGCCTCGGCGTCTATGCCGCCGGCCACCACTTCGGCACGAATGAATCGGCACCCTTGCCCTCGCACCACGTCGATGGTTACACGCAGACCAAGGTCGAGTCGGAGCAACTCGCGCTGCGTTACCAACGCGACCACGGCGTGCCCGTCGTGGTGTTGCGCCCCGGCTTCGTTTACGGCCCGCGCGATCGGACCGTGCTGCCACGGCTGCTGGACAACCTGCGAGCCGGCAAGGTCCGTTACCTCGGCGGCGGCGGCAAGCGGGCGATGAATACGATCTACGTCGTCAACCTTGCCGAGGCGGCGCTGCTCGCGGCGGAAAAGCCCAACGTGGTGGGACAGGTTTTCAATTTAACCGACGGCGAGTTCGTCTCAAAACGGCGTTTCATCGAAGGCATCGCGGACGGCCTGGGCGTGCCGCGTCCCCAAAGTTCGGTGCCGTTATGGGTCGCGCGTTTGGGGGCGTGGTGGATGGAAGGCGCGGCCCGGCGGCGCAACGACCCGCAGCCGCCGCTTTTGACGCAGGGCCGTTTGAAGTTTCTCGGCATGAACCTCGATTTCAGCATCGAGAAGGCGAAGCGCGAACTCGGTTATCAGCCGCGCTTCACGTTCGACCAGGGACTGGCGGAAACGGTCGCGTGGTATAAGCAGAATCCGGTTTGATGCAGGCACGTCCTGCCTTGGCGAACCATTCGATTACTGCCCCCGCATCCACTGCAACGTGGTCGCCAGCCCGTCGGCAAAGGCGACCCGCGGCTCGTAACCCAATTCCTCGCGCGCGCGGCGGATGTCGGCACAGGAAGAGCGCACGTCGCCGGCCCGTGCCGCGGCGTGTTCCGCGACGACGTTGGTTCCTAGCAGCCGATTCAACTCCGCGATCAATTCGAGCAGGTTGACACTCTTGCCCGTGCCGACGTTGTAGACGCGCCCGGAAATGCCCGGCACGGTCGCGGCCTTTTGCAGCGCCTGCACCACGTCAGTCACGTAGGTAAAGTCGCGCGACTGCAAGCCGTCGCCGAAGATCGTCGGCGTTTTGCCGTTGCTAAGGGCCGCGCCGAAAAGGGCAATCACGCCGGAATACGGACTGTCCGCCCGTTGTCTTGGGCCGTAGATGTTGAAGAACCGCAGCCGCACCGTTTCCAACCCGTACGTCGCGGCAAACGCTTGCAAGTAGAATTCGCCGGCCAGCTTGGCGGCGGCGTAGGGCGAAAGCGGCTGTACGGGGTCGAGTTCCGTCTGCACGTCGCCCGCCGGAATGCCGTAGGCGCTGCTGCTCGCGGCATAGACGACGCGGCGCACGCCCTGCCGCCGGGCCGCGTCGAGGACGTAAAGCGTGCCGGTCGCGCAGGTGTGGTGTGTATTCGCCGGCTTCTCGACGCTCTGCTGCACGGACGCCAGCGCCGCCAGGTGGTAGACGACGTTGACGCCTTTCATCGCCGCTTCGACCGCCCCCGCGTCGGCCACGTCGCCCTTGACCACCTCCGGTGCCGGGCGGATGCCGGCGAAGTTGCTGGCCAGCCCGGTGCAGAAGTTGTCGAACACGCGGACGCGCTGGCCGGCGGCGGTCAAGCCTTCGACCAGGTGCGACCCGATGAACCCGGCCCCGCCCGTCACCAGACACAATTCGCTCATTTCAATGCGCCTTTGCCGCTTGCGGCTTTGCCATCACGCGAAGAGGGCTTCGACGTAGCTGTCGGGGTCGAACGGTTCCAGGTCGTCCAGCGTCTCGCCGACGCCGATGAACTTTACCGGCAGTCCGACCTTTTGCTTGATCGCGAAGATCGCCCCGCCCATGGCCGTGCCGTCGAGTTTTGCCAGGATGATGCCGGTGCAGTGGACTGTCTTCTTGAAATTCTCCGCCTGCGTCACGGCGTTCTGCCCGGTCGTCGCGTCCAGCACCAGCAACACTTCGTGCGGCGCTCCTGGAATTTGGTTGCTGACGACGCGGTGGATTTTCTCTAACTCGCGCATCAGGTGCGTCTGCGTGTGCAGCCGGCCGGCGGTGTCCACGATGAGAACGTCGAACCCCCGGGACTTGGCGCGTTCGCAAGCGTCGTGGGCCACGCTGGCGGCGTCACTGCCCTGTTGGTTCTTGACGATCTCGCAACCGATGCGTTGACTCCAGATGGTGAGTTGTTCGACGGCGGCGGCGCGGAACGTGTCGCACGCCGCGACGATCACCTTTTTGCCGTCGAGCTGACAACGCTTGGCGAGTTTCGCGATGGAGGTCGTCTTGCCGGAGCCGTTGACGCCGGCGATCATGATGACGGTCGGCCCGGACGGGTTGTAGCGTAGGCCGATGTCGGCGGCGGTGACCAGTTCCTTCAACTGCTGTTTGACGAACGTCTCCACGTCGCCGCTGATCTCCTTGTCGAGGAACGCCTGGCGGACGCGATCGACGATTTCGGCGGTGGCAGCGGTGCCCACGTCGGCAAGGTAAAGGCGTTTTTCGAGTTCGCCGAGAAAGTCCTTATCGACCTTGCCGCGCAGGCGGAACAGCGAGGCGACGCTGGCAAAGACGGTGCGCGTGCGCGTCAGTCCCTTCTTTAATTTTTTGAACAGGTCACGGAAATCCATTGGCACCTCGACCCGTTGACGCCCACCAGAAAGAGACGGAGAACGGCGGATTCCTCGCCGCACTTCCCGGCAGAATATGTCGTCATCGTACAGAAAAACGCAGACCGCTACCACGCCGGGTGGAACTGGGAGAAGGTGGGCGGAGCCGGTTCGGAAAAGGTGAGGTTCGGAAAAGGTGTCAGGAACGTTTCGCCTGTTGAATGGGCTTTGCCCTTTTATTCGGCGCTCCGACCGAGAATTAGGGACTTACGGCAATTCACCGACGATCAAATAAGGACTTACGGCGACAGCGACGCAAAAAAGGGCAAAGCCCTGTTGAATGGGAGAAAAGGTTCCTGACACCTTTTTTCGACATGAGGGTAACGGCGTTGGCAAGGTTGGCGAGGGTCGAGATTGGCGAGGGTCGATTGTGGTCTGTCATGGATGCGTAAGTGCTGATCGACAAATGTGTTGTGTCAACAATTTACAAAGCGATACCGTATGGTAGGGGGTGACCCTCGCCATATGTGATTGGCGTGGCTTACATCGGTAAGCATCCATCGACAGAGCCGTACTCGGCACCATTTGAGCGGCGGCGCCATCAAGTCAATTGTCGTCCGCCGCCAGGCAGGTGGACCCCTCATTTGCCACGCCTTCCTCCGTAGCCCGCGCTGCACTCGAAGCCGTGGCACGCATCCGGCGGCAAGCGGTATTGCAACGCCGGCCCGGTTCTTGACGCCGGTGCCGCGCGCTGCGACAATCCGCCCAGGACTGCAACTCGCCCTCCCTCACCCTCCGGAGGTTACTCTCGTGGCGACCGCAACCGCTGAAAGAAGTCGGACCGTGAAAGCCCCCCAGGTCAAGGACCAGCCGCTGTTCATCGGCGGCAAATGGCAGGACAGCGTCTCCGGCAAAACGTTTGAGACCCTCAACCCGTCCACCGGCCAGGTCATCTGCAACGTCGCCGAGGGCGACAAGGCCGACATCGACCTTGCCGTCAAGGCCGCGCGCAAGGCGTTCGAGGACGGCCCCTGGCACAAAATGAATGCCTCGGAACGCGGCCGGCTCCTTAACAAACTTGCCGACCTTGTGGAGAAGCACCGCGAGGAACTGGCCGCGCTCGAAACGGTCGATAACGGCAAGCCGTACAACATCGCCCTCAACGCCGACCTGGCGTTGACCGTCAAGTGTTACCGTTATTACGCCGGCTGGGCCGACAAGATTCACGGCAAAACCATCCCCGTCGAGGGGCCGTATTTCTGCTACACCCGGCACGAACCGGTCGGCGTCGTCGGCCAGATCATTCCCTGGAACTTCCCGCTGCTGATGCAAGCCTGGAAGTGGGGCCCGGCATTGGCAACCGGCTGCACCGTCGTCATGAAACCCGCCGAACAAACGCCGTTGACCGCCCTGCGCGTCGCGGCCCTGGCGCAAGAGGCGGGCATCCCCGATGGCGTTATCAACGTCGTGCCCGGCTACGGCCCGACCGCTGGTGCCGCGGTCAGCTCGCACCCGGACATCGACAAGGTTGCGTTCACCGGCGAGCACACGACCGGCCAGATCATCATGGAAGCCGCGGCACGCAGCAACTTGAAGCGCGTCAGCCTGGAACTCGGCGGCAAAAGTCCCAACGTCGTCTTTGCCGACGCGGACCTTGACGCCGCGGTGGAGGGGGCGTATTTCGGCCTGTTCTTCAACCAGGGCCAATGCTGCTGCGCCGGCAGCCGGTTGTTCGTCGAGGACAAGGTCCACGACCAGTTCGTCGAGAAGGTGTTGAAGAAAGCCAAAGCGCAGAAGCTCGGCGACCCCTTCGACCCGGAGACGACGCAAGGGCCGCAGGTGTCCCAGGACCAGTGCGACCGCATCATGGGCTACATCGAAGCCGGCAAGCGCGAGGGGGCCAAGCTCCTCACCGGCGGCAAGCGCCACGGCGACAAGGGCTATTTCGTCGAGCCGACCGTCTTTTCGGACGTGCGCGACGAGATGAAGATTGCCCGCGAAGAAATCTTCGGCCCGGTCATGAACATTCTGCGTTTCAAGGACATCGACGAAGTGGTCAAGCGCGGCAACCAGACGTGTTTCGGGCTGGCCGCGGCGGTCTGGACGCGCGACGTGGGCAAGGCACACCGCCTGGCCAACTCGCTGCGGGCCGGCACGGTCTGGGTCAACTGCTACGACGTGTTCGACGCGGCGGCGCCGTTCGGCGGCTTCAAGATGAGCGGCTTCGGGCGCGAGCTTGGGGAATATGCGTTGGAGATGTACACGGAGGTCAAGACCGTTTACATCAATTTAGGATGAATTGGCGAGCCGGGAGCGTAAGCGACCGGAGTTCATTCGGAGATGAACTCCGGTCGCTTACGCTCCCGGCTCGCCCAAAAGGACGCCTTCGCGCCTGGAAGCCATCTTGTTATAACGCGCCTGGCAGCTGAATCGCGGGCCTCGTCCGTTCCGCAACGGGCGGGGAACGACCCAGAAAACCGTACGAGAGGAGAAGTGTGCTATGCGTCGAATCGGTTTGGTACTGGCCGCCCTGGTACTGTCCGCCGTCGCGCCCCTTGGCACGGTGGGTGCGCAACAGAACCCGCCGACGCCCCCGGCCCCCGCGGCCACCGAAATGGACAAGAAGCTGGACGGCTACCTCGGCCAGTGGGAAAAGAAGATGCAAGAGATCGTGACGCTCTCGGCCGAGCTGGAGCGCACGGAGAAGGATAAGACCTTCAAGACTGAGGAAAAGTACGCCGGCTTCGCCAAGTACATGAAGGTCGGCACCGGCCCGACGGCGCAGAACCTGGCGCTGCTGAAAATGAGCGTCCTCGGCAAGAAGGAGATTCACGAAAAGATCATCTGCACGGGCGCGTTCATCTACCAGTTCAGCCCCGCGGACAAGAAGATTTATGCGACCGAGATGCCGAAGTCCAAGGCCGGCCAGGTCGCGCAGGACAGCTTCCTGACGCTGGTGTTCGGCACGACCACCGCCAACCTGCGGGAGCGCTACGACCTCAAACTGTCCACCGACGCCCCGCACCCGACCGGCGAGGACAAGTATTACATTTATGTGGACGTTTACCCGAAGTTGGCGGGCGACAAGGCCGATTTCCAACGCGCCCAACTCGTGCTGAACCGGGAAAACTTCTTGCCGCGGCGTCTTTGGTTTGAGGCGCCCAACCGCAGCGAAATCCTGTGGGACATCACGACCATCGACGACAAGGCCAAGGTGAACCGCGCCGAATTCGACGCCCCGAAGCCGGACGCCGACTGGAAGCTGGTGCCGGTCGACAGCAAAAGCGATCTGCCGCCGCGCATCATCCGGCCCGAAAAGTGAGCGGCCCACCCTGCTTTCCCGAACCCCGGCGACTGGTTAATCCGACCAGTTTCCGGGGTTTGTTTTTTTCCAATCAAAATCGGAGTCCGTGCGTGACTCTCCGCGTAAAGCGGGGTTATAATCAGCACGTCGGTGAGTACACGACATCGAATTCACAAGTTGAGGAGTAGGAAATGCGTACGTTTGCGAAGGCCGCGCTGGGCGTGGCTGTGGTGGCGTTGGCGGCATCCGTTAGCTTGGCCCAGCAGCCCCCGCGTCCGGGCGGCGGCGGCTTCGGCGGCATGGGCATGGACGGCCCCATGCTATTGCTCAACAAAAGTGTCCAGGACGAACTGAAGCTGACGGACGACCAGAAGGCTGACCTCAAGAAGATCGGGGATAAGCGCGACGAGGCCGCCCGCAAGGCCATGCAGGACGCCGGCGGCGATTTCAGCAAGATCCAAGAAGTCATGAAGCCGATCATGGAGGACGCCACGAAGGCGTTGGCCAAGCCGGTCGAGAGCCTCAAACCCGATCAGGCCAAACGCTTCAAACAGATTCAGGTTCAGGTCAAGGGCATCCGCGCCTTCTCGGACGAGGACACGCTGAAAAGCCTGAAGTTGACCGACAAGCAGAAGGAAGAGATCGCGGCCGAGTTGAAGGACCTTAAGAAGGACTCCGAGGAACTGTTCAAGGACCTGCCGCGCGGCGATCGCGAAAAGCGGCAAGAGGCGTTCAAGAAGGCCGCCGAGATGACCAAGGCGACCACGGACAAGATCACCGGCACGCTGACCGACGACCAGAAGAAGGCCTGGAAGGACATGGCCGGCGAGAAGTTCGAGATCAAGACGGAGATCCCCGGCGGCGGCCCCGGCGGCGTTAAGAAGGACAAGGGTTTCTAAGCAAATCGCACTCCTTGGCGAGCGTCGGGGCGTAAGCCCGACGTGGGACGTTTCAAGTCGTGGAACGTCCCACGTCGGGCTTACGCCCCGACGCTCGCCTTGCTTTCAGCCCCCGCCGCGCTCATAATGATCCACATAAGATCGCCCGGCCATTGTGGAGCGAACGTGGCTCAACGGCTCTTCCTCATCGCCGTCGCCTCCCGCCGCGCCAAGCGCGGCTTCACCTGACGCCGCTCGGGCTTCGCTTCGGCGTGACCGGGCTGCCGTCTCCCTTTTCGCTCCGCTTCTCCAGCCACCGGCTCACGTCGGGCTTCCCGCGCAGCGGTCGTTCGCGCTCGAACCCACCCCTTGAACCGGTTGCCAGGAGAATTTCCGATGTCCATGCGATGCCATTGGTACGCCCTTCCCATCCTCTTTGCGCTGACCGCTTCCGTTTTTGGCGATGCGGCAGCCCCACGAACGCGGACGTTTCAATTCACCTACTCGGCCACCGTCACCGGCCTCAAACCGGACGAGGCGGCGCGCATCTGGCTGCCGGTGCCGCAGACCACGAACGACCAGGACGTGACCGTCGTCGCCGCGCCCAAGGATGCGAAGCTGACCAAAGAAAAGAAGGCCGGCAACGCCATGTACTACCTCGAAGCCAGGGCCGACGCCGACGGTAAGATTCCCGTGGAGATGGCCTTTCTCGTTAAACGCAAGGAAGTGAAGGGCGAAGAAAAGCTCTCGGCCGATGAGAAAGCCAAGCTGGCCGATTACTTGAAGCCCGATGCGAAGGTGCCGGTGGATGGCAAGCCGCTCGACCTCATCAAGGACAAGAAGCTGCCCGCCGACCCGAGCGAAATTGCCCGCGTGCTTTACGACGTGGTGAACGCCCACATGCGCTACAGCAAGGAAGCTCCGGGTTGGGGCCGCGGCGATTCGGTGTGGGCGTGCGAGAGCGGTTTCGGCAACTGCACCGACTTCCACAGCCTGTTCCTGTCGCTGGCACGGTCCGAGAAGATCCCGGCCAAGTTTGAGATCGGCTTCCCCCTCCCGGAAAAGCACGGCACCGGCGACGTGGCGGGTTATCACTGCTGGGCAAAGTTCAGTCCCGACGGCAAAGTCTGGGTTCCGGTGGACATCTCCGAGGCGAACAAGAACCCGAAGCTGAAGGACTACTATTTCGGCAACCTGACGGAAGACCGCGTTACGTTCACGACGGGCCGCGATTTGGAACTGTCGCCGAAACAGGACGGCGAGCTGCTCAACTTTTTCATCTACCCCTACGTCGAGATCGGCGGCAAGGCGTACCCGCAGGAGAAGATCGTGCGGAAGTTTGCGTACCAGGACAAGTGAGGCAGGACACGCAACACCGCAAGCGGCAAAGGGGGCTTGTCTCTTTTCCGAAGTTGGACCGACGGGTACACTGGGTTGCAGGTGCGGTGGAGCGCTTACCCGGGACGGGAGGCGCGCACTGCCCATTTGCCCCCAGAGGATTTGCCGTGACCGATGGCGAACGATCGTTGGCGATTTTCATCGATTTCGAGAACCTGGCGCTCGGCTTTCAGGGCCGCCGCGACCGCTTTGAAATCGTCCGGGTTCTCGAACGGCTCGTCGAAAAAGGCAAGATCGTTTGCAAAAAGGCCTACGCGGACTGGAGCCGGTTTATGACCTACACCAGTTCGCTGCACGAGGCCGCCATCGAGTTGATCGAAATTCCGCGCCGCGCCCAGACCGGCAAAAACTCCGCCGACATCCGCCTGTGCGTCGATGCGATGGACCTCGCGTACTCCAAGGAACACATCAACACATTCGTCATCCTCTCCGGCGACAGCGATTTTTCGCCGCTCGTCTCCAAGTTGAAGGAACTCGGCAAGCACGTCATCGGCCTGGGCATGCAGCCGTCCACGTCGGACCTCCTGCGCGACAACTGCGACGAGTTCATTTATTACGAAGACCTCGGCCAGACGCGCGAGCTGAACACGAGCATCGACACCAAGTTGCCGGAAGCCAAGCGCAAGGCTTTCGCGTTACTGATCGAGTCGCTGCTGGCCTTGCGGCGCGAGAACAAGGAAGTGCTGTGGTCGTCGATGGTCAAGGACACGATCAAGCGCAAGAAGCCGTCCTTCAACGAGGCGTACCACGGCTACCGCACGTTTAGCGAGTTGCTTGAGGACGCCCAAAAGGAAGGGCTGCTGGAACTGGACACCGACAAGCGCAGCCGCACCTACGTGGTGACGCGGTTCGGCTCGGAAATGCAGGTGCATGCCGAAGCCGAGGCGGCCGCACCCGCGAAGAAAAAGACGCGCCGGCGGCGCTCGACCACGAAGCGCCGGCCCGGCCCCGAAGGTGCCGTTATCGCGGGCGCACCAATGGCAGCGACCGAACCCGACCACACGGGCAGTGAGACCGTCGATTTCGGCGAATACCCGCCGGCGGACGAGCAAGAAACCCCGCCGTCGGTCGCGGAATCCCGCCCGCCGCAGCGGGAAGAAGTACGCCCGGAACCGATCTCGGATGATTCGATACTCTTTTAGTGCTCTGTCAAGCGTCGATTGATGGGTGGGACGGGCTTCCGAGCCCGTCCTTGAACACGGACGGGCTAGGAAGCCCGTCCTACAGCAACCATCAAAGCATGAGTGACACTGCACTAGCCACTGCATGTAATCCCGTCCCCGATCTCGCGCAATCGGGGGACGGGAATTTTCCCGGAATGTACTGCCACACCCACCAAACGGCGATGCCACCCTTTCGTAGTCAGGCTTGCCGCCGTTTGCTATGCTTAGGTAGTGCGAACGATTCATGAAGGCAGCCGGTGAGGCACCGCGGCAGCGCTACCCGAATTGAGGAAATTCATGCCTTCCGACCCCCCCGCGACCCCCCCGACCTCCGGCAAGCCCCGGCGCAAGTCCGCGCCCGGCCTGGGCGGGAACTGGTTGTGGTTGGTCCTGGTCGCCCTGCTCTTTTTGCTGTTTTTCAAGCAGCCTTTCTCCTCCAGCGGCACCCTCGAATACGGGGAATACATCCAGATTCTGAACGACCCGGAACTCAGCAAGCACATCAAAAAGGTGACTTCCGAAACCGATCGCGTCGTCGTCGAGATCGACGACGCCAAAAACCTGCCCGAAGACTTACAAAAGAAAATCGCCGGCAACAAGTTCATCGCCCAGCGCCTACGGGTTTTGGACGACAAGGAGTTGGACCGCCTCAAGGTACTCGCCCTGCGCAGGACCGATTCGGGCGTCGAATACGGCGACTTCTACCGCCTCGTGATGAACGACAAGGCGAGCAAGAACCTCAAGCGCGTCGTCTTTGAAGGGCCGGACCACTTGCTCGTCGAGGTGAAGGACGCCAAGGAACTGCCGGACGACATGCAGAAGAAGGTCGCGGACGGCAAATTCACGATCAACCGCTCGCGCGTCCTGGAAGACAAGGAGATCATCGACAAGCTAAAGTTGATGACCTTGCGCGACGAGAGTCCTCTCAAACTCGACCTGCAAGAGGAAGCCACCGGTGCCGCCCCGATCAAGTTAGACCAGCAAGACAACCAACTCAGCGTGTGGGGGCCGACCCTGTTGCTGATCGCCGTCATGGTCGCGCTCACGGTCGGCATGTTCGTCTTTTTGTTGCCGCGTTTCCGCGACCCGCTGGGCGGCGGCTTTTTGAGCAACTACATCAAAAGCCCGGCGAAGCGCTACGAGCGCAACAAGCTGCGCATCACCTTCGAGGACGTGGCCGGCTTGCAAAACGCCAAGAGTGAATTGCAAGAGATCGTCGAATTCCTGCGGTCGCCGGAGAAGTTCCAACGCCTCGGCGCGGTGGTGCCCAAGGGCGTGCTGCTCGTCGGCCCGCCGGGGACCGGCAAGACGTTGCTGGCCAAGGCCGTGGCGGGCGAGGCGGGCGTGCCGTTCTTCAGCATCAGCGGCTCCGAGTTCATCCAAATGTTCGTCGGCGTCGGGGCCAGCCGGGTGCGCGACATGTTCAAAACGGCGAAGGAAAACGCCCCGTGCATCCTGTTCATCGACGAGATCGATGCCGTGGGCCGCATGCGCGGCGCCGGCGTCGGCGGCGGCTCGGACGAACGCGAGCAGACGCTTAACCAAATCCTCAGCGAAATGGACGGCTTTACGCCGACCGAGACGGTGATCGTCATGGCCGCGACGAACCGGCCCGACGTGCTGGACTCGGCACTGCTGCGGCCCGGCCGGTTCGATCGCCACGTCACCATCGACCGCCCGACCTGGCAAGGCCGACTGGCGATCCTCAAGGTGCACACGCGGAACAAGCCCTTGAGCGACGAGGTGAACCTGGACGGGATCGCGCGCTCGATGATCGGCATGACGGGCGCGGACTTGCGCAACCTGGCCAACGAGGCGGCGTTGCTGGCGACGCGCGAGGGCAAGAGCAAGATCGAGCGCGTTGACTTCGAGCGCGCGGCCGACCGAGTTCTGATCGGGGCCAAGCGTGAGGAAGTCTTGTCGCCGGAGGAAAAGCGGCGCACGGCCTACCACGAGGCCGGGCACGCCCTGTTGGCGTGGCTGGTGCCCGAAGGCGAAAAGCCCATGAAGGTGTCGATTGTGCCACGGGGCAACGCCGGCGGCGTGAACCTGATTGCGCCGGACGAGGACCGATTCCATCACGGCATGGACTATTTCAAAGCCCGGCTGGTGATGACGATGGGCGGTCGTGCCGTGGAGCGGTTGGTATACGGCCAACCGTACGCGGGGGTCGAGATGGACCTCAAACAGGCCACGCGCATGGCGCGGTACATGGTGACGCACTGGGGCATGAGCGAGCGGCTGGGGCCGATGTCGTTCCGGATCGGCGAGGAGCACGTCTTTTTGGGCAAGGAAATCCAGGAGGCGCGCGACTTCAGCGAGCAGACGATGGCGGTCATCGACCAGGAAGTGCAAAAGTTCCTGCGCGACGCCGACGAAACGGCCTTCGATCTGCTGCAGAAAAACCGCGAAAAAATCGAACGGATCGTGGACGCCTTGCTGCAACGGGAAGAGTTGTTCCGCGAGGAGATCGAGGCGCTCGTCCACGAGACCAACGGCGTCGTGACGACTCCCAACTCGGCGCTGCCGACGAACAATTGAAGCCAAAATCAGGGATCGATGAGGGCCAGCTTTCTCGTCAGACGACCACCAAGGGGCGGCCACTTCGTTAGCACGTACTACCCTCCCGCCGCCGGTGGTGTCGCCGCTTTATCCCGGTGTCGATCGACGAACAACCGTTTTGCACGAGACTGCGCTCAGAAAGTAGCGCCGGTGTGTCGGACCGACGCGCGCAAGGTCTAGATCGACGTCTCGAATAACGTGATCATGAATTCTTCATCAATTCCCTAATCGATGTCCCACTTCTTTGGATGGTAGTGAGCGGCGGCGAGGGGCGGGAGGCTTCCGGTGGGTGGCTGGGGGAGATGTCCCGAGCGGACGGGCGCCTACCGAGCTACCGGTCGGCGAAAGAAACTGAATAAACTGGACTTGTGTTCAAGTAGTTCGCAAAATGCATAAGGTAGCGGTCTTGCGCGCCTGGCGACGGGACCGAAAAAGTCGGCGGCCCGCCCTTTCGGAACTGGGCATCGTCTGCTGATGAACCAGATGCACGATCACCATGCCCTCCGATTCGACGAACCGCCTGCCGGAGGAACTCAAGAGCTACGGTGTAGCCGAGGGGAACATCCGTCTGTTCACGGGGGGCGCAGACCCCGACCTCCAGGATTACCTCGACCTCATCTCGGCCCGGCACAGTGCCGCGGATTCGCCCGACGGGGTTGCGGAAGCCCAAGGGCGGCCGATCCTTTACTTCGTCGATGAAACCCGTCTGATGGCGACCAGCCAGCCCCTCGGCGAGTTGATAGACGGCGTCCGAAGCCGCCTCGCCTGCCGTGGGGAGACGGCCTACCTCGCCCGCGTCGAGCCGGGGCGCATCCAAGTCGCGCCGGTCGCATTCAAGAATGTGGAGGTCCACTGGACCCCCTACACCCCGTCCACCGTCGAAGGCCGCACTCTCTTCTCCCGCCTCGTGAACGGGGTCGTCGATTGGGACCAGGACATCGGCCGCGAGGACGGCGTCTTCGCGCGACTCCGCACCCTTCTAATGCACTCGGCCGATCGGCTGGCGGCGACACCGCAGATCCGCCCCGACGTGCTCTCGCTCCTCGGGCGCGCCCTGTTCTTCCGCTTCCTGCGGGACCGCCGGATCGTCAGCCAACAAGACATCCCACAAGTCGCGCCCAAGGCCTCAATGTGGAAGGACTGCTTCGACGGGCCGGTGAACACCGCCGCCACCTGCCGTTGGCTGGACAACACGTTCAACGGTGACTTCCTACCCCTTACTGGGAGCGGGGAGAAGTACTTCCAAGACATCGACAGGCTAACCAACGGCGACGTGTTCAACCACTTGACGGCGGTCGTGCTCGGCGCGGAGCCGAGGGGCAGCGCCTACCAACTAAGGTTTGACTGGGGCACGTTCGACTTCGCCCACGTCCCCGTCGGCCTGCTGAGTCAGGTCTACGAGGACTTCTGCTGGCACTGGGAGCGGGAGGAGGCCGCCGCCACCAGCGTCCACTACACGCCGCGTAACATTGCGGCGACGCTCCTCGACGAGGCGTTCCACGAACTACCCTCGGCCGAACTTGCCAGGGTGCTGGATCCCGCGTGCGGAGCCGGCGTGTTCCTCGTCCTCGCCTTTCGACGGCTCTACCGGGAGGTGTGGAAGGCGCGCGGCCGACGCCCGGACCGGCGGACGATTCGCAAGATACTCAACCATCAGTTGGCTGGGTTCGACGTGAGCGAGAACGCCCTCCGGCTAGCCGCGCTGAGCCTTTACCTGACCGCCTTGGAACTCGACCCACGGCCTCAGCCGCTTTCCGAGTTGAGGTTCGAGGACTTACGCGGGCGGGTTCTTTACCACGTCCGCCGACAAGGGATTGACGAACCGACGGGGCCGGTGATCGGCAGCATCGGCGACGGCGTCGGCCCCGAGCATGACGGACGATACGACATCGTCCTCAGCAATCCCCCGTGGACCAGCGTCTCGCCCCGACTCGGCAAAGAAATGGAGGTGGCGTGCCGTGCCGTCCTGAAACGCGCCGGCGTGCCTGGGGCTGATGCGTTCAAGAATCCGGACTATAACCCCGACATCCCCTTCCTGATCCGCTCGACAGAGTGGTGCAGGAAGGGCGGCAGGATCGCAATGACCCTTCCAGCCCGGCTACTGCTGAAGAACCAGCCGATCCCGGTGGCTGCGAGGAATACCGTCTTCCGGATGATGGACATCACCGGCATCATTTCCGGGGTCAGCCTCGCGAAAACCAAGGTGTGGCCCGGTACGGACCTGCCGTACATCCTGCTGTTCGCGCGCAACGAGCAGCCGGGGGAAACCCCTCGTACCCAACTCGTATGTCCGCACTATGAATCCGAGTTGAACGACCGTGGGGAGTTCAGGATTGATGCGGACGCCTCGCGGATCGTCAACCCGCTTGAGGCCGAGTCCGAGCCTTGGCTGTGGAAGGGCTGGCTCGTCGGGTCGCTCCTCGACGTGGAGGTGGTCCGCAAGCTCTTGGCCCGCAGCAACTCGCTTCGCGTGTCGGATTACTGGACAGAACATGGGCTCGCCGAGGGGCAAGGGTACATTGCGTCCGAAACCAACCAAACCCAGTACGATGCCAAGCACCTCGGCGGCCTACCCGACCTCCGAACCGCGGGGGTGCCAGGGTTCGTCATCGACGCGCGGGACCTGGAAACGTTCCAGCGGTCCACCCTCCACATGCCTCGCAGCCGAGACATCTACCGAAGCCCGCTCGTACTCATTAAGGTTTCCCTCGGGACTGACCGGAGACGGGGCTTCGCGCTCCTCGCTTTCGACGATTTGGCGTACTCCAGCAGCTACTATGGCTACTCGACTCACGGGCACCCCGAGGCCGAACTGCTGGCGCGCTACCTTCATTTGTTGGTTCACAGCAGCGTGTGGCTTCACTTCTGCCTGATCACTGACTCGCAGTTCGGGGCCGAACGGAACAAGCCCCGGAAACAGTCGATCGAGGATTTCCCGATCGTGCCGCTGGAGGCCCTGACCAATGAACTGAAGAAAACCGTGGAGAAGTTGTCCGCCCGCCTGGTCTCCGGCGACACCGAAGTCTTCGACGCCATCGACCGGCTCTTCGCCAAGATCCACGGGCTGAATGACGACGACCTCGACGTCATCAGGGACACGCTCGACGTCGGGCAGGCGTACCGCGAGTCGTCCGGGCAGCGCGCGTGCGCCGCGCCGACCATGGCCGAGTGTCGCCGGTTCGTGGAACGGCTTAGGTCTTTGCTCGCCCCGATCGTGGAGACGGAGCCGGAGAACCTCCCGGCGACTCTCTGGTTCCCAGACGGCACGCAGAGGGCCGGGCAGACCTTCGGCGCGGTTTTGCTCGGCCGCCCACCCAAGCAGGTTGACGAGCAGATTTACCAAGAGGTGGTCCCGATGGCTGATAACACGGGAGCCTCCCAGATTGTGCTGAAACATACCGGCGGTGGGTTGCTGGTCGGGTTGCGAAACCAGTACCGATACTGGACGCAGACCCGGGCCAGGATGCTCGCGGCCGACATCCTCCGAGATCACCTGGACGTGTTTACCTCGTGACCACATGGCACTCGGCTTCCTCCCACGACCGAAACGCCAGGTCCCGCACCCGGCGATCCAGCCCCGCCTGCTTCGGCTTTTCCGCGACGCGGTAGTCAAAGCGTGGGAGTTGATCCTGGCTTCGCCGCCGCCGGGCTTCAACTTGGCGAACGCCAGCGAAGTCGAGGTGAACACCGTACTCTACGCCACGCTGGTCAACGAGGTGCTGGACCGGGGGTTCGTCCCCGGCTTCACCACATCCCTTTTTTGCATAACCTCAACACCCGGGCTGAGGGCATACGACGGCAAACATCTTGAGAAGCGGCCGGACCTGTTCATCCACCTGATCCCGACCCGAGCCGCCGCCTACCCCGATGTGGACGGCATGTTTATAGAGTGCAAGCCAATCGACAGCGACCACGCCGTCGGCGAGCACTACTGTGACCTCGGGCTTCGGCGGTTCATTACAGGCGAGTACGCCTGGGCCATGCGGGAGGGAATGATGGTCGGGTACGCCAGAAGGGGTTACCTGCTTCCCGGTGAGTTGACGAAGTTTCTCTCTCGCGGAAGCCGGCCGAAGACCATTCCGCTCGTGACTGGCCCCAAGCCCGTTTACCGCGGCGTCGCCACCGCTTGCTCCCAAATGCCTTATGTCAGTACGCACAGCCGCGACTTCAAGTACATGCACTCGGGTGCGGCCGCCCCGGAGATCGCGATTTACCACCTGTGGCTGACGAGGGCTTGAGCCTCCAAACGTGTATTTCGTGCGGACCGTGCTCGGCACAGGCACCACAGCTCGCTCCTTTTTTGTCTGTGCGTCGATGTCCAGTGGTCATTCATCCGCCACGAATGCTGGATAGGTTGAGCGTGGTGCGCGTCGGTCACATCGACCGACGCATCGAACGGCCGTGGAAAGCGTGCGTGACCTGCGGGGTGTTTAGTTTTCGTAACCGTTCACCGGGTGCGGGCAGTGGACATGATTGGACATCAACGGCAGGAGAGAATCCAGGGGGTGTGTCAGGGGGTCGGGAAACGAACTTCCCCAAGAGAATACCCGATAAGCACTTGCGGAAGTAAAGTTCGTTTCCTTTGCTCTCAAGCCACGAGAAACGAATGGATCGTCGTGGAAAGGATAGCGCGCCATGTCTACGGTTGGCTGGTTTTCAACAACGCGGTGAACGGTTACCAATTAAATTGCGCTGACTTATTGGCGAGCCGGGAGCGTAAGCGACCGGAGTTTAGCTGCGGATGAAATACGGTCGCGTACGCTACCCGCTCGCCAAAAAAAAGGAAGGTATCTTTGTAACCGATAAAAACCCCCTACGG
>JBBRLG010000011.1:0-31024 GCA_038231495.1 Gemmatales bacterium | reverse complement strand
GCGCTGGCCGTAGGCGGCACACGCGGGATTTGGACAGGCGCACAGCGACCAGTCTGGTTCGATCATGGCCCTTCCCTCCTGGTACTCCTGCCACCATAGCAGGCCGGAAACACCGCTGGAAGGTCGGTGGAGTCACGACCTAAATTCACCCCCCCCAACTCCCCCTTCGCAAGGGGGGGAGTGAACGGTTACCCTTTTTCAATTGTTGGAGAACCCCTTAATTGATCGACGCAGCTCGGTCTACAAACGTCTCACGGGCTTGCCGGTCTGGTGATTGTACTGGGCTATTGGGGTCCGTCTTTCAACGGCCAGCGGCCCATCAAGACGTAATTCTCGTCTTCCATGCCCAGATCGAGGTATGTCTGTTTGGCGACGTGGTTGTCCTTTTCCACGTAGAGCCGCAAGCCGATGATGTTTGGGTTTGCACACGCCGCCTGGTAAACGTGGTCATAGAGGGCGCGGAACACGCCGCGGCGGCGAAACGCTTTGCGCACATAAACACTCTGAATCCACCAGTACCAGCCGTCGCGCCAGTCGCTCCACTCGTTCGTGGTGCCGATCTGTCCCAGCACCGTGTCGCCGTCCTCGGCCAGGTAGTACAACCCCTTCACCGGGTCGGCCAGGCAAGCCGCGACCCCCCGTGCCAGGACCGCCGGGTCGAGGGTCTTGCCTTCGGATTCTTGGGCCAACAGGCCGTTGAACTCCACGACGACGGCGGCGTCCGCGAGGGTGGCGGGACGGATCGAAATCGGCACGGTTGCCTCCACAGTTGAAAAGTCGTAATCTCACCTTCCTACGACGCCGTGCAAGGGTCTTTGCGATGGATCTTACCAAGTATATCCGCGACATCCCCGATTTTCCCAAGCCGGGGATCCTCTTCAAGGACATCACGCCCTTGTTGGCGGAACCCGCCGCGCTGCAATACGCCATCGACCGCTTCGCCGAGCATTACCCGGCACAAGGCGTCGATGCCGTGGCCGCCGCCGAGGCACGCGGGTTCCTTTTCGCGGCCCCCCTTGCCCTGCTGTTGAAGAAGCCGTTGGTGCCGCTGCGCAAGCCGGGCAAGCTACCCTACCAGACGCACACGCTCGCGTACGACCTCGAATACGGCCAGGCGGAATTGCAAATCCACATCGACGCCGTGAAGGCGGGGACGCGCGTGCTACTCGTCGATGACCTGCTGGCGACGGGCGGCACCATGCAGGCCGGTTGCCGACTCGTCGAAAAGGCGGGCGGCGTTGTCATCGGCTGTGCGTTCCTCATCGAACTGGCTTTTCTGAAAGGCCGCGAGCGCCTGGCACCGCACGCAATCTTCAGCCTGCTCAGCTACGAATAACCGAGAAACGGGAGGCGCCGACGCATGGCGGACACGAGCATTTCGGTCGAAGGCGGAGCCGTCGATTTCGCGAAGCAAGGCGGCCTGGTGCCGGCAATCGCGCAAGACGCCACGACCGGCCAGGTTTTGATGCTGGCCTGGATGAACCGCGAGGCGTACGAGGAGACGCTGCGCACCGGCCGCGCGGTCTATTTCAGCCGCAGTCGCAATCGCCTCTGGCGCAAAGGTGAAGAAAGCGGCAACGTCCAGGAGGTCCGCGAAGTCTTCATCGACTGCGATGCCGACACGATTCTGCTCAAGGTCAATCAGATTGGCGGCGCGGCGTGTCACGAAGGCTATCCGAGTTGTTTCTTTCGCCGCGTGGCCGCCGACGGCTTGCAGGTCGTCGGCGAGCGTGTCTTCGACCCGAAGCAGGTCTACCAGCAATGACTACCCGCGTGCTGACACTCGGCATCCCCTCCGGCAGCTTGCAGGACGCAACGGCGGACCTCTTCCGCAAGGCCGGCTACAAGATCACCTTCGCCAGCCGGTCCTACTACCCCGCCATCGACGACCCGGAAATCCAGTGTACCCTGATCCGCGCCCAGGAGATGCCGCGCTACGTCCAGGACGGCTCGCTCGATTGCGGCTTGACCGGACTGGATTGGATCCTGGAAAACGACGCCAAGGTTACCGAGGTCGCGGAACTTGTTTTCAGCAAGGTGAGCCGCCGGCCGGTGCGCTGGGTGCTGGCGGTGCCGAACGACTCCGACATTCACGATGTAAAGGACTTGCAAGGCAAGCGCATCGCCACGGAGGTCGTGAACCTCACGCGCCGCTGGCTGGCCAAGCACGGCGTCGAAGCGCACGTCGAGTTCAGCTGGGGCGCGACCGAAGTCAAACCGCCGCGCCTCGCCGACGCCATCGTCGAGGTGACGGAAACCGGCAGTTCCCTGCGCGCGAATAACCTGCGCATCGTCACGGACCTGCTGCAAAGCACGACGCGCTTCATCGCCAACGACAAGGCCTACGCGGACCCGTGGAAAAAGCAGAAGATCGACGACCTGGTGATGATGTTGCAAGGCGCGATGGCCGCCGAGGGCAAGGTCGGGCTGATGATGAACGTGCGCAAGGTCGATCTGGCAGCCGTGGTGAAAATCCTGCCGTCGCTGCAAGGGCCGACGGTGTCGTCGCTGTCCGACCCGGCGTGGGTCGCCGTGAATACGATTCTCGCGGAGGATGTGGTGCGTCACATCGTGCCACAGCTCAAGCAGGCCGGGGCGCGCGGCATCGTGGAGTATCCGCTGAACAAGATTATCGACTGATGCCGCTTGCGGCTTTGCGTTTACGGCAGCAGGTCGGCAACGGCGATGGTCGTTCCTAAGAGGGCTAAGGGCGCGATCTTAGCACCGAAGGTCAAAATGGTTCGATCATCGTAGCGGAAACCGGATGGCTCGTTAAGGTCCGGAACCGGATTGCGATAAACCTCTAGTTGCCGATCGACAAGGTTCACAATCCAATAATCCGCTATACCGCCGGCAGCGTAAAGACTCCCTTTTCTTCCCCGATCATAAGCGAGCATCGATTCGCTTACTTCGACGACGAGGAGAGCGTTGGTCGGGTGTTCCGGATAGTCACGCGGTCCACCTGGCACCACAACGAGGTCCGGCTCGGCGTCCGACATGGTTCCCACATTGAGGGGCGACTGGGTTCGCACGTAAAACCCGCTTCCAAATGCCGACCGCAGAACGTCTTGCGTGAGGTTCATGGCCATTACGTGCGGCGGTTTGGGAACGGGCATTTCGATGATCTCTCCTTCGATCAATTCCACGCGGCGATCCTGAAAACAACCCAAGTCCGCAAGCCGATAGAATTCAGCTCGGGACCAACGGAAAGTGCGAGGCTCGGTCAGCTGCATTTGGATTTGCTCCTTTTATATACTGGCCGCGGGGCAATTTGACACAAGCCCGACGCGCAAGCGAGGGACGTTCCCTCGCTTACGCGTCGGGCTTGTGTCAATCCAATCCGCGAAGTGTATAGCCCGAATTACGTTGCCCCCGCCATCACCTGCAGCTGCACCAAACTGCGCGTCTGCTCCTTCTCAAGATATTCGCGACCTTTCTTGACATTGACATGGTCCCACGGCAGCACCTCGTCCAGGGGCCGGTGGCGCTGCGAATACCAGGTCGGGTCAATGCCCAGGTCCGCGAACGTCTGCCACCATAGCTTTGGTTGGAAGCATTCGCGCCAACCGTCCAGCCGCGCGCCGCGCCGCCAGGCTTCCTCCAGCGCCACCGCCACGCGCCGGTCGCCGCGCGTCAGGATGCCTTCGAGCAAGCTGCACTCGATGTCGTGCTGCTTCACCTTTACCGATTTCAGCTTGTTCTTCGACCGCAAATGCTCGCCGGCCCAGCGCAGGTATTCGCGCGTCTGCATGCCGTTCCACTGGTACGGCGTGTGCGGCTTCGGCACGAAGTTCGATACCGAGGCCGTCACCTCGCGGTAGCGGCCGGTAACTTCCTTGCTGATGCGGGCGATGGTCTCGGCCATGTCGATGATGCCGTCGAGGTCCGCGACGCGCTCGCCGGGTAGGCCGCACATGAAATACAGCTTCACGCGCTGCCAGCCGTTCTTGAACGCCTCGCGGCAGCCCTCATACAGATCCTCGTTTTTGATCTTCTTGCGGATCTGTTCGCGCATATCGTCGCGGGCCACTTCCGGTGCCAGCGTCAGGCCGCCGCGGCGCACGCCCTTGATGAGTTTGGGCAGCGAACGCAGTTGGTTATTAATTCTCAAGCTGGGCAGCGATACGTTGACGCCGAGCGGGTTGAACACCTCGTGCATCCGCTGCACTAATTCCTCGAAGTAGGGATAGTCGCTAGTGCTCAGGCTGAGCAGGCTGATCTCGTCGTAGCCGGTGTTGCGGTAGCTTTCGAGCGCCGCCTGCACGATCGTCTCGACGGAACGGACGCGCAACGGCCGTTTGATGACGGTCGATTGGCAGAAGCGGCACTGCCACGGACAGCCGCGCATGATCTCGATGGCGATGCGGTCGTGCGGCGTTTGCACCCAGGAGACGATGGGCCGTTTCGGCAGCGGGATGTCGTCGAAATCACTCTTGATCGTGCAGGCCAGAACCTCTTTCGGCACGTCGGAGCGCGTGCGGTGCATCGCGGCAATGGTGCCGTCGGCGTGGTACTCCGGTTCGTAGAACAGCGGCGCGTATGCCCAGGTGGTGTTGCCGACGATGTCCGCGATCATGTCGGCACGCGAGAGGTTGCCGCGTTCTTTCAGTGACATCCAGCGTTCCATGACCCACGGCAAACTCTCTTCGCCGTCGCCGATCACGAACAGATCGACGAACGGCGCGAGCAGCTCCGGGTTCTGCGCGCCAGGCCCGCCGGCGATGACGAGCGGGTGGTCGAGCGTGCGGTCCTTGCCGTGCAGCGGAATGCCGCCGAGGTCCAGCATGGTGAGGATGTTGGTGTAACAGACCTCGTATTGCAGGCTGAAACCGATCAGGTCGAACTTGTGCAACGGCGTGAAGGTTTCCAGGCTGTAGAGCGGCAAGCGGTGCTGGCGCAGCAACGCCTCAAAATCGAGCCACGGGCAGAAGGCGCGTTCGCACGCCCACTGCGGGTCGCCGTTCATGATGCTGTACAGCACCTGCAAACCGTGGTGGCTGGTCCCCAATGTGTAGGTGTCGGGAAACGTCAGGCAGAGTTTGCCGCGCACCCGGCCGTGGTCCTTGGCAACGGTGTTCAACTCGCCGCCGAGGTACTGCGCGGGCATCTGCACGCGCGGCAACAGGCGCTTGATGGCTTCCTTCAACGACTTGTTAATCATCGCGATGTTCCTTTTCGCCTGTCGATTTATACTTCACGCGGTCGGGTTTCCGGCACGGCACCGTAGCCGCATTTGCAAGAATGCAGGTTCGTCCCGTGCCGTTGACCCGCATTCCTGCGCGTGCGGCTACAGCCGATTGTCGCAACCTTCACGGCATTCAGTATAACCTGCGTGCTGCAGTCGGCAATGCCGCCGGTTGCTATTCCAGCCAGTTCGCCACGCGCAGGCCAGGAATCTGGCGGAAGTCCCGGAGGTTGCACGACAAAAGCAGGGCATCGCATGTCAGGGCTACTGCGGCGATTTTGAGATCTTGGGAGCCGATGCGAACACGTCGTTTGCGAAGTTCCTTGAAGCGCGCTGCCGCTCGGTTGTCGAATGGCGCGATGTCCCAGACGCCGAAGAACTCCCACAGTTGGCCGAGTCGTTGATAAACAGCCACCTGTTCGTCGGGGTCTTGTTTTCGTTTGATCGCAGCCAGCCAACCCCGGAGTTGTTCTTCCAAGCAAATAATCGTGGTGCCAAACCTTTCGTGCGAGCTACGAATTCGCGCTGACAAGGATTGGTACTTGGCACTTTCCGGGAAGGCACAAACTGTCAAATGGTCGGTGTCGAGAAGAATCACTTTTTGGCTCGGCGCGGGGCAGCTGGCCTGGAGTTGCGGCGGCGGGCACGCTGGCGGTCCCGTTCGCGGAACTTCAGGGCTTCGTCAAAAATCACTTTCATGCCCGCGTCGCCGGCGAACATCCCCAGGGCGCGCAGCCAAGGCTTTTGCTCGTGTCCGTTCGTTTGTTGAGCCTTCAAGTCCGCCACTTCGCGTTCCAGGGCGGAAACCCGTTGTTCCAATGTTGTGTTCGGCATTATCAGTTCCACCGATCTTGGGTAGATTTTACAACGATATGGGCGAATTAGTCAGCTAAGTAGCTTGTGGACCGCGAAAGCATGGTACTCGGCATCACTCCGCTTTTTCGGGCGGCGGACATCGTCCGGTCAAGCCGCAGGCCCGTTAGGAGCGGATTCCAGGAACAACTCGGTGAGAGGCAGCCGAAAACCCGGTAATACTTTACCGCCATCCAGTTCATCGGTCCGCGCCAGCACGCGGATGCTCGATGGCGATTCGTAAACATGCCACTGGTGCGCCCGCGGATACACGACCCACACCAACGTCACCCCGGCCCGGAAGTATTCGGCGACCTTTTCCTGAACGTCCTCCGCCAGGTCGGTCGGGCTGATGACTTCGACCACCAAATTCGGCAACACGTCCCAGGCGTTGGCGCTTTCGGACAGGGGCCGACCTTTTGCCCAGCGGTCATACGCGACGAACGCCACGTCGGGACGCCGGCTCCGGTCGATGAGTAGTGGCAAGCGTAAGAGTGCCGCTCGAACCGAATGGCCAAAGTTATGCGCCCGGCCGAAATAACCGAGGTGCTGCAACAGTTGCGACGCGATCCAGGCCGCTCGGATACCCTTGGGTGGTGGTCCTACGCGCTGGCCGTCAATGATCTCGTACAAATCATCGTCGGCAATCGAAAGGTTCGTCGGGGGCGGCAAGGGTTCTTGAACGGTCGCGGTGCTCATGGTTTCCTCTGTCGTCTCGCGGTTCCGGCGGCCTCAGCTACGAACGGGAACGGCCATGCCCCAGCTGAGCTTCCCCTTCTTTTGTTACAACAGAAACGGTGGGGAGCTTATTTTCGCTGTCGGGGCCAGGTTTGTCCCACTCGGCCCGTGATCCCTGAATTCGCTTGGATAATAAGCTGTCAAGGTCCGCATCCCGCAACGCTCCCGTACCGTCTGGAAACCATCCAAAGATTTTGTAACCCTGTCCTTCGGTAAAGCAAAATGCCGTGGAGAAGTATCGGACCAACAAGGGACGGTCTGCCGTTTCAGGTCCCAGTTGTGCGACCAGTGTCCGCAGCAACGCGGAGGGTTGCTCCCCTCTCTGAGCCATGGAGCGCAGCATTTCGATCAAGTCACTACGAAGATAAAGCACTAGCCACCTCCTTTCAGGGCAAGAACACCACGTCCACGGATGTGTATTGGCCGGGACTGCCTTGGGCGTCCATTGCACATCCGGTTCGCAATCAATGACGCCGGCCGGGGGACAGGGAGCGGAGGGAACATTCATGCTATTCACCAAGAGGCCGTATTCCCCCAATCCCTTAACCACCATCGCTTTCCGTCAGAGGCGGCTAAATTAGCCTAGCGGTTTTTCAACCTTTCCGCACGATTTCCAGCGTCACCTTGTCCGCAATGAACGATCGTTCGCCCGCGGTTTGGAAGCGAATCTTTACTTTGCGCATGCTGCCGTAGCCGCTCAACTCCACGATCCGACCCATGCCGTATTGCGCGTGGCGCACCAGCGTTCCCTCGGTGTACCCCTGCATGTCGGTAGCCGCGCCCGTGGGTTGCTGTGGCGGCACCGGGAGCACTCGCGGCCTTACGCCGGCCTCACTCCAACCCTGTTCCGCCGCCGCGCCGCCGCCGCGCCAGTGTTCAATCGCCTTCATCGTGCCGCCGGCACTGGCCGACAGGTCGAGGGTTTGCACGGTCTTGGGCAACTCCTCCAGAAACATGCTCGGCACCGCGTAAAGCGTGTTGCCTCGGAATTCGCGCAGCCGCGAGTGACACAAATACAACTCTTCCATGGCGCGTGTCATGCCGACGAATGCCAGGCGGCGCTCTTCCTCGACTTCCTGGCTGCGGCCGAGGCTGCGCTCGTGCGGCAGCAGCCCCTGTTCCGTCGCCACCATGTAAACGACCGGGAATTCTAGCCCTTTCGCCGCGTGCATCGTCATCACCGAGACGCAATCCTGCTGCTGGTCCCAGCCGTCCAGGTCGCTCGCCAGTGTGATGTTCTCCAGGAAATCGCCGATGGTGCGTGTCGTGTCCTCGGCGGCGAACTGCTTGGCCGCGGTGATGAGTTCTTCGATGTTGGCCAGGCGTTCCTGATCCTCGGGGTCGTGGCTGTCCAATAGCATTCGTCGGTAGCCGCTCTTGTCGAGTACCTGCCGGATCACCTCGTCGGGCTGGGCGTCCCGCAACTCGGACAGTTCGGCGATGAGCTGGGCGAAGTCCAATAGTCCGGCACGGGCCTTGCCCTTGATCGCGGGAATCTTCGCGCTCTCGCGGGCCGCACCGAGAAGACTCAGTTCGCGCGGCTCGGCATAAGTGCGGAGGTGTTCGAGAGAAACTTTACCAATCCCCCGCGTCGGCTCGTTGACCGCCCGCTCGAACGACAGGCTGTCGCGGGGATTTACCATCAACCGCAGATAGGCCAGCACGTCGCGGTTTTCCTTGCGCTCGAAGAACGCTAGCCCTTTGACGATCTGAAACGGGACGCGGTGTTTCACGAACGCTGTTTCCAGGGCGCGCGACAGGGCGTTGATGCGCATGAAGATCGCGAAGTCGCGGAACTTGCGCTTGTCCTTCTCGACCGCCGACCGGATGCGCCGGGCGATGCCGTCCGCCTCGTCGAGACCCGTTTCAAAGGTTAGGATCGTGACCGGCTGCCCGTCCGGGTTGTCGGTGTTCAGGTCCTTCGGCTTGCGCTGCGTGTTGTTGGCGATGAGCGTACTCGCCGCTTCCAGGATGGCCTTGGTGCTACGGTAATTCGTGGTCAACGTCAGGACGCGCGCGTGCGGGAAGTCGCGTTCAAAATCGAGGATATTGCGGATGTCCGAACCGCGAAAAGCGTAAATCGACTGGTCCGGGTCGCCGACCACGCACAGGTTCGGTTGGTCCTGCGACAGGCCGCAGGCGATGGCGTACTGGGCCTGGTTCGTGTCCTGGTATTCGTCGATGAGGACGTAGCGGAACCGGGCGTCGAGTTCGGAGCGCAACTCCGCGTCGTGGCGCAGCGCCATGGCCGGCCAGTAAAGCAGGTCGTCGAAGTCGAGCGCGTTGGCGTCGCGCATGCGCTTCTCGTAAAACGGGTAGACGCGCGCGACCACCTGGCCGAAAAAATCGGTGGCCCGCCCGGCGTAGCGTTCGGGGCTGAGCAGCTGGTTCTTGGCCTTGCTGATGGCCCCGGCGATCGTGTCCGGCGTAAAGCGGTTGTTATCGACGCCGGCGTCCTCCAACGCAATCTTGACCATCTTGGCACGGTCGGACTGGTCGTAGATGGTGAAATTGCGGTCGAGACTCAGCCGGTCGGCGTACTGGCGTAGCAGCCGCGCGCCCATGCTGTGAAACGTGCTGACCCAAACCCGGTTGCCGGGCGCGAGCGTTTCGACTCGCTTTTGCATCTCGCCGGCGGCCTTGTTGGTAAACGTGATGGCGAGGATGCTGCCGGCGCGGATGCCTTGCTGTAACAGGAAAGCCACCCGGCGGGTGATGACGCGCGTCTTGCCGCTGCCGGCGCCGGCGAGAATGAGCAGCGGCCCATCGACGTGCGTGACGGCCTCGCGCTGGGCGGGGGTCAGATCGGCCAGGAGGTCGGCATGCGCCATGAAGGCTTCTCCAGCAACCGGAAACGACTCGGCGACGGGCAACTTCCGATTGTACCGCGGCGTCGCCGATTTGCTAAGATCAGCAAGGACGCTGCGGCGCGGTGGGGGGATGGGTTTGCCATGGAAATCGTGGGAATCGGCACGGACATCATCGAATGCCTCCGCGTCGGCCGCATGATCGAGGAACACGCCGAACGGTTTCTGACGCGCGTCTACACGTCCCACGAGATTCGCCACTGCCAGGGGCGCAAACGGCCGACGGAACAGCTCGCGGCCCGCTGGGCCGGCAAAGAGGCGGTCCTGAAAGCGCTCGGCACCCGTTGGCGGCGCGGCCTCTGCTGGACCGATATTGAATTGCGCACCGAAAAGGGCAAGCCGCGCGTTGTCCTCACCGGGACCGTTAAGGAACTGGCCCAGGAGTTGCGCGTCGCCGATTTCCTGGTGTCGCTGGCCCACTGCCGTGCGTACGCCACCGCTTATGTGTTGGCCGTGCGTGACGGCACGCCGGGCTACGGCAAGTGACCGCGGCTTATCGTGCGGATTTCATAACGCTTGTAACATTCCCGGAACTACGGGTGTCGCGCTCATGCAAGTCCTCCTCCCGGCCGAGCAAATTCAGAAGCGGGTCGGCGAACTGGCCCGGCAGATCGCCCTCGATTACGACGGCCGGCCCGTCACCTTCGTCGGCGTCCTGACCGGCTGCCTGATGTTCCTGGCCGACCTCGTGCGCCAGCTGGACTTGCCGTTGCGCATCGACTTCATTCAGGCGTCAAGCTACCGGGGCGCGACGACCACCGCGGGCCAGTTGCACATTCATCCCGGCCTGGCTCCGGACGTGCGCGGCCGCCATGTACTCCTGCTCGATGACATCCTTGACACCGGTAAAACGCTGGTTCACCTGCGCTCCCACCTGCACGACCTGGGGGCGGCTTCGCTGCGCACCGGCGTGCTGTTGCGGAAGCGCGGCCGGCAGGTGGTGGAGATCGAGCCGGATTACTGCGGGTTTGAAATCCCCGACGCCTTTGTCGTCGGCTACGGCCTCGATTTCAACGACGAATACCGCCACTTGCCCTACATTGCCATCTTGCCGAACGAGCCACCGCCGCTAGAAACCAGGATTCGCGATTAAACTTCTCTACCTCGTCTCCACCCTGGACTACAGCGGCGCCGCCCGCAAGCTCCTGTCACTGGCACGCGGCTTGCCCCGGGAACGGTTCGAGGTACGCGTTGTCGTCCTTGGCCCTACGGCTCCCTGGGTCGAGACGTTGCGGAGCGCCGGAGTGAGCGTCGAAATTCTCGGCTGGAAGCGCGTGCTGGACGCTCGTCCGGTGCTGGCCTTGCATGGCGTGATTCGCGCATTTGAACCCCAGGTCATCCATGCCTGGTCGCGCAAGGCCTTGCGCAGCCTGGCAGTATCCGGCACGGGCGGCGCGCAGCGGCTTTTCTATAGCGACCTGTTGAAACCCGGACACCCACTCGCTTTTTGGGACCGAATGCTGGTGCGGAATGCGGCAGCGGTCGTGGCGTTTTCCGCCGACGAGGCTGCGCGGTATCGCCGCAACGGCGTGGCGGCACGGTCGCTCGTTACGGTTCCTCCCGGAGTTGAATCGCCGTGCGCTGAAGCGGTTGAGCCACCCGTGCCTAACGGTCGATTCATGCTCGGCGTCGGCCCGCTGGAAATGCACAAGGGGTTCCGCGACGCCGTCTGGGCGCTGGACATCCTGCACTATCTTTACCCGGATCTTCACCTCGTCCTGGCTGGCGACGGCGGCGACCGCGTGCGGATCGGGCAGTTCGCGCACGCCGTCGGTGCGACGGTGCGGGTCCATTTCCTCGGTCCGGTGAGCGACCCGGTGCCACTAATGAAGCGCGCCGCCGTGGTTTGGGTGCCGAGTCGCGAGCAAGGCGGCATGTGCGTTGCGCTGGAGGCGATGGCAGCGGCCCGCCCGGTCGTCGGTACCCGGACGGGCGGCCTGGACGAAATAATCGAAGACGGCGTCACGGGGTTTTTGGTAAAGCCGGGGGACAAGGCGGATCTTGCGCGGCAGACCCGCCGACTGCTCGACGACCCCGCCCTCGCCGAGCGCCTGGGAGAGGCCGGCCGGCACCGCGTCCTCGAACATTTCTCGGCGGCCCGGATGGTGCGGGAGTGCGCACAGTTGTACGATTCCGTACAGTAAGGGAATCCCGGCGATTTGACCTTGGCAGGATACCTCCGCACCAATTGCTTGTGTCAATTGTGCTGTTTCGGGGGCAAGAAGCTTATTCGACCGGGCTGCCGATGGCATTGCCACTGAGCGACCGGCAACGGACGCCCTGCCCACCCTTGCCAAGCGCAACAATCTTGGCAAGGGTGGAATTTTGGCACGCAGCGACCGTGAGGAGCAGGCAGCGGCGCTCATATACCCTTGCCAAAGGTGTGGCAAAAACTAGCGAGGGTGGGTGGCAAGGGTCACTTTGGCAAGAGTCCCTTGGCGGTGTCCAAGCGTGCGGAACCTTCGTGCCGGGGTAATACCCCTTGAACGGCCCGTGGGCGTCCACCATGATGACGCTACTTGATTGTCACGCTGTCGCAGCGTCTGCGAGGAGAGCCGCGCCGTGCAAGACGTGTTAACCCTGATCCTGGCCGGCGGCAAGGGAACGCGCCTCGACCCGCTCACGCGCGACCGCGCCAAGCCCGCCGTGCCTTTCGGCGGCCAATACCGCATCATCGACTTCACGCTCTCCAACTGCATCAACAGCGGCTTGCGGCGCACCCTGGTTTTGACCCAATACAAGGCCCGCAGCCTCGACCGCCACATTGCCGCGGGCTGGGGCTTCCTCAGCCGTGAGTTGGACGAATACATTGAAGTGCTGCCGCCGCAGCAGCGCATCGACGAAACCTGGTACAAGGGTACTGCCGACGCGATTTACCAGAACATTTACACCATCGAAAAGGCCGACCCGCGTTACGTCCTCATCCTGTCCGGCGACCACATTTACAAGATGGACTACGGCGAAATGATCCGCTCGCACATCAAACGCGAGGCGGACCTGACCATCGGCTGCATTTCGGTGCCGCGCAAGGAGGGCGTCCATTTCGGCATCCTCGACGTGGACGAGCAAGAGCGCGTCGTCGGCTTCGTCGAGAAGCCCGCCGAACCGCCCGCGCTGCCCGACGCCCCCAACGATTGCCTGGCATCCATGGGCATCTACGTCTTCACGGCCCGGACCATGTACGAACTGCTCTGCCAGGACGCCATCCGCCAGGACAGCGACCACGACTTCGGCAAAAACCTGATCCCGACGATCCTGAAAACGCAAAAGGTTTACTCCTACCGCTTCCGCGACCAGAACCGTAAGTCCGTGCCTTACTGGCGCGACGTGGGCACGCTGGACGCCTATTACCAGGCGAACATGGACCTGATCGACATCGACCCGGTCTTGAACCTGTACGATCAGCAGTGGCCGATTCGCACCTATCAGCCGCAGTTGCCGCCGCCCAAGTTTGTGTTCAGCGACGAAGGTGCGATCGGCCAGGCCCGCCGCGGCGAGGCCCAAGACAGCGTGGTGTGCCAGGGCTGCATCATCAGCGGCGGCCACGTCAAGAAAAGTATCCTGTCGCCGAACGTCCGCGTGAACAGCTATGCCCAGGTGGAGTCCTCGATCCTGTTCCACGGCGTTGACGTCGGCCGCCACTGCCGCATCCGCCGGGCGATCATTGACAAGGATGTGAAACTGCCAGCCAATACGACTATCGGTTACGACGTGGAGGCCGACCGCAAACGCCGCTTCCAGATCACGGAGCAGGGCATCGTCGTCATCGCCCGCTCCGACCTGCCCGCATAAGAAACAGCCATTCATGAGCACCGAACCCGTTGACCCAACGCCGCCCGGCAAGAACCGGACCTGGATTATCTTCTTTCTCCTGCTCGCCGTGTTGGCCGGCCTGGGCATCCTGGTGCCGCTCTTCTACAACCTCTCGCTGCAACTGAAAGCGGAGGACGTGGCCGCCGCCCGCCAGCTGTGGCAAGAAAAAGGTCCGGCGGACTACGACCTCGAATACATGACCAAATTGGACCGCGACGAGCCGGTCGAATATCGGGTGGCAGTCCGCTCGCGCAAGGTGCAATGGGTGGCGTCGCCCGCTGGTTTGGTCCTGTCCGAGCAATTTTTCGACACCATCGGCACCGTCCTGGGGTGCCCGGTCCGGTGTAGTGCCAGCCGCATTGCGCCGGCGGAGGAATTGACGGGCCTCCACTCCATCGACGCCTTTTTCGCCCTGATCGAGTCGGAAATGCGTGGCGACGTGGCGGTCGGCGGCAACAATTACGCGACCGCGACCTTCGACCGCGTGTACGGTCATCCACTGCGCTACATCCACCGCGTCCGGTACAAGTCGGATCGCGTCGAGTTAAACGTGCGTCTGCTTTCGCCGAATGAAGCGGTCGAACTGCGCTGAAGTAACGAATTGTAACAAGCATTCCCCATAGCAAACCAACGGGCACCCAACGGCGTCTTGATTACGGACGCGCAGGTGCGCTAATGGCGTGCTGCGGTTCGTCACCGGTGGTATAGTGGAGGCACACGGGGTTCGCCGCCCGGCCCAAAGGAGATTTATCATGCGTCGTCTGTTGTGGTGTACGGTCGTCGTCCTGCTGCTGGCCCCGCTGGTGGGGCTGGGGTCGGCATACGGCTCGGGTGAGAAGGACAAGGCGGAAGCCGCGGCCTGCGGTTCGCACGGCACCCAAGTCACGTTCGTCGATACGCCCAAGGAAGCCGCCGCGCAGGCGAAGAAGGAGCAAAAGCTCGTCTTCGTGTTGCACGTCTCCGGCAACTTTGAAGACCCGCGCTTCACCTGAAACAACGCCGAAGCGCTCCGTGTGAACGCATTGAACACCCCCGAGGTGGGTAAATACCTCAACGAGTATTTCGTGTCGTCCTTCCAAAAAGTCGCCACCTTCAAGATCGTCGGCGCCCAAAAGCAAGGCGGCAACGTTGCCAGTTACTTCTGCGCCCCGGACGGCCGTGTGCTGCACGTCGTCGCCGGCCCGGTGGATAGTCCCACCATGCTGCGGGAAGCCAAATGGGTCGTCGAGACCACGGAAAAGGCGATGAAGGAAGCCAAGGGCGACGGCGCCGCCTTCAAAGCCATCTTCCGCAAAGCCCACGCCGAACGGCTCAAGAACGAGTCCGGCTTGATTGTCGAGGCGGTCACCTACGACCTCGTGGTCGAGCAAGACCCGAAGGCCGCGTTGACCTACAACGACCCGACCGGCCAGCCGCTGGCCCCGAAGTTGCCGCCGCCGCCGATTGACGGACCGGACGTGACGCTCCGGGCCAAGCAGGACGCCGAGGCGAAGGCTCCCGGCGCACGCGAAGTCATGGACCGCAAGGGCGGCCGCTGGCAACTCGGCAACCAGGGCCGGGTAAATATGCTCCTGGCGGCGCACGCGATGGACAAGATTGAAAACCTCTACGGCACCGTCTTTCAGGACATCCTCGGCGAAAAGATTTCGACGAAGCCCGTCGAGGTCGTGACGCCGTTCCCCTGGGTGAATCGCAAGAATTGATGCCGTTGTCAGAGCCGCGACCGCGGTCAGAGCCGCGACCGCCAGGGAGTGGGGAACCCCCCGCTCCCTGACGGTCGCGGCTCTGACCGCAATGCCCTCAACACCACGCTATTCCGGCAGTCGCAAATCCTCTCCCGGTAATCAAACGGGCCGAACGGTTGCGTGTGAAGTAGTTCCAGCCCCACTGGAACAGCACCAGCACCCGGTTGTCGAATTCGATCAAGTAAACGAGGTGAATGAACAGCCACGCCAGCCACGCGGGGTAGCCGGACAGGTGCGTCCAGCCCAGGTCGGCGACCGCGGCCGCGCGGCCGATTGTCGCTAGGTTGCCGAAGTCCTTGTAATGGAACCCCGACGGTTTCTCGTTCCGCAAACGCCGTTGGATCAACTCCGCGACATATTTTCCTTCCTGCATGGCAACCTGGGCAACGCCGGGCAACGGCTTCCCGGTCTGGTGCGAATAGTTCGCCAGGTCGCCGATCACGAACACCTCCGGCCGTCCCGGCAGACTCAAATCGGCCTGCACAACGACGCGCCCGGACCGATCCAATTCGCCTCCCGTCGCCTTGGTCAGCAACCGGCCGAGGGGCGACGCCTGGACGCCGGCCCCCCACAAGATGGTGTGCGTCCGCACGATTTCCGTGTGGTCGCCGCAGCGCAGGGTTACTTTGTCCGTTTGCACGTCCGTTACCGTGGTTTTCAAGCGCACCGTCACGCCAAGCCGCTCCAGCGATTTCTGGGCTTTTTCGGACAGGTCGGGTGGATAATTAGACAGGATGCGGTCCACGCCTTCCACCAACAAGACGAGACTCGTTTCGGGCCGGATGCGGCGAAAATCGCCACGCAACGTTTTGCGAGCCATGTCGCCGACGGCACCTGCCAGTTCAACGCCAGTCGGACCGCCGCCGACCACGACGAAGGTGAGCCAGGCCCGCTGTTCGGCCGCGTCGGACGAGCGCTCGGCCGCCTCGAAGGCGGACAAAATGCGGCGGCGCATCGTCGTCGCGTCCTCAACCGTCTTGAGTCCGGGCGCGATCATTTCTCATTCCGGGTGGCCGAAATAGTGGTGCCGTGATCCCGTCGCAACGATCAGCGAATCGTAGGGCACGTCGCCGTCCTTGAGCAAAACCCGCCGGCCTTCGAGGTCGAAGTTCACGACCTCGCCGAGCAACACACGGGTGTTTTTCTGCCGGTGCAGGATGCGGCGAAGGGGCGCGGCGATATTGGCGGGCGACAACGATCCCGTCGCCACCTGGTAGAGCAGCGGTTGAAACAGGTGGAAGTTACGCCGGTCGATGAGCGTCACTTGCACGGCCGCCTTCCGCAGGGCGCGGGCCGCGTACAGTCCGCCGAAGCCGCCGCCGATGATTACCACGCGCTGGGTCGATTGCATGATCTACTTCCGGTGAGCCTGTCCGTGCTACGAGGTTGCCGCTAGCGGGAATCGGGTAGCCCCCGCTCATTCTAGTGTGCTAAAACGGATCGCGACGTGAACCCAATGCCGTTGATCGAAACCCGAAAGGATGCACCCCATGCGTCTGCGAATTTTGTTCACCGTGCTGGCGGTGGTATTGGTGGCGGACGATGCCCTCGCCCTCGGCCCCAACGACATTTACATTGTCGCCAATAAGAACGTGCCGGAGTCGCAGGAGATCGCCGAGTACTACTGCAAGAAGCGTGGCGTGCCGACCGACCACGTTATCGTCCTCGATCTGCCGACGAGCGAGGAGATGAGCCGGCAAGCCTACAACTTACGGCTGGCCGAACCGCTGCGCAAGCTGTTGCAAGACCGCCGCGACAAGGTAAAAGTCCTGCTCACCATTTACGGCGTACCGTCCCACGTCGGGCCGGAGGAAGCGGCCGCGGAAGAGAAAACCGCGATCGAAAAAATCGACAAAGAACTGGAACCGCTGCGCAAGCAACAGAAAGAGTTGCTGGCGGAGATCGACCGGCTCCAGAAAATAGCAAAGGATGAAAACGCGCAGGAAGCGCTGGACCTGGCCCAACGCCGCAAGGAACGGGCCGACGTGGACACCAAGGTCCGCCCGTTGACCGAGCGCCGCACGTTTTTGTCGCACGCCGAAAGCCGGGCCGCGGTGGACAGCGAACTGGCGCTCCTTTGGCACGAGGGCTACGACCTGCGCCGCTGGCAGCTCAACCTCCTGTATTTCCAGGTCGGCGACGACGTGCGCAAGGGCAAGCCGCCGATGGTGATGACCTGCCGTCTCGACGGTCCGAGCGTTGCGCTGGTGAAAAAGATCATCGACGTCAGCATGGCGGTCGAAGCCAAGGGTCTGGCCGGCAAGGTCTACGTGGACGCGCGGGGCATGAAGTACAAACCGAAAGACGACCCCGGTTTTGGCTACGAGGGCTACGACGAATCGTTGCGCGAGATGGCGAAACTACTCGAAAAAGAAGCCAAACTGGACGTAACACTCGACGACAAGCCGGAGTTGTTCGCGGCGGGCAGTTGCACCGACTGCGCCCTCTACTGCGGCTGGTATTCGCACGTCAAGTACGTTGACTGCTGCAAGTTTGTACCCGGCGCGGTGGCATATCACATCGCCAGTTCTGAGGCGGTGTCCTTACGCGATCCGAAATGTACTTATTGGTGCAAGAACCTGCTCGAAGCCGGTGCGGTGGCGACACTCGGCCCGGTGGCGGAGCCGTACACGATCGGCTTTCCGAAGCCGGCCGAGTTCTTCGGCTTCCTGGCGACGGGCGAGTACACGCTGGTGGAATGTTACTGGCGTTCGGAGATGTTCGCGAGTTGGATGACGGTTCTCGTCGGCGACCCGCTCTACAACCCGTACGGCAAGACTCCCAAACTAAAAGTCGAACAGGTCAAACCAAGTCCGGCGGGCGGCTCGTTCAAGGTCATCCTCGACAAGTAGCCGCTTGCGGCTGAGCGCTAAGTAGCCGCTTGCGGCTGAGCGCTAACCCTCAGCGCGCGATCCACTCAATTGGCACCGTCACCGTCTGTCCGGCCGGCTGTTTCAGCACGACGCGGAAGTTGGCTTTCAGGGCGTCGCCCGCAACTTTCGTGCGGTCGATCTGAATCTTCAGCGTGGCCCGGTGTCCCGGACCGGCGGACGTTTGCCAGCTGACCGCCGGCGTGTCGCACTCGACGCGCTCGACCAGTACGTCCAAATCGTCGGGAGCGCGTAACAGGACGATGCGTGACGGGATCGGCTCGCCCGCCGCGGACGAGACGGCGAGCACGTCCGGCGACGCGCTGACGGTTTGCTTCGGCCGTTTGACGATGGTGACGGGGATCTTCAATTCGCGATATTCCGGATCGGAAGTGAAGATTTGAATCACTTCGTCGTGCCGGCCTTCCGGGAAATCGGGCAACACCTCCAGCGCGACCGTTCGGACATTTTGCCCGTCGTCGTTATGCTTCCATTCACCCAACCGTGCGCGCAGTTGCGGCGAACTGGGTTCAACGCTCGTCACCTGCATCGGCCTGGCACGGCGGTCGGTCAGCGTCAACTCGTGGGCGATGGCGCTCGAGGTGTAGAGGACGAGGGTCGGCGGGTTGATGCTAACTTCCGTAACGATGGTCGCGGCCAGTTGCAATTCCAGCTCGCGTTCCTCGCGGCCCTCGCGGTAACGCACGGTGGCACGCCACGATTGTGGCCCCGCCGCCTGCGTCAGCGTGTTGATTTCGAGCAACAAGTTGCCCCGCGCTCCCGGCGCGTAAACGCGCCGGTCCGTGCGCGGCGTCAGACAACCGCAACTCGGTTTGATGTCGAGGATTTCAATGGTTTCGGTGCCGTTGTTGATGAGCGCGAACCGGTGGGTCAGGGCGGTGCCGCTGCGCACTTCGCCGGTTTTCACGGCGGGCTGTTCGCAGTGCAGTTCGGCGCGGGCGGCGCTTGCCGCCAGCAGGGCCAGGACGACAACACCGCCTTGCAATGAAAAATGCTTCATGCCAATCTCCCGGTCCGCGCGGCGGCAGGAATCCGCCGATTATTCGGTAGCGGCAGGGGGAGATACCGATTGGGTTCCAATCTGACAAGCCCGAATTGCCGCTTGCGGCTTTGCGACTCCGCAACGCCGCAAGCGGCAATTCCGTTGCCTTAGTACTTCACCCGGGAAACCTCCACGGCCTCGTTCGTTTGCTTCAAAATGACCGTGTGGCGCTCTACCACTTCTTGCGGCCGACCCGCGTTGCGCGTCACGACGACGTTCACATGTGTCTCGCCGCCCAGCAGGTTCGGGTTGGCACGGAAGTAGTGGACCATAACCTTGAACTCGCCGGCGGGTGCCTTCTCGATTGTATACCGCTCCGGGCCGTAACCCTGCGTCTGGTCCTGCGACAGCTTGCCGCCGTTCTTCGTCCGGTTGTGCTCGTAATAGCACTTGGTGCCGTCCGGTTCGATCACCCACAGGTCGATGTCCGTGGCGTCCGTGTTCCACGAGATCGTCACGCGCAGGTCGGCCGCGGGCTGGCGGTCGCGCGACAATTGTTCGAGCCGTTCGCCGAAATGGTTGGCAACCGCGGGGCTGACGGCCTTGCGCCGGATCGCCTCCTGCATCATGCGGGCGTACTCTTCCAGCACGACTTCCTTGAGCGAGGTGCCGAAACGGTTGTGCCAGGTGCCGGCCAGCACGATCTCGTACTCGATCGCGGCGAGTCCATACAGGCCGCTGTCTTCGAGGCTGCGCGCCAGATCGCGGTAGCTGTGCGGCTCGAAAGGCCGTTGCCGTTGCACCTGCTGGAACAGCCGTGCGGCCTGGCCGGGTTGTTTCAGATCGAGCAGGCGGTAGCCCACCAACCGCAGCGCGTCGTCGCGGGTCGGGTGTTCCTCGATGACGCTCGACAGCACGCGCACGGCCCCGTCCAGGTCGCCGTTCCTGGCCCGGCGCTTCGCCTCGGTCAGGTAGGCGGATACGTCGCGCGGATCCTTCGCCCGGTTGGTCAGGTAGGCCGCCGCCACGTCTTTCGTATGGACGAGTTGCCCGGTGAGCGACGTGGGGGGCAGGTCAAAATCCCGGTCCTCCAGCAGCACGAGCAGCTTGTACACGTTTACGGCTTCCGCGGCCTTGCCGAGCTTGGCACGCGACTCGATGCGGCCGAGTAGGTCGAGGAAGGCCCGGCGGGTGGTCTTCGGCTCGCCCATTTCGGCCCACTTCTTTGCCAGGTAGTCCGCGAGGTCTTCGTGCGCCGTTTTGCCGCGCTCGTCGTCGAGGTTGAACCGCTTGTAGTCGGCGTCGTTTTCCAGCACGAGGAACGACGCGACCCGGCTGACGACGCCGAATTGCTGACAATAGGCTGTCACCAGCGGGTCGAGCGTCGGGTCGTTGAGGCCGAGCAGCGATGCGACCGCGACCTCGGCCCACGCCCGCGGTGCCAGTTCGCCACCGTCCGCGATTTCCAGGGGGAAAACCTCTTCCACCGGCGCGCCCTGGAACGTGCCGTCCACGACGATTTTCGTCTTGCCAGCGCCGTTGATGCGGGCCGCGACGATCATTTCGCCGCCGGGGTAAACGGCCGCCTGCCGGCCTGCGACCAACACGTCGCTCGCCTCCGGGCCGCCGACAAAACGCACTTTGGAGACCTGCATACACTGATTCTTGTGCGCCTGGGCGGCGTTGGCCACGTCGGCGTCGGTGAAGCAGTTAAACACGCCGCCACCCTTGCGGACCAGGGCCGCGTACAGGTCGCCGTTCTCCGCGCCGATGCCGGTGCGGTAGCAGTTGAACTTGTAGGCGAACGGACACTGCTTCTCGAAACGGGCCAGTAGCGTGGTCACGTCCGCGTCGCCCCAGGTGATTTGCCCGTCGGACAACAGGAAGCAATTGAGAGGCGCGCCTTTCGGCAACTCGAACTCATTGCGCGCGAGCCGGTCGAGCGCCACCGACAGGTCGGTCGCGCCCTCCAGCACCAGGCCGTTGAGGCGACCGAACGCCGTCTCGCGGCCCGCCGTCGTGTTGGGCAGAAAGCCCTTGGGTTCGACCCAGGCCGTGGCGACGTTGAAGGTCAGGATGTTAAACTGCTTGATGTCGGCATCGCTTTCCAGCACTTTGCGCAGCAGTTTCATGCTGACGTTGAAGCGATCCGGGTTTTCGCTCAGCGAAGTGTCGAGCAAGAAAACTGCGTGATTCGAGTACGGTTTCGCGTCGGCCACCTTCTTTAGTTCGGGCCGCAGTCGGGCGTAGACGTAGTGCGAACCGTTCTCGCCCTGCCGGCCGCTGACGGCCTGGACGCGCGGTTCGTTCGGCGTGCAGGTGAAGACGACCGCCCCTTCAGGTTTCTCGTTTTTCCAAATGCGGCTATATACCAGGCGGTTGCCGCTCTCGTCGAGCGTCGCACCCTTGGGTTGGAATTCCAGGTTCTTGCACGCACGCGAATTCGCGGTCAAGCTGAATTGCAGTTCGGACAGCTTGCAGTCGGGCAGGGGGAACTGGTAAAGCATCTTGTCACGGACGACGGGCAACAGTTCCTCATAGGCGAGGATGACGCGGTTGAATCCCTTGGCCTGAATCGGAAAAACACGGCCGCGAAACGTGTTGCCGCCAGCGTATTCGAGCAGCGCCGGATCGACCCGACCGCGCACCACATCTTCGTACGTCTCGGTGGCCTTGTCCTTGGCGACGATGCGGCCTTCTTGCAGCCGGCCCCAGTCGGTGCGGTCGATGTCCGCGACGAGTTCGGCCGGATTGCGGCGGTTGGTCGTGTCCTTCGGCAACGCGGCTTCGTTGTCCTTGCCGTGCCGGACGAACAGTGGCGGCGGGGTGTCGCGTGCCGCCCCCAGGAACATCGCGAAGTAGCTCGGACTGGCCCCGGACGGCAGCGGATACTCGAAGGTGCCTTCGAGTTGCTTGTCGTGCGGGTTGCGGAAGACGTGATCGACGACGGTGCGGGCGCGCGGCCCCTCGACCGTGACCGTTACGCGCATACTAACGAGTTCGAGCGAATTCTTGTCGCCGACGTAGACGCGGGCAAACGTCGGTTGTCCCTGGTCGCGCTTCCAGACTTGCGGTGCATCGCCGGGCTTGCCGTCGGCACCAACCTTCGCCGAGTTGATGCGGCCCGGTAATGCTTTATCGGCATTTTTTTGGCCGTCGCTGGCTTCTCCCAACGTTTCAAAGTTGATATAGCGACCGGTGATCCGGGAAGCTCCCTTGACGATGAGGCCGTCTTTCGGCATTCCCAAATTTCCACCGTACCCCGGAAGGCTCGGTTGCAATCCATCGCGCAGGTCTTCGCCCGAAATTGGGCGGTTTGGATTCCCGGTCCTCCCGTTCGTGACGCTGCCTGAACCGGTGGGCAGCGGCCTGGGGAGTTCGCGGTCGTCCAGATCGGTGAAGACGGAACGCGCCATTTGCACACTCGCAACACCCGCCACGTTGATGTTCTGTCTGTTGTCGTTGTCGTAATTGGTCAGGTCATCTCTGACCATCGAGTGCGAATCGTCGATAATCACCACATGATGGGCGTAGCGCCAATCGTTTGACCCGCCGGATTCGGAATTGCCGTTGACCATCCAAAGGCAGGCAATGAGCAAGAGGGCCGCTATGCTGGCCATCGCCAGCAGCGGACGGCGAAAACGAAGGAATGGATGATGCTTCGTTTGGGAAAGAGCCGCCGCCTTCCCCAACGAATGCGCCATTGCGGCATGTGGCACGTCTTGGGCGCGGACGGCAGCGACGGCACGCCGCAGCGGGTCGGGTAGGTCGGGCGAGTGGTTCGGATTGGTGGATCGGTTCATGTCTTGTCTCCTTGAATCGTTTCCGCCAGCATGGCTCCGAGTTTGACGCGGGCCTTGTGCAGGGCGGTGGCAACGGCGGGGCAAGTGATCGAAAGCGTCTCCGCGATTTGCGGGTTCGCAAGGTCTTCAAAATAACGCAGACAAAATACGGACCCTTCGCGCTCCGGCAGATGGGCGATGGCCTCGCGCAGCCGGTCGGCCAACTCGTTGCTCTCCGCGATGGCGTCCGGTTCGGCCGTCGGCGAGAACAAGTCGAGTCCGTTCAGCGAGACCGTGTTGCGCCGCTGGCGCAGCCGGTCCAGGGCGCGGCAGGTTGCCAGCCGCCGCAAAAGGCCCGGCCAATGGCGGACGATTCGCGTCTTTTGGTACTGGTGTGCGTGCAGGAACACGTCCTGAACCACGTCCTCCGTGTCGGCGGCGTGGCCCAGGATGCGAAACGCGGCACGGAACACCATCGGCCCGTGCTCGCGCACGATGAGTTTCCAGTCGGTCGCCAATCGGACCTCCTGTTCGTCGGCTGAAACGCGCTTCCCGTTAGTATGTCGTGACGTGGCGAAGATTCTGACCGCGAAAAGAAAAAGACTTTTAGCCACGGATCAAACACGGATAAACACCAGAGAAGCGATGGCACTCTCGCCGGGGCAGTCTCCCGTCGCATTTATCCGTGTTCATCTGTGGCTATATTTGTTAGGAAATAAGCTCTTTCACGACCTGCCCGTGAACATCCGTCAGGCGGAAGTCGCGGCCGGCGTAGCGGTAGGTTAGCTTCTCGTGGTCGAAGCCGAGCAGGTGCAGGACGGTCGCGTGCAAGTCGTGGACGTGGACCTTGTTCTCGACCGCCGCGAAGCCGAATTCGTCCGTCGCGCCGTGGACGTAACCACCCCGCGCGCCGCCGCCCGCCAGCCACATACTGAAGCCGTAGTGGTTGTGGTCGCGGCCACTCAGTCCCGGCAGTTCCGCGACCGGCGTGCGCCCGAACTCGCCGCCCCACATGACCAGCGTCGAATCGAAGAGACCCCGCGCCTTGAGGTCGTGCAAAAAAGCGCAGATCGGCTGGTCCCATTCGCGCGCGAGCTTCTTGTGCTCCGCCGCAAGGTTGTCGTGGTTGTCCCACGGTTGGCCCGCACCGCTCCACACCTGCACGACGCGCACGCCGCGCTCCAGCAGGCGGCGCGTGATGAGCAATTGCCGGCCGTGGACGCCGGGGCCGTACAGGTCACGCGTCGCCGGCGGCTCCTTGCTAATGTCGAATGCGTCCGTCGCTTCCGTTTGCATCCGGAAGGCCAGCTCAAAGTTTTGGATGCGCGCCTCCAGCGCGCCGTCGCTGCCGCGCTCGGCAAGGTGGATTTCGTTGAGCCGTTTCACCAGGTCGAGTTGGCGGCGCTGGTCTTTGAGGCTCGCCGCCGGGTTTTTGATGTTCTCGATAAGCTTCGTGATCTCGGCGTGTTGGGTGTCGATGTAGGTGCCCTGGTACGCGCCGGGCAGGAACGCCGCGCGCCAGTTCTGCGGCCCGACGATCGGGTAGCCGGCCGGACACATCGCGATGAAGCCGGGCAGATTCTGGTTTTCGGAACCGAGGCCGTAGGTGAGCCAGGCGCCGAGGCTCGGCCGCGACAACCGCCCGTCGCCGCAGTTCATCAACATCAGCGAAGGTTCGTGGTTCGGTACGTCGGCGGCCATTGAACGGATGACGCACATCTCGTCGATGTGTTCGGCCGTCCGCGCGAACAGTTCGCTCACCTCGGTGCCGCACTGGCCGTATTTCTTGAAGGCAAACGGCGAACGCAACGCCCCGGCAGTCTTGCGTTCCGTGCGCAGGTTCGGACTATTCAGCGGCTTACCGTGATACTTTTCCAGCGCCGGCTTGGGATCAAACGTATCGACGTGCGACGGGCCGCCGTTCATGAACAGGTGGACGAGGCGCTGAGCCTTTGGCTTGAAATGCGGCAATTTCGGGGCCAGCGGGTTGATATCGGTCGCGTCCGCGCGGGCCGCGTCGGTAACCAGCCCGTCCGCCGCCAGAACGCCGGCCAGTCCGAGAAGGCCGCAGCCCATGCCGCCGCGGCGCAGCAGTTCGCGCCGTGTCAGAGGTAAATTCCCACCGTGCGGATCGGACAAGGAGTTCATGGCCAGACCTCGATAAGTCGATTCAGTCCACAAAGCTAAACTCGTTCGCGATCAGCAACGCCTGAGTGTAGCGCTCCCAGGCCACGGTCTTGTCCTCCTGGCCGTTCAGGAAGTCTTGCGCGAGCGCAAGTTCTTCCTTCTTGGGAGTGCGGCCGTACAGTACACGGTATAGTCGTTCAACGCGGCTTGCAATTGCCTGCTCATTCGACAAATCCGGCCGTTTCAACAGCCCGCGCGTGCATTCCACCACGAACGGGTTGTTCATGAGAAAGAGGGCCTGTTGCGGGATGGTGGTGTTGTCGCGTTGCGGGTTGGTGGCGTCGGGGCTAGGAAAGTCGAAGGTGCGAAACAGCGTTGGTAGGGTCTGGCGGTCGATGAAGCCATAAAGCGTCCGCCGCGTTGCCGCTGGGGCCAAGATGTCGCGCACGGGCGGGCCGCCGACAGTCGAATCGAGCCGGCCCGACACGGCAAGGAGCGCGTCGCGCGTCGCCTCGAAGTCGAGTCGGCGGCGGTTCATGCGCCAAAGCAGCACGTTTTCCGGGTCGGCCTTGCGGCCGTCCGTGCGGTCGAGGCTCGCCTGCTGGTAGACGGCAGACAACAGGATTTGGCGGTGCAGTTTTTTGATCGACCAATGAGTTTCCATGAAGCTCGTTGCCAGGTGATCGAGCAGGTCCGGGTGACTGGGCGGCGAACTGCGGAGGCCGAAATCGCTCGGCGTCCGCACCAGGCCCGTCCCGAAATGGTGCATCCAGATACGGTTGACCAGCACGCGGGCGGTTAGTGGATTTTTGCGATCTACGATAGACTTGGCCAACTCAAGCCGGCCGCTGCCTTCGTGGAAAGGTTTCGGCTCGCCGTTGGACAACACCGTCAAGAAGCGGCGCGGCACCGCCTCACCGGGATTGTTCGGGTTGCCGCGTAAAAAGACGTGCGGCTCAAGGGGCGTGACGGCATCCTGGAGGACCATCGCCCGCGGCGGCGCGCCGGCACCGTTGGCGCGCCAGTCCTCGACCGCCTTGCGCAATTTCTGCAACTCGCCCTGCGACGGCCGGTCGGGCAGCAGGGCCAGGTCGTTGAACAATCCCACCGGCACGTTCGGCGGCGCGTCCGGGCCGTGGAAAACCTGGCGCAATTCTTCGCGGGCCGCGTCCGGAAGGACGGTTGGCGGAGGCGTCTTGGCTGCCGCAGCCTCATTAAGCGCATCTTGCCATTGTTTCTCGGTCGCATTAAGCAGTTCGCCGTAGCGTTTCGCCGCGTCGGCCAACGAGGTCGCTGGTTTTTCTGCGAACGAGTCCCGGACGATGGCGTTCAGCGCCCTGGCCGGATCGCTGCCGGTCTTCCATCGCTTACAAAGCTCCATGGACTTCGCAGCAAATTCCGCTTCAGGCAATTCGGCAAAGGCGTGCCAGGGCGCGAAAACCGGGTGGTGCCGTTTACGCGTGCGCTCCAAGTAAGTGCGCCAGCGGGACAGCATCGCCGGGTTCAAATCGGTGCCGTCCGCGATCAACATGAACTCCTCGGTCGGCGGCTGGCCGTGCTGGACGTGCGCCGCGAGCAGATATTCCGCCGCCCGCGTTCGTGCCGTGCCGAACACCTCGGCCTGCTTTTTCTGCACGAATTCATTCAGCTTTCCCTCGCGGGTGGTAAGTTCCTTTTCAAAGGCGGCGTAAACGTCCGTCTTCGGCGGGTCGGCGAACAGCGGCGGCACTTCCGGCTCGCTTGAACTGGCGAAGACGCCGTACAGCGCGTAATAGTCCTTCGCCGCGATCGGATCGAACTTGTGGTCGTGGCAACGGGCGCAGGTCACGGTCAAACCGAGCAGGCCGCGCGTCACCACGTCGATGCGGTCGTCGAGGATGTCGTGCGGGTTGTTCATGAACCGCCCGCCGACCGTCAAAAAACCGAGGGCCGTCAGGGGCCGTCGGTCCGCGCCGAGGGGCAACCGATCTGCCGCGAGTTGCTCCACGACGAACTGGTCGTAGGGCAAGTCGTCGTTGAACGAGCGGACGACATAATCGCGGTAGGTGTAAGCCCAGGGGTAGTTCGCGTCCTGGAAGAAGACGTAGCCCTTCGTATCGGCGTAGCGGGCCACGTCGAGCCAGTAACGGCCCCAGCGCTCGCCATAATGGGGTGAGGCCAGCAGGCGTTCTACCACCCTGGCGAAGGCACCGGGCGCGGCGTCCGCTTCAAACGCGGCGACTTCTTCGGGCGACGGCGGCAAGCCGATGAGGTCGAACGTCACGCGCCGGATCAGCGTGCGCCGGTCGGCGGCGGGAGAAGGGGGAACGCCTTGCGCTTCGAGTTTCGCGAGGATGAAGCGGTCGATCGGCGTGAGGGGCCACTGGGAGTTTTTTAACGACGGCGGATCGGGATTGCGGACGGGCTGAAACGCCCAATGTTTCTTCCAGGCCGTATCGTCGTTGCCGGCAGTGCTTGTAGGCCACGGCGCGCCCATCTTCACCCACGCGGCCAGGGCGTCGATCTCGGTGGGTTTCAGTTTGCCTTTCTGCGGCATCTTGACCGGACCGGTCTGGCGCACGACTTCGATGAGCGAACTCTTGTCTGGTTCGCCCGGCTGCAACACGGGACCGCCATCGCCGCCCTTGAGCATCGCCGCGCGGGAATCCAGACGCAGGCCGAATTCCTTTACCTTTGGACCGTGGCAGCGCAGACAGTTCTCGACCAGCACCGGACGGACTGTTTTCTCGAAGAATTCAGCTTGTTCGGGAGTGATCGGCTCAGCGGCGGTTGCGCGAGCTAAAGACAACGTGGTAAGTCCAATGCAGAAAACCCTCACGCAGAGGCGCAAAGGCACAGTGAATTGCCGCTTGCGGCTTTGCGAAAGGGTTTTCGGCATTATTTGGGCGCTCCAGGTATCTTGCGGGCGGTCGGGTCGCTCGGCGGCTTGTCGAGGACCAGGAACGCGAACAAGTCCGCGATCTCTTGCGGCTTGAGTTGTTTCTCGACCCCCTCCGGCATCAAGGACACGTTGCTGACATTCATGTCGTCCACGTCGGCGCGGGCCACCGTTTCCAGCTTGCCGCCTTGCACCTTGAGTATCACGCGCTGCGGCGTGTCCTCGACCAGCAACCCTGTCAAAGAACGTCCCTTCACCGTCGAGACCGTCACCGCCTGGTAGCCGGCACCGATGACGAGGCTAGGGTCGAAGACGTTCGAGAGCAGTTGGTCAAAAGTGGATCGTCCATTTGCAGTAATGTCGGGGCCGACATCCTGCCCTTCGCCGTGAATCTTGTGACACTGGGCGCAGAGGTTTTTGAACACGGCGACGCCCTTGTCCGCGTCGCCGCGCGTCGCGGTGAGGAACTTCTTCATGTCGGCGACGACCTGCTCGCGTTCGGGGTTGCGGTCCTGCCGGAGCTGCCCCCAGTGCGTCGTCACCTGCTTGATTACGTCGGGGTCCTTGCTGGCCAGGAGTTTGCGGACCTGGTTCACGTTCAGTGCGCTGGCCGGAATCTTCTTCTGTTCGATCGCGCGCAGGAGTTGTTTGCTCCAGACCGTGCGCTGCGTGAGTAGTTCGATGGCGCGCGGTTGCAAATCGGCCTCCATCTTCGGATAAGCGGCCAGCGTGATTGCCGCGACTCCAGGGTCTTCGGACCGGCCGAGGGCGGCGAGGACTTGGCCGCGGAATTGTGGCGATCCACCTTTCGCATCCGCCAGGACAAGCCCCACCGCCTCCAAAGTCCCGGCGTCCTTGGCGGCGATCAGGGCTTCAATGGCTTTGAGCCGCTGCGGTTCCGGTTGTTTGGGCGAGGCCAGGCTTTTGCGGATAATGTCGATTCCCGCAGGGTCTTTCAAACTCGTGGCGAGCAAGGCGGCGTCGAACGCGAGCGGATCGTCCGACCCCCCCCTCCCCCCCTTGTCAAGGGGGGGCAGGGGGGGTGCGGCGAGCAGGGGTTTCAGAATCGGCTCAAAGCTGCTGCGCAGCGCGTCGAGGTTCGCGCCTGCGATTTCGCCGGTTTGTACCTTGGCCGCCAGCGATGCCAGACAATGCCGGGCGGCGCCAAGGTCGGCGTTCTTGCCTTCGGCGAGCATGCGGTACAGTTTGATAATCAATTCCGCGTCAACCTTGCGCCGGCCCAGGATGCGGTCCACGGCACGTGGCATCAAGGCCGCGACGTTCGGCGTCTTTGCCAGCTCCCTTTTTTGCACCAGCGCAACAAAGGCATCGGCATGGTCTTCCAGAAGCGGGTGCAGGTTTTGCCAGACGACGTGCGGGATCAGCTTGTCGTCGCCGCACTTGGCCAGCACTTGCACGAGGATGGATAGCGCGTCCACGCCCTCAAGCTTGCGCGCGGCGATGGCCACCTGAAGCTGCACGTCGCGCGCGGGGTCATCGGCCAGGCCGGCAATTGACTTCTGCACGGACTCGTCCCCCTTACCTGCGTTACCGGCGGCGCGGACGGCCCACGCGCGGTAGGCCGCATCGCCGTGGGCCAGCAGTTTCTTGTGGAAATCGCTGTCGAGTGGCGCTGCCCCAACCACCGCCCACAAGGCGTGCATGCGCGCCTTCCGCGGCTCCTTGTCGTCGAGGACAACCTTCTGCAACTTCATGCGCAGTGCCGGAGACGAGCGCTCGACCAACAGGCGTTGGGCGATGTCGCGGTAATAAACGTTCGGGCTGTGCAGTCGGTCGATCAGCTGGTCGTCAGTCTCTTTGCTGAGGTCGAACTTGCCGGCGCGCGGCGAATCCTTGTACCGCACGCGATAAAGCCGGCCGCGCTCGCGGTCAATGCCGTTGGGGTCGCGGTTGGCATCCTGGTAGCAATGGTAGCGGTCGTACCAGTCCAGGACGTAGAGGCAGCCGTCCGGCCCCACTTTTTGCGCCACGGGCATGAACCAGGCGTCGTTCGCCGTCAGGAAGTCGGGCGCGGGCGTGGCGAAATAAGTGGCACCGTCGCGCTGCAGCTTATCGACGTTGACGCAACCGCCGTGGATGTTGCCCATGTAGAGCCGGTCGCGGTATGCCGCCGGGTAGGCGTCGCTGTCGAAGTAGACGATGCCGCAGTAGGCCGCTTTTTGGTGGTGGTGCTTGACAATCGAACCCATGTCCCAGGTGAACGGCGGGTAGGGGCCGCCCTGCCGCTGGTAGTACGCCGATTCGGCGATGTGCCACAGGTGGTCGATGACGCAGGCACTGATGAACGCGCTGCCTTCGGGGTCGAACGCAATGCCCCACGGGTTGCTGGTTCCCTCCGCGAAAAGCTGAAATTCACGGGTGCGCGGGTTGATACGGAACAGCGCGCAGGTGAAGTCGAACGTCTTGTTGCTCTGCTTGACATGGGCAGCATTGAAGACGCCGTTGAGGCCGTAAAGGTAGCCGTCTGGCCCCCAGGTCAGCGAGTTGGGCAGCTCGTGCGTGTCGTCGCGGCCGAAGCCGGTGACGACCACTTCCGGTTTGCCGACCGCCTTGCCGTCGGGGCCTTCCTTGTAGAAAAGGATGTCCGGTGAGTTGCACACCCAAACGCCGCCGTGGCCGACCGCGATACCCGAAGGGATGTTCAGGCCGTCCGCAAAGATCGTGACCTTGTCGTAGCGGCCGTCGCCCTTCGTGTCTTCGAGGACCTTGATGCGGTCGCGGCCTTTGCCGGCGTCGCGTCGCGGGTATTCGAGGCTCTCGGTGATCCAGATGCGGCCGCGTTCGTCGAACGTCATGGCGACCGGATTCACGAGGGCCGGTTCGCTCGCCACCAGTTCGACGGTGAAGCCGTCCGGCACCTTCATCTTCGCGATGGCCTCGGCGGGCGAAAGCGGCGGGCCGGGCAGTTGGTCCTGACCGTGCGGCGGCTTCTCGGCCTTCTGGGCGGGCACAAGCCAGGTGGTCAGGGCGACGGTCAACAAGGCCAGGCTTGCGGCCGAGAACAGGTACTTTCCTCGCATCGCAGCGACTCCCTTGGTCCGATTGCCAGTGTTTACATCACCATACAGGAAAGGCGTTCAAAAAGCCCCATTCGTCGCCGCTGGCGAGCGTCGAGGCGTGAGCTTGTCGTGGATTTCGGCGCG
>JBBRLG010000010.1:0-31274 GCA_038231495.1 Gemmatales bacterium | reverse complement strand
TCAAAAGCCGCAAGCACGAGGCAACAGGTGGAATTCGTTTCATTCACTCTGCCACACACCCCTCCGAACGAATTTTCCAAGGTGGAACTTATGGCCGGGCATAGACTTAAAGCATTCGTTCCGGGTGGCGCCCCAGCGCCACGTCATTGCACAAAGGTTGCTTCCTTTGCCACCCGAGTTTGAACCATGCCCGAAATCGAGAAACAGAAGGGAAGGAACTTGTTCAACGATAAGGACTTGAGCAAAAGACTCCGCGACGCTTGACGACGGCAGGGGGGCCACCCTCGCCATATGTGCATTGGCGTGGCTCGGGTCGAATCGGACCGGGAAGGGAAGGCGAACCGGCCGCGTAAGCAGCCGGTTCGCCTCCTGCCCGAACGCCTCGGCGTGAGGTGTTAGGTCACTTCTTTTCCTCGACAATGATCTCCACCGGGGCGGCGGTGCCGCGGTTCTTCGGCGTGTAATACTCGTACACCACCGTGGACGGCGTCTTGGCCTTGAGCGGGTACTTCGGCTTCAGGCTGTACTCGAAACTTTGCGACTCGCCAGGCTTCACGTCGCTCAGGTAGAGCGTCACTTGCCGGGCCGTCACGCTGAACTTGTTCACCTTCTTGGCGGCCACCAGCTCGGCAAAGTCGCCCGCGTCCACCGTGAAGCCGGGCGGGATGCCCAGGTCCACCATCACCATCGACGCGTACTCCTTGCCATTGTTCTTCAACGTCGCCTTTGCCCGTAGCAGGTCCGCCGTGGACAGCTTCGTGCGGTCGTAGGCCACCGACACTGCCAGCGTCGGCTTGACGGCCTCCACCGCCTGCCACGGCTCGAAGTGCCGGCCCACCACCGAGTACATGAGGTTCGATTCGCCCTTCACGTCGATCGTCACCTCGTTGGCACCGGCCTTGAGGTACTTGTTGCAGTCGATTACCTGCATCACGTCGGCGTTCTTTTCGTTGATGAACTTCGACTCGACCTCCTTGCCGTTGACCAGGACGGTGAACGTCGCCTCGCCCTTTTGCGGGACGCCGCCGGACGCCGCGACGAGCGCCTTCAAGGCCAGGATCGTCGCCTGGGTGCTGCCCCAGGTGCCGTAGGCGTCTTTCGACTTGGCGATGTACAAGAGCGACTGATTGACACTGTTGGCAAACTGGCCGCTCTTGAGCATGGCCAGCACGGCCAGCGCCGTCGTCTCGACGTTCAGGCTGTCGTCGCGGGCGTAGGACAGCGATTGGCCCTTGGCCGGGAAGTACGCGGCCTTCCACTCCGGCTTTTCCAACTTCTGCTCGTCGATCTTCTTGAGAACCTTGACGAGCGCCTCGTGCGTGCTGTCGTCCTTGGCGTCCCACGCGGCCAGGGCGTTCGCGGCCAGGGCCAGGATGTAAGCGTTGTCCTCCTTCTGCACGTTGGCGCGGATGAACTCGATCGACTTTTTCAACTCCGCCGCCTTGCAGCCGCTTTCCAGGAGCGACCACGTCACGTAGCTGGTTAGCAACATTTTCGGATCGCCCATGCGCTCGATGCTGACGCCGTGCGTCGCGCCGATCTTCGACCAGGTGCCGTCCGCGGCTTGTTGCTTCAAGAGCCAGGCTTGCGTGCGGTCGATGACGCCGCGGTCGGTGGGATACACCTTGGCCATGTCGGCGAACTCTTGCAGGCCGTACGCGCTGAGCCAGACCAACGGCTCGCCGCTACCCCACCAGTCGAAGCCGCCGCCGGGCCGCTCGAAGGTCAGCAGCCGTTGGTAGCCGACGTTGAGGTACTGCTCCGACTTGAGCAACAGGGCGGGCGACGCCAGCTTATTCTTCTTGATGTAGTCCACCACCAGCACGTTCGGATACGCGGACGACGACGTTTGCTCGAAGCAGCCGCCGGGCATGCGCAGGATGCTGTCGGTGCCTTCGAGCACCTGGCTGAAGACGCCGGGGTAGACTTTGACGTATAGCTGCGACGAATCCTCGATGGCGTTGTTGGGGATCGCGATCGTCTGGCTGACGCGGCCCGCCAGGCGGTCGGATACGACCTGTTCGACCTTGCGGCCGTTCGGCACCACGTCGATGACGCGCTGAATCTTGTCGCTCGCCTTGCTGCCGGTGGCCGTGACGACCAACGGCAGCGCGCCGACCTTTTTCGCGCGGATGCGGAACTTGACGGAAGTGACCTCGTTTGGCTTCAGGTCGAGCGTGCGCGTCAGCCCCGCGCCGTCGGTCAGCTCGAACGTCGGGTTCGCTTCCAGGCGGAGCGTCACGGTTTGCGGCGTTTTCAGGTAGTTGTAGACGGCGACCGGGAAGGCGACCTCGTCGTTCTGCGTCAGGGCGACCGGCAGGTCGATGTCCACGAAGAAGTCCTGGAAGACGCGCAGCGGTGCGTTGACGCCGCCGAGCGCGCCGCCCTTCGACGAGGCGGAGGCGGTGAGCCGCCAGGTCGTGATCGAGTCGGCGAAGTTGAAGTGTAGTTGGGCGATGCCCTTGTCGTCGGTAATGAGGGCGGGCTGCCAGAGCAGCGTTTCGGGGAAATATTCGCGTAGCCGCGGCGGCGGTGCGGCAGCGCCCGCGGCGTGGTCCGCAGGGTTGTCCGCCTTCACCTTCTCATCCGGCTTCTTGTCCTTCTTCGCGTCGCCAACGTCTTTCGTCAGAGGGAAGCCGCCGCCGCCGCCTTTGCCGGCCTGACCGGGAGGGAAGGCGCCGCCTCGCGGCATGGCTTCTTGCGGTCCTCCATTTTTTCCCGGCGCGCCGAACAGGGCTCCCTCGAATCCAAGGAACTGGCGACGATTGCGGTTCAAGCGGTTGTGCAGTTGGGCCGTCCGCTGTTGCCGCGCGTCGTCGGGCAAGAACCACCCCTGGTCCAAAACCGGCTGCTGCGTAGGCGTCAACGTCACGTCGTCCGCGGTGTCGAACTTGCCGTCCGGGCCGGCGGACACGAACTCGTAGAAGTCGAAATGGGCCTGGCCTGAGTCGTTGGCGAGCTTCTTTTCCCGACGGACGAACTTGAAGGCGTTGCCCCAGGCGTCCTTGAACCAGCTGGCGTCCAGGCCCGTTCCCTTGGTCGCGTCGGCGACGATCGTTTCCGGGAAGCTCCACTTGCCGTCCTTGAAGTAGTCCTTCTGGTGCATGTTCGCGAAGTTCGCCAGCGTCCAGCCGACCTGGTTCATCCGGTATTTCGTTTGGGCCGTGGCCAGCCGGTCCGCCGAGAATTGTTTCTCCACGCGCGCCAGCGTTTCGAGGGTGATCTTCGCCCCCATCGGGTCTGTCAGTTGGGCCTTGTCCAGGAAGCCGGACTTGACGCACTCTTCCAGCAGCTCCGGGTTGAAGCCCCACGTCTTGGCAGTCTTGTCGTAGGTAAGGAACGGGCGGTTCTGCGCTGCGAAGAGGTAGAGTGCCGTGCCAATGGCACCGAGTTGCGTGTCCATCTTTTGCCGGCGTTCCATGACCGGATCGACCGCCCAGCGGGCCGGCGGTTTCGGGCGAGCCGCGGTCAGCAGCACCTCGGCGACTTGCTGCTTGGCTTCCGCCAACACCGGCTCGCGCACCAGCGCGTCGAGGCCTTCGCTCGGCTTGTACAACATCTGAACCTGGGGCTTGAGCAGTTCTTCTTGCAGCGTGAAATAGACTTTTTCCAGGCCGGGCTGCATCTCTTGCAGGGCGTACACCGCCTCATCGACGATCAGGACGCCGAGTGCTGCCGTCGCGGGGTTGCCGTCCTTGTCCGTCACGCGGAACGTAATCGCCCCCTTGCCGCCGGGCGCGTAAACGTCCTGGTCGGCCTTCACGTCGATCTTGAGGTCCGACGCGGCGTTGACGTAAATCACGCGGCTGTCGCGGATGATCTCGCCGCCGGCCACCATTTGATAAGCGTGCAGCTCCAGCGTGCCGAAGACGCTCGGCGGCAGGTCGAGCTTGTACTGCGCCCGGCCGTCCTTCACGTCGAGCCATTTCGTGAGGAGTGTCTGCCCGCCGCGGATCACGTCGAAGTACACGGTCGGCAGGCCGGCGGACGTGCGCACGTCGATGTTGAGCGCGTCGCCGCCCTTGTAAATCGCCTTGTCCAGCCGGAGCAATACGTTTTCGCCGAGCGGTTCGCTGGTCAGCGCCACGGTCGTGTGGGCCTGGTTGCCCCTGGCGTCCTTGGCCTCGGCGGTCAAGTCGAAGAGGTTTTTCTGCGCCGCCCACACCTGCGGTGCCTGGCCGCCCAGCATTTCGACCGGTCGTTGCTCCCACTCGCCGGGGCGGTACTGTTCGGCCTTCGGCGTCAGCTTGAACTCGGCCAGGCCGGCCTCGTTCGTCGTGACGGTGGCGAACGGCTTGTCCTTGGCCTTCACGCCCTGCCAGACGTTGACCTCGCACTGGGCGGGGCTGCCGTCGGGGTAGATCGCCGCGGCAAAGACGCGGTTTTCCAACCCCGGAATCAGCCGGCCCGCCTCGGGGATGAGGCTGATGCGCACCGCCTGGTCGCTGACGGGGTAGGTTTTGGCAATCGTCTCGGTGTGGTCCGCCTTGTCCGTGATCTTGATTTCGAGGCGGACAATGGCGTTGCCCTTTTCGAGGGGCTGGCCGACGAAGTAGTCCGGCAGCTTGATCTCGGCCTTGACGTGGCCGCGGGCGTCGGTCGTCGTGTCCACCGTCTGAAACTCTTTGAACGCCACGTCGAACGTGCTGGCGGTGATCTTCACCTTGGAGTCGGCGACCGGCTTGCCGAAGAAGTAGTCGCTTTGCAGATCGACGTGCAGCGTCTCCTTGGGCAGATAAAACTTCTTGTCGGCGGTCACGTCGGCCTTGAACTTGGGCAGGACGTACGGCTTGACCGCAACCGTCTTGTCGGATTGGGTGTCGTTCAAGATCGCGCGGATGTGGTAATCGCCCTGGTTCACTTCACTGGCAAGCTGGAAATCGACAAACGCGATGCCGTGCGGCGACGTTTTCTGTTCCTGCTTGAAGACCTTGTTGCCCTTGGCGTCCTCGACCTCGAATACTAGCGTCGCGTCGGCGACGGGCGTCAGGTCGAACGATTGCAAGGCTAATGCCCGGATGTGCATCAGCTGGCCGGGCTGGTAGAGCGGCTTGTCGGTGACGAGCAGCACCTTGGGCGCGGTCTTGACCTTCACGTCGCGTTCCAGTTTCTCCTCGCCGAGGTTCGACTTGGTGGCGACTTCCAGCTTGTAGTTGCCGGCGGGCAGCGCGGGCACCTTGAATTCCACGTCGGCGACGCCGTTCTCGCCCGCCTTGCCTTCGTAGACCGGTGTCACCTTGCCGTCCTTGTCCCGGAGGCGGACGACGACGGTCGCGGCACCCAGCGGCACGGTTTCGGACATCGACTTGACGCCGTGGACCTCGCAGCGCAGCGATGCCTTGCTGCCGGCGAAGAACTCCTGGCCGCTGGACAGCGTCGTCTCGTGGGCCTTGACGAGCAGCACTTTCGCCAACGGCACTTCAATCTTTTCCTTCTCGAACTGGCAGTGCAACGTCACCTGGTCGGCGGGCACCTTCAGCGCCTTGAACTCGAACCGCTGGCTGGACGCCTCGGACCCGATCTCGACAGTGCGCTGTTTGTCCTCGATCAACTCACCCTTGGCGTTGCGCAGCTCGACGCTGAGGCTGCCGCTCTTTTTCACCTTGGCCGCCGGCAGGTTGACGGTGAGGACGAGGTTTTCGGTGGTCTGGAAGCCGGCGGGGTTTTCGGGCGCAATGCTCGCGGCCGCGGCCACCTTGCCGCTGGGCTGGATGAGCACGAGCGCGACGACGAGGCCGGCGATCCCGGCCGCAAGTGCCACGGGTGCCCACGGAAAATTGCCGCGCACGGATTGATTGACTGCCATGAAGGCCTCCGCGTATCGGGTTCGGTGCAATTGCAGGCGTCGCCAGGGTAGTAACTCTACCCTATCAGACGCCTTTGCGTCAAAAGAGTTGGCGTCGGCGAGCGAATTTCTTGGGGTGCCGCTTGCGGCTACGACAGCGGGTTCAACCGTAGCCGCAAGCGGCCCGCTTGCTGGCTGAAGCCACGTCGCAGCTCGCTTGCTGGCTTCTACGTGGGTTCAGCCAGCAAGCGAGCCGCTTGCGGCTACGACCTTCTGCGTGGGTTCAGCCAGCTTGCGGCTGAGCGCAATGAGGCGGCATCGAGCCGATTGCACCCGCGGCAACCTTCGCGTAAACTGGGCGGCGACAGACTCGCTCCCCGACCTTCCACCGAGAGCGTGCGCATGGCGTCCTCTACCGTCCTCAACTGGTTCCAGCGGACCGTCCCCTGGTCGAACTCGGCGCGCGCGTGGGTCGAACGCCTGGCGTTCCTCGGCCTCGTGCTGGCGACCGTGGCGCTCCTCCGGTGGGGCCATTCCCTGTCGCTGTTTTTGTACGTCCTTGCCTGGGGCACCCTGCTCGTCCTCTTTGGCTTCGTGCTGCGCCAGGGCTGGTTCTTCGTCTTCGGCCCCGTCCTCTTCTACGACCTGGTCCGCAGCGCCCGCCGCGCACGCACTTACATCATTCGCTTCCTCTACGTCGGGCTACTCTTCTTTCTGCTGTGCTGGATGTACTACGTCACGTGCGTCCAGGACGCCCCTTACCGGGCTTCGGACACCGTGGCGGTTGCCCGGTTCACGATGCTGTTTTTCACGGTGTTCGTGTCCGCCCAACTGGCCATTACCGTCCTCATGACGCCCGCCTACGTCGCCGGCGCCATCTCCGAGGAAAAAGAACGGAAAACGATCGAATACATCCTGGCCACCGACCTGCGCAATCGCGAAATCGTCCTGGGCAAGTTCGTCGCCCGGTTGCTGCACCTGACGATGCTGCTCATCGCCGGCCTCCCGATCGTCAGCGCCCTCCAGTTCATGGGCGGCATCGACCCCGACCTGTTGCTGGCGAGCTACGCCGGCATCGGAATGACCATGCTGAGCATCGCCGGCCTGAGCATCTTCGCCTCGACCGTGGCCCGGCGGACGCGCGACGCCATCCTGATGGTTTACCTGGCCATGCTCGTCTTTTTCGGCCTGTGGGGCTGTAGCGAGTGGCTGAACTTCCAACTGGGAGCCAACAGCTTTCCCTCGTCGCGCTATTGGACCAGCCCCGTCACGCTGGGCGACCTGTCCCTGTGGCTGGTGACCGGCTTCCGCGTCGGCAACCCGCTCTACGCCCTCGCGCAGATCGGCAGGTCCAACGCCATCGTCGGTTCGGTCGTCTGGGCCACGGTGCAGGAGTACGCGCTCTTTCATGGTGCCATTGCGGTGGTGAGTCTGCTCGCCTCCATGGCGCTGTTGCGGCGCGTGGCGCTGGCCACGCCCAAACCGCCGCCCAAGGGCCGCACCTGGTTCGGGCTGGGGTCCAAACGCAAGCTGCCCCCGGTCGGCAACTACCCCATGATTTGGAAGGAGGTCCACGCGGAGCGCGGCTTCCGGTTGCACATCGTGCTGCGGATTTTGTTCGTCTTGCTGGTGATCCTCAGCATCCTGCCTCTGCTGGGAATTTTCATCTATTTCCTGGACAACAACCTCTACGGCAATCGGTTTTATTATCGCGACCCCTGGTCGATGCTGGGGGAGGAAGTGAACCACTACGTTCGCGTCGTCGGCGCGATGGTCGGCGTGCTTGGCCTGGTCGGCGTGATGGTGCGGGCGGCCACGGCGGTCCGGGGCGAGCGCGAGAAGGACACGTTTGACGCGATCCTGACCAGTCCGATGAGCGGCGAGGAAATCCTGTTCGGCAAGTGGCTCGGCAGCATCCTCAGCGTGCGCTGGGTGGCCGTTTGGCTGCTGTTCATCTGGGGCGTCGGCGTTTTCACGGGGGGCATGAACCTTTTTATGTTCCCGTTGCTCGTCATGTGCTGGCTGGTTTACGCGGCGGCGTCGGCGAGCCTGGGGCTGTGGTTTTCGGTAGTGTCGGGCAGCAGCCTGCGGGCTATCCTGGCCACGCTGAGCACGGCCCTCCTGATCGGCGGCGGCCACTGGATCGTCTGGGGGTGCGCTTGCTGTTTGATGGGCGTCGCGCGGAGCGGCCCTAGCGGCGGGGACGCTTTCGAGACGGTTCTGCAACTCCTCCTGGGCATAACGCCGCCTCTCGTTCTTGGTTTCTTCCCGTTCCGGACGGAGGAGTTTACGACCCAGTTCGACCGGCACATGAACCCCATCAAGATTCTCATCTTTGGCATGGGTGGCACGTTTTGCTGGGCGATCTTCGCCTGGGGCGTGTGGCAGGCGACGAACGAGCGTTTCAAACGCCTTACCCACCGCAGCGGCAAGAAGACGCCCGACCCGGTAATGCGGGCGACGGTGCTGTCCGCGTGGCCGGAGAAATAAGGCACAGGTTCCATGCCGCGACCGCACCTGCTTTTTGTGACCGGCAAACTCGCCGAGCCGTCCCTGCGCCGCACCCTCGCCGAACTGGCCCCCCGCGCCGACTTCGACTTTTCCGTCGCCGTCCTGCCGATCACCGTCGCCGCCCTGGCCACGACGCCTTGGATCGGCCGCCACCTGCAAGTACACGCCGGCATCGACCGCGTCATCTTGCCGGGTCTGTGCGCCGGCGACCTTGACGCACTGAGCGTCGGTGGTGCGGCCGTCGAGCGCGGCCCGAAGGACTTGCGCGACTTGCCGGAATTCTTCCAAACCGACCGCAAGTCGCCGACGAACTACGGCGCGTTCGATATCGAAATCTTGGCCGAAATCAACCACGCCCCCCGCTTGCCGCACGCCGACATCCTGGCAATGGCTCGAAAGTATCGTGCCGACGGCGCGGACGTGATCGACGTGGGTTGCGACCCCGGTGCGACGTGGTCCGGAGTCGGCGACACGGTGCGGATGCTGCGCGCGGAGGGGCTGCGCGTTTCGATCGACAGCTTCAATGCCGCAGAGGTTGCGGCCGCCATCGCCGCCGGGGCGGAGCTGGTGTTAAGCGTCAACGGTACCAACGTAGCGGCGGCGCGCTCCTGGGGCTGCGCGGTGGTCGTTTTGCCGGACGACCTGGTGACGCTCGCAGGGTTGGACCGCACCGTCGAACAGCTGACGGCCTGGGGCGTGCCGTTTCGCATCGACCCGGTGCTGGAACCGATCGGCCTGGGCTTTGCCGCGTCGCTGGGCCGTTACCTCGAAGTACGACGGCGGTATCCTGACGCGGCGCTGATGATGGGCGTCGGCAACCTGACCGAGTTGACCGACGTGGACTCCGCCGGCGTCAACGTCGTGCTGCTCGGCTTCTGCCAGGAAGTCGGCATCCGCAGCGTCCTGACGACGGAGGTTATCAACTGGTGCCAAAGTTGCGTGCGCGAACTCGACCGCGGCCGCCGGCTCGTTTACCACGCCTGCACCGAGCGCGTGCTGCCCAAGCACCTCGAACCGGACCTGTTGCTGTTGCGCGACCCGCGGCCGCGCGTCCACGGCGCGGAGACGCTCGCCGAGCTTGCGACGCGCATAACCGACCGCAATTACCGTCTGTTCGCGGAACGCGGATTGTTGCACGTCTTGAACCAGGGGGCGCACCTGCAAGGGACCGACCCGTTCGCCCTGTTCGAGCAGATGCGCCGGCGCGACGCCATCGACCCCGGCCACGCGTTTTACCTGGGCTACGAAATGGCGAAGGCCGTGACGGCCTTGACGCTGGGCAAGAACTACACGCAGGACCAGGCGTTGCGCTGGGGTTTCCTCACCGTGACGGAACCGAGCCATCGCGATAAAACAATCGAGGAGGGGCAACTGTAGAGGAGGGGCCGCATGGCGGAACACCTGGGCGACACCGGCGCGTTGCCGCCCCGCGCCTCCGGAGCGGTCCCCCTGGTCGAAGAACTGTCACCGACCCTCGACGCCTGGGAGGTCTGTCGCCGTCTGGCCCACCTGCCGCGGTTGCTGTTCCTCGACAGTGCTGCGGTCCTACCGTCGCTGGGGCAATACTCCTTCGTCACCGCCGACCCGTTTTCCTGGCTCACCTCCCGCCGCGGCAACGTCCTCCTCGACGGCCGGCACCTGGCCGCGTCCGACCCGTTTGCCGTTCTGGCGGAGTTACTGTCCCGTTGGCCCGCGCCGACGCTGCCCGAATTGCCACCGTTCCAGGGCGGTGCCGCCGGCCTGTTCGGCTACGACCTGTGCCATCATCTGGAACGATTGCCGCGGCCGCGCTTCGATGAATTCGGCGTGCCGGACCTCGCGGTCGGCTTTTACGACTGGGTGATCGCGTTCGATCGCGTCCGGCAAAAGGCGTGGCTGGTCTCGACCGGCTATCCCGAAACCGATCCCGGCCGCCGACACCGCCGCGCCGCCGAGCGACTGGGGCAAGTCCGCGCCCTCCTTCTAAATCCATCACGCGATCCTCAAAGTGTCCAAGCCGTCTCACCGGCGGTACGACCGGCCCGCGCGGAGCCGGTGCCGACACTGCCGGGAGTGGTGAGCAGTTTTTCACGCGACGAGTACCTGAGTGCCGCCCGGCGGGTCATCGAATACGTGTTTGCCGGCGACTGCTTTCAGGTCAACCTCGCGCAGCGATTGTTACACCCGGCGACCTTCGCGCCGCTGGAACTGTACCGCCGCTTGCGCGAAAGGAACCCCGCACCGTTCGCGGGCTATTTCGACCTGGGCGATTTCGTCGTCGCCAGTGCCTCGCCGGAACGCTTCCTGCGCGTGGAAAACGGCACGGTGGAGACGCGCCCCATCAAGGGCACGCGCCCGCGCGGCGCGACGCCTGCCGAGGACCGGCGGCTGAGCGAGGAACTCGTGTACTCCGCCAAGGACCGGGCCGAGAACGTCATGATTATCGACCTGTTGCGCAACGACCTGGGGCGCGTGTGTGCCTACGGTTCGGTGGCAGTGGCGGCGGTGTGTCGGCTGGAGACTTACCCTTTCGTGCATCATCTCGTTTCGGAAGTACGCGGCCGGCTGCGTGCGGAAATGGGGCCGGTCGATTTGTTGCACGCGGCTTTCCCCGGCGGTTCGGTGACGGGCGCGCCCAAGGTTCGGGCAATGGAGATCATCGCGGAGTTGGAACCGACGGCCCGCGGCCCCTACTGCGGCAGCCTGGGTTACGTCGGCTTCGACGGCGGCATGGACACCAACATCTTAATCCGCACCTTCACGGCCGGCGGCGGCTGGTTTCAGTTTCCGGTCGGCGGCGGCATCGTGGCCGACTCGACGCCGGAAGACGAATACGCGGAAACGCTGCACAAAGCCGCGGGGCTGGCCCAGGCGCTCCAATAAGGGATTGGATAGGGTGGTATTCGGACGCGGGTCGCTTGCAGGCTTAACCGTAGCCGCAAGCGGCTCGCTTGCAGGCTTCTGCGTGGATTCAGCCTGCAAGCGGGCCGCTTGCGGCTACGGCCGCCCCTCTCAGGGAATGGTGATCTCAATCCTGGCGCCCTTGCGCAGCTCCGCCAAGATCGTCTCTTCGAGTTCGTCCAGGAAGATCAGGCGCACCTTTTCCTTGGCCGTCTTGAAGTCCGAAGGCGCGCCCGGCTTGCGCTCCGTGACCGTGATGAGGTGCAGGCCGAACCCGGTTTGCACCACGTCGCTGACCTGGCCTGGTTTCAGCGAGAACGCGGCACGGGCGAACGCCTCGTCGATGCCTTTCCGCGAAATGCAGCCAATCTCGCCGCCGTGTGCGGCACTGTCGATGCACTCCGAACTTGCCTTCGCCGCCTGGGAGAAATCGACCTTCTTTTCAAGGATTTGGGCGCGCAACGTCGTCAGTTTGGCGCGGGCCGCCGCGACCTCGGCCTCGGGCGCGGCGGGCGCCACCCGCAGCGCGATGTGGCTGGCGTTCACCATCACGCCGTCGAAAAAGTCCTTGTTGTCGGTGTAATACTTCAGCAACGCCTCGTCGGTCGCGCGGGCGTTGCACAGGGCGGTCCACTGCAATTCGTAGGCGATCGCCGTCCGCAAACCGTCGGGCGTCTGGTTCGCTTCCTTGTAATACTCGTCCAGCGTCTTGCCCTGGGTCTTCAGGATTTCGGCCATCTCGGCCATCTTCTTCTCGACGTCGCCGCGCGAGACGGGGGCCGACACCTTGCGCAAATGTTGGTGGCGCAGCGTCTCGTCGATGAGCATGGCCAGCGCCGCCCGGCGGTTGGCGACCTTGATCCGTTCGGGCAGTACCGTCGGCTCCGGCCCCTGCCGTTTCAGGGCCGCTTCCAGGTCCGCCATCGGGATTGCTTCGCCGTTGACCATCGCGGCTGGTTTGGCCGCCGGATTGGCCGGCACGACGGCGGCGGGCGTCGGCGGAACCTGGGCCGGCGCGGCACCCGCGGCACAGCCCAACATCACGGACCCCGCCAGACCTGCCAGCGTCCATTTGCGCGCGCGCATGCCGACCTCCTGTCTTGCCGGTTTTGCCGACCCAACCGAATACGAGTTGTCGCGGAGCGCGGCTTATAGCGAGAGGTGGCGGAGAGGGGAAGAGCAGTTTCGCCGCTTGCGGCTTTGCAAGCCTTCGCTCAGTCCTGCGAATCGGAGTGGTCCGGCGGCGACGGGGTAGACGCGACCTCGACCGGCGTCGGCACCGGCGATTGCGTCAAGTCCAGGATGTCGCCTTCCCCGGTGTAAAGCGTGAAGGTTGTCTGCTGCGTGTGTTCCATCTCGCCCGTGGTGTCGGCCCCCAGGCTGACGGCTTCGGCCGCGGGGCCGTCGGGCGGGTTGGTCGCCATCTCCAGTTGCACTTCAAACACGAGCGGCCCGATTTGGACCTGGTCGCCGTTGAGCAGTTGGCGCTCGTTTTCGACGAGGGCGCCGTTGACCAGGGTGCCGTTACGGCTGCCCAGGTCCCGGACGAAGGCGCCGACTTCCGTGACGCGCAGCATGCAGTGCTGGCGGCTCACCCATTCGCTTTCCGGGCGCACCTGACACTCCGGACCGCGGCCGAAATAGTATTGGCCGACTGGAAACAGGAGGTTTTTTCCGCACGGTCGTCCCTGAATGACGAGCAGCTTCACAGTCATGGCAGCTTTCATACCCTCGGAACTCGAACGGCCCCATTCACGTCTACCGTTCGGAGGCGATGGGGCTTGTCAGGAGAGTTTAGCATCTTGCTACACCCCCGGTCTTTCCGCAACTGCGTTTTTCCCATTGTTTCCATTATTTTGCCAGCCGCGCCGCTGCCCCGCGTACAGTCCCCCCGTTTACCAAATCCGCCCTCCGACCCTAGTTTTGTCCGTGGTCCGTTGTCCGTTGTCCGTTGTCCGTTGTCAGTGATGATCCGGCTGTTTTTGCAACGGACAACGGACAACGGACACTACGCTCCCCACGTCCGGGGCGTATCATGTCAGGATGGACCGTGAAACGGACCATCCTTCCATCTAACCGTTCACTCCCCCCCTTACGAAGGGGGGGTAGGGGGGGTGGAGTGGACGCCATGACCCCCCCTGCCCCCCCTTCGTAAGGGGGGATAAGTTGATGCCGGTGAACGGTTACTCCTTCCATCATCCGGACGAGGGACCGCCATGACCGTGACGAATGTGAGTGTTTTCCGACTCGCGCTGGTTTTGCTGGCCGCGAGCGCGCTCGGCCTGGGGACGGCACCGCGGCAGGCCGTCCGCGCCGCGGATGCGCCGCAGGGCTTCGACCCGGCCACCGTCAAGGCCGTCGCCTCCCTGTACGACGACATCCGCGTCGAGACGCTGGACAACGGCCTCAAGGTGTACCTCAAGCCGGTCCCCGGCGCGCCCGTCGTGACCACGATGGTGGCCTACAAGGTCGGCTCGTCGGACGAGGAGCTGGACCAGACCGGCCTGTCGCACTACCTCGAACACCTGATGTTTAAGGGCACGGCCAAGATCAAGCCCGGCGACATCGACCGTTTGACGCTGCGCAACGGCGGTGCCAATAACGCCTACACGTCGGAAGACTACACGATCTACCACTTCGACTTCGCCGCCGACCGCTGGGACGCCGCCCTGGAGATCGAAGCGGACCGCATGCTCAACCTCCGCATCGACAAGGAACACGAATTCGACGAGGAAAAGGGCGCGGTCATCAACGAGCTGCAGCGCAACGAGGACGAACCGTGGGACCTGGAGCAGAAGACGATATTGCCACTCCTGTTCGGCAAGAAGGCTCCCTACGGCCACCCGGTCATTGGCGAGCGCGAACACGTCAAGGGCGCGAACGCCGAAGTCATCAAGGCCCATTACGACAAGTGGTATCACCCCAACAACGCCTCGCTCATCGTGTGCGGCGGCTTCGACGCGGACAAGGCGCTGGCCAAGATCAAGCAGCTCTTCGGCCCCATCCCCAAGGCGAAGCTGCCGGAACGCAAGCCCGTCGTCGAAGTCAAACGCGCCAAGCCGATCGTGCAGGAAATGGAATCGAAGTTCGAGGTGCCGCGCCTGCTGGTCGGCTACAACACGGTCACCAGCGCCCACCCGGACAGCGCCGCGTTGACCGTCCTGGAAACGATCCTGAGCGGCGGCAAGACGAGCCGGCTGTACACCAAGCTGGTCGAGGGCGAGCAACTGGCCACGTCGGTCAGTGCCGGCAACTCCGCCGGTCGCTACCCCGGCTGGTTCGCCTTCCAGGTGGAAATCCTCAAGGACAAGGACCGCAACCGCGTCGAAAAGGTGTTGCTCGAAGAGATGAAGAAGCTCGCCGACGAGCCGCTGCGCGACGGCGAACTGCACCGCGCCCAGCAGAACATCCTGGCCAGCTCGGTCTTCGCCCGTGAGAGCGTTCACGGCCTGGCGGACAGCATCGCCCAGGGCGTGACCACGAACGACCTCGATTACCTTAAAAAGTACCTGCCGCAAATCCTGGCGGTGACGGCGAAGGACGTGCAGCGGGTTGCGAAGCAGTATTTCGACCCGGAAACGCGCGTGACCGTCTGGTCGCTGCCCGCCAAGGGCAAGGGGGCCGGCACCGAGAAGAAGCCCGAAACCAACAAGCGTAAGGCCAACCGCCTCGCCGCCGACGCCAAGACCGGTGCCTTCTCGCTCAAGGACTCGCAGCGCGTCGAGTTGCCCAACGGCCTGATCCTCTTGCTGTTCGAGAACCACCGCGTGCCGGTGGTGGTGGCGCACGCCGCGGTCCACAACGTCCACCTGTACGAGCCGGACGACAAGCTCGGCGTGGCCACGCTCACCGGCAACCTGCTGGACGAAGGCACCACGGTTCACAAGGGGCCGGAGATCGCCGAGCTGATCGAGGACGTGGGCGGCGCCCTGGGCATGGGATCGACCGGCGGCTCGGTCAAGGTGCTGACGGGCGACCGCAAGCTCGGCCTGGGCCTCTTATTCGAGTGCCTGACGAAGAGCAACTTCCCGAAGGAAGCGTTCGACCGCGACAAGACGCGGCTGCTGTCGCAAATCGACGAATCCGAGACCTTGGCGGATTCGCGTGCCCGGCGGGCGTTCATGGCGGCGGTGTACGGCAAGCACCCCAACGGCCGGCCCGGTTTCGGCACGCACAAGACCGTCGAGAAGCTGACCGCGGCGGACTGTGAAGCGTTCTACAAAAAGGTGTTCGTGCCCAACAACACGACCGTGGCGATCGTCGGCGACTTCGACAGCAAGCAGGTGATCGACGAAGTGAAGGCGCTTACGGCCGGCTGGAAGAAGAGCACACTCGACCGCCCCGAAACGCCGGCGGTGGACAAGCCGAAGGAGTTCACGCAAAAGGTGCTGACGATGCCCGACGCGGCCCAATTGCACTTCTACATGGGCCACGTCGGCGTCACGCGCAAGAACCCCGATTTTTACAAGCTGCTGGTAATGGATTACGTACTCGGCACCGGTCCCGGCTTCACGGATCGCCTGTCGGCCCGCCTGCGCGACCGCGAAGGCCTGGCGTACACGGTGACCGCCAACATCAGCTCGAGCGCCGACATCGAGCCGGGCGTGTTCACCTGCTACATCGGCACGGACACCGGCAACTTCGACCGCGTGAAAAAGGAGTTCCTGGAAGAGTTGAACCGCATCCGCGACGAGAAACCGAAGGACGAGGAGGTTACGGACGCCAAGCAATACCTGCTGGGCAGTCAGGCTTTCCAGTTCACGACGGACGCCAGCATCGCGGGGCAACTCCTGTACATCGAAAAGCACCACCTGGGCTTCGATTACTTGGAGGATTACCGCAAAGGCATCGCCGCAGTGACGCCGGATGACGTGCAGGCGGTGGCGAAGAAGTACTTGGACCCGAAGCGCATGGCCCTGGTCGCGGCGGGTGCGGTGGACGCCGAGGGCAAACCCGTCGGCAAAGCACCACCGCCGAAGCCGTAACGGCGGAAAAGATGAAGGATGAACGAAGGCATGTCCCGGTTCGATTCGACCCTCGCCACGCCAATGCGATGTGGCGAGGGTCGCCCTCTTGCCGTCGTCAAGCGGGCATGGTTCAAAGGCCGCAAGCACGAGGCAACAAGTGGAATTCGTTTCATTCACCAACCCAGACACCCCCCCGAACGAATATCCCAAAGTGGAACTTCTTCCCGGGCAAAGACTTAAAGCATTCATTCCGGGTGCCGCCCTAGCGCCACGTCCTTGAACAACGGTTGCTTCCTTTGCCATCTGCGTTTGAACCATCCCCGGTTTCGACCCTTGCCAAGGCGGACCCGTGCCACCAAAAAGCGACCCTTGCCAACGGGAAGCAGACGAGAGATTGATGGCGTTGGGTGCCTTTCCACTCGGCCGCCTCCGTCCTATCCTTGGACCCTCCGTTGTTCGGCATTGTCACCTGGGATACGATGGACAGCGTGGCAGTCTGGTATCGGCGACGGCGGATGTCAGCCGTAGCCGCAAGCGGCCCGCTTGCAGGCTCAACCGGACCCGTAAACGCACCAAAGCCTGCAAGCGGGCCGCTTGCGGCTACGAGTGGGTTGATGAACTAGATAGGTCAGCGGCCCGGTTACCAGCACGGTCGGAGGGTGCATGAACGACTTGGTGCGACAGGTGTATCAGGCCTTCAACCCGGCCCCCTTGACGGCGGATCAACAACGGCTGTATGTGGACCTGGACAAGGCACGCGGCGAAGCGGATGTGGTCCACCGGCTCGGGCAAAAGATCCGGTTGGCCGACAAACCGACTTGCCAGGTCTTGGCCGGACACCGGGGCAGCGGCAAATCGACCGAACTCCTACGGCTCAAGAAAAAGCTGGAGACCGATCACCCGCGGTTCTTCGTGGTCTTGTGCAAGGCCGACGACGACATCGACCGCAACGACATCGACTTTCCCGAAATCCTCATCGCCATTGTCCGGCAGACGGCCAGTCAACTCAAAGAGCAGGCGGACGTGCAGCTAAAACCCGGGTATTTCGCCACCCTGCCGGAACGGATGGGGAAGTTTCTGACCTCGGAAGTCACCTTCGACAAGCTCGAATTCGGCGTTTCCTTCGCCAAGCTTTCGGGAGCGCTTAAAAGCAGCCCCACCGCCCGCCACGAGATCCGCAAGTTGCTGGAGCCGGATACCAACAACCTCCTCGACGCCGCCAACGACGTGATCGGCCAGGCCATCCTCGCCCTGGGCAAAAAGGGGTATTCGGGTCTGACGATTCTGGTGGACGACCTGGACAAAATGGTGGTGCGGCCGCACGACGGTGCCGGCTGCACCACGGCGGAATACCTGTTCGTGAATCGCGCGGCCCAGTTGACCGCGTTCAAGTGCCACGTCGTCTACACCATGCCGTTGTCGCTGGCGTACTCGCACCAGGAGCAGACGATCCGCCAGACCTACGGCGGCCACGTGCCCGTCGTGCCCATGACGAAGATTGCCACGCAACCGCCCAACCCCCAGCCCTTCGAGCCGGGAATCGACCTGTTCCGCCAGGTGATCGACAGCCGGCTCCAGTCGGCCCTGACGACCCCCGACGTGGTGTTTGCCGACGACGGCGTGGTTGAGGAACTGATCCGGCTCAGCGGCGGGCAACCGACGGAGCTGATGACCCTGGTGCGGGAGGCGATCATTACCCAGGACCTGCCCATTGGCCGCAAGGCGCTGGACCGGGCGAAGCGGGAGGGCAAGGCCGAGTACACCCGGCAGATGAGCCTGGACCACTGGCCCCTGCTCGAAGAAGTGCGGGCCGCAGGAATGATAACGCGCACCCTGGAGAACGAGGCGGCCTACCGCGAGCTGATTGACAGCCGGGCCATCTTGCAGTACGCCAACGACGCGGAGTGGTATGGCCTCAACCCGATGGTGGCGGATTTACGTCCGCCCGCCAAAGTTTGACGCGCTAGATGTCCATTTCGTAAGTTCGCTGCCACTGGAGAGGGCGAACTGTCGTAGCCGCAAGCGGCTCGCTTGCTGGCTGAACCCGCTGTCGTAGCCGCAAGCGGCGCGCTTGCTGGCTGAACCCGCGCAGAAGCCAGCAAGCGGCTGGCTGGCTGAACCCGCGCAGAAGCCAGCAAGCGGCTGGCTGGCTGAACCCGCGCAGAAGCCAGCAAGCGAGCCGCTTGCGGCTACGACTCCCATCGCGTGCGGGGTCGGGAGACCCGCGCACAGCGCGTCGTCGTCAAACAGCGACGGCGTATCCGGACCGTAACGGAGACGGGCTGTGCGGACAAAGATCGTCAGGGGCTTGATTCTTTGTTCAGGAATAACTAAACTCTCATGGCAACCGAAGTGCCTCACACCGAAGTTGTCGCAAAAGGTGCTTGGGGCACGGTGGAATTCGCCGTCCGCCAATCGGGGCGCGTGCCGGCAAAAGAATTCTTCAACACACTGACGGACAAGGCGCGCGCCCGCTTTCTGGTACTGTTTCAACAGATGGCGAATGCCGGTTCTGAGAATGTGTCTGCGAAACGATTCAAGAAAGAGATGGGCAAGCTTTTTGCTTTTAGGCACGAAGTCGATAAACGCCAAATCCGGTTCCCCTGCATTCAGGACGGCAACCGCTGGATATTGACGAGCGGCTTTGCGAAACCCGGGGCGCGAAAGGGCCTGGGCAAATGGCCCAAAAGCGCGATTGAGCGCGCGCAAGCAATTGAAGCCGAATACTGGGCGCGAAAACAACAGGCCGAGGCTGAAAGAGAGCAACGATGAAAAAAACGCTCGTGGAAGAGTTCGTGGAAGACCCCAAACATATGCGCCTGTACCAGCAGGAGCGTGCCATTTATCAAGTTACGGAACTTCTTGAATCGTTAATGAAGGAACTGGGAGTCAGTCGGGCCGAACTTGCCAAACGGCTCGGAAAGTCTCGTGGTTGGATCACGCAACTGTTAGACGGAGATTCTAACAAGACGATCCGCACGGTTGCCGATGCGTTCGCGGCACTTGGGCACGAGTTTTGTTCTTTCTCGCGCCCGATCGAGATTGCGACCAAGGCTTCGGAACCGATTTCGTCAAACGGGGTGAAGAAAAGGAGACGAGCGCGTTTACTAGCTGAGAGAGTCCGGAAAGAATGAGACGCGCTTCCGTCGTGCCGCTCGTCCTTGCTTCGCGCTGCGGACGCGCCGCCTTCGCGATCTCATTTTTTCCGAACGCTCTTACCCTCGCCCGCAGCAACATGAGCTATTTGCGCGTCGCGCCGAGTTTTTCGGTGATGCCGTCGTTGATTTCGCCGACCGCTTTTTCGTTCAATTCGTTCTTCGTCAGGGCATAAACCGCGACGATTTTTAACTTGTTGTACAGCACGACGGTGACGAACTTGTTGTCGTCCAGGGCGTATTTTTTGAGGTCGTCCTTGTGGTCGAGGGCGACGACGACGTTGCGCAGCTTCGGCTCGCCGTTGGCGAGGTCTTGAAGCTCCTTCGTGAACTTTTCGCGGAGGTCGTCGTTGTCGGCGTTGACCTTCGGCGTGTCGGCGGTGCCGGTTACGTCGGTCAGCTTGTCGGTTAAAAACACGGCGGTGCAGCCGATGCGGACGCGCGTCAAATTCTTCTCGATCCGCTCGTCGATGACCGCGAGGAGGGGCCGCACGGCACCGAGGTTGTCGGGGGCGTCGAAGTCACGGACGAAAACGAGGAGGCCCGGCTCGTAATTATGCTCCGTGACCTGACAGTGATACTTGCCGGCGCGGGGTCCGGTCACGTTGTAGGGGTGGAAGGAACCGGGCAGGTTCTTCCCAACTTGCAGCGGTTGACCGTCCGTCGGCGGGTCAGCGGCGACGAATAGCAACGGCGTGAGGAACAGCAATTTGACCAGGTGGCGGGACATGCCGGGATTCTCCACGAAAGAGCGCACAACGGCCGCAAAGCCATTCCTCAAGCATGACCGTAAATCGGCCCGGAGTCAACGGGCTCCGGACCGTAACGCGGTCTGGCCCGGTCGTTCGCGGTGGACTGGTAGGGGTGAGATCGGTTCACGCAAGAGGAGCGCGGCATTCCGTGGCCTTACCGACCCCCGGATTGCCCTTGTCCCGTTGCCGCCGTTTGTCTATCACTCCGACCCTCCCCGGTTATCGAAGACGTTTGATCGGAGGTCGATCGGTGAACGAGTCCCCTGCTTTCTTGCTGTTGCCGTTGGCCATTTTTGTGGCCGAGACGTGTGTCGTGACCATCTCGACGGTGCGCATCATCTCCGTGGCGCGCGGCCGTAAGGTTTTGGCGTCACTCCTCGGCACTTTTGAAATAACCATCTGGCTGTTCGCCATCGGCAAGGTGATGCAGAACCTCAACGATTGGACGTGCTTCGTCGCCTTCGCGGCGGGCTTCACCATCGGCAACTTCTTCGGCGTCCTGGTCGAAGGCAAGCTCGCGATCGGCACCCAGGTCGTGCGCGTCATTACCAACCGCAACGGGGCGGAGATCGTGGCGGCCTTAAAAGAGGCGGCGTACGGCGTCACGAGCATCGACGCGCAGGGCGCGACCGGGGCGGTGCGCGTCATCCTGACCGTCATCCCGCGCAAGGAATTGGGCAACGTCGTTGCGCTCATCAAGGCGTGCGATCCGAAGGTGTTCTACTCGGTGGATGACTTGCAGTCGGCGGCGGCAGGCATCTCGCCGGGGCCGCGCGTCAATCCGCGGCGGCTGTTGCCCAGCTTCCTTTGGCAGCGGCGCGGCGCCGGCAGTGCGGTCACCGGAAGAACGGGACCAGTTCCTCGTGGGTCACTGGGCGCGTGAACGGCCCGCCGATGAAGTAATCGCCGTTGACGATGCGTTGGCAGCGCACCACACGCAGCTCGACGGTCAGCGCGAAAGTGTGGGCCGCGTTGACGACCAACAGGCGGACGAGGGTGCCCGGCAGGTACTCTTCGTCCACCAGCAGCCCCGCCCCGCTGAGCGACAGGTTGTGCAGCCAGGCCGATTGCCGGGCCCCGTCGCCGCGCTGGATTTCGCAGGGCGTCATCGCCCCTGGAAACAGGCGCTTGGCGATCCGGCGTTCCGAACGGCTGCGCAGCCCGACCAGCGCGGTTAGCTTCTCGAGGATGGGTGGATACATGGTGGCTCGTGCGGTTGGGTCGGGGAGATGGTTCAAGCGTAGGCCGCTTTCCGGGCCGGGTCAAATCGGTTGGCGCGCCAACCCTTGGCACACCCCGTTCCGGCATTGCCCGTAACCCCGCCGCCGTGTTAGCATCCCGGCGCCCGCACCCGGAACTGGCACCTCGTTCGCACCCCCGACCGTAATGAATTCCGCGTTCCAAGGATGGTCGCGTATGAACTGCCTGGTCACCGGCGCCGCCGGCTTCATCGGCTCGCACCTCTGCGAACGCCTCCTGCGCGACGGCCATGCCGTCCGCGGACTCGACGCCTTTATCCCGTTTTACCCCCGCATCATCAAAGAAACCTACCTCGCCCCGTTCCGCAGCCACCCCGCCTTCACCTTCTTGCCACTCGACCTGCGCACCGACAACCTGGCCGACGCACTGGGCGACGTGGACGTGGTTTTTCACCTGGCGGCGATGGCCGGCCTGCCGCGCAGCTGGACCGACTTCGGCCTGTACGAAAGCTGCAACGTCGTCGGCACGCAGCGGCTGCTCGAAGCCGCCGGCCGGGTACTGTCTTTACGGCGGTTCGTGCACATCTCCACGTCGTCGGTCTACGGCCGTTACAGTTCCGGCGACGAGTCGCTGCCGGTGCGGCCCGTCTCGCCGTACGGCGTGACCAAGCTGGCGGCGGAGAACTTGGGCCAGGCCTACGCGGCGGAACACGACCTGCCACTCGTCGTCTTACGCTACTTCTCGGTTTACGGCCCGCGGCAGCGGCCCGACATGGGCTACCACCGCTTCATTCACGCCCTGCTGCACGGCGAACCCATTACGGTCTACGGCGACGGTTTGCAGGCCCGCGGCAACACCTACGTGGACGACTGCGTGGCGGCGACCGTGGCAGCGATCGACGCGCCGGTCGGCGAGACGTACAACGTCGGCGGCGGCGAGACGGCCAACGTCTGGGAAATCCTGGCCAAACTAGAAAAGCTGACCGGCAGCCGTGCGCAGGTGCGGCGCGAACCGGCGCGGCCCGGCGACCAGCGCTTCACGTTCGCCGACACGGGCAAATTGCAACGGCACCTCGGCTGGCAGCCGCGCGTCGGCCTGGATGCCGGCCTCGCCCGCCAGGTCGCCTGGCACCGCGGCCTCGCGCAGACCCTCGCAGCGTAAGCACCTTGGCCGCTTGCGGCGTTGCGCTAAGCCGCAAGCGGCGTTGCGCTAAGCCGCAAGCGGCGTTCATTCTCTTCCTCCTTGCCACGTCCTTTCGATCGGGTTACGATGGTTTTAGATCGAATTGAAAGGAATGAAACCCGTGAAAGCTTCCAAGCCGGACGTGGCGGCGGTTCGCGAACAGGTCGAGCAAGACTTCGTCGGCCTGTGGCGGCGTATGAGTTCCCTGTGGGGCATCAGCCCGACGATGGCCGAGATCCACGGCCTGCTCTACATCACGGGCGCGGCCCTTTCGATGGACGACATCATGGCCCGCCTCGGCATCTCGCGCGGCAACGTCAGCATGAATTTAAGCAAGCTGGCCGAGTGGGGCCTGATCCGCCGCGTCCACAAGCGCGGCGACCGCCGCGACTATTATGAATCGCTCAGCGACGTGTGGGAGATGTTCACGCTGGTGGCGTCGCAGCGCAAGCGCCGCGAGATCGATCCGATCCTGAACACCTTGCGCGAGTGCAAGGACCACCTGTCGCCGGAAACGCTCGGTGCCAGCGCCGCCGCCGACCAGGTGCAAGAACAACGGCGGCGCGTGCAGGATTTGCTATCGCTGCTATCGCTGATGGATAGTTTGTCGCAGCGCTTCTTCGTCAGCCACCGCGGCCTGCGGGCGGCGCTGGAACTGCTGGCGCAGAAGGACGAGTGAACCCGTTCATGTATCAAGTACGGCAAAGAGTTCTCGGAGCGGTACGGCGAAGCCTGGCAGGAGCGTTCCGCCGGTCAAGGTTTCTTCCTCAACGAGAAGCTGCGATTGATCGACGGCCGTAAAGGTTTGAACTCGACGGGCGACCGGATCGACGTACCAGACGAGGCGAACGCCGGCCGCGAAGTAGTCGCGCAACTTGCGGTCCATCTCTTGCCGAGTGTTACTCGGACTTAACACCTCGACCGCCAGCGCAGGGGCAAAGTTGAGCATGGCGATCCGCGGGACTCGGCGTTTCGGCAGTTGGTCCCACAAAACCAAAGACACATCCGGAATGCGTACCAGTCCCGGCGCCAGCCGAGCCATGCCGTCGCTGCCGAGGATGAATCCGAGTTGCTGTCGGTCGGCGAAATCGCCAAGGACTCTTGCGATTGCGATGGCCAGAAACGCTTCCTGAACGCCCATCGTCTTCTCCACCAGTACGCCATCGACCAGCTCGTAACACCGCTTTTCCCGGTCGTGGATTTCCACCACGTCTTGCTCGGTCGCGCTCCCCGGGCGCGGGTCTTGGCGGATCCGCGAAAGGAGGATTGGTCCGAAGCGGTCGAGTAAATCGGCCACGGTCCAGTCAACCGTTGATACTTGCGGAATGGCAGTCATGTCAGCACCTCACTCCTTTTGAAACTCCGCCCGTATCCGCTCGCCGTCCGCGTCGAGGTCGGGTGCCGGTCGCCGCGTCGGCGGGTCGGCGAACGCGTTGAACTTCACCGGATTGCCCGGCATGCGCAAACCGCCCGCCTCGACGATCATGTTCCGCGCCCGCGTCTGCGGATGTTCCACCGCCTCGGCGACCGTGTGAATCGGGGCGCACGGCACCTTCGCCTCCTCCAGCACCGTTAACCAGTGCAAGGCGGGGGCCGTCGTCAGCGTCTCTTCGAGCAGCTGTTTTAGCTCCTCGGCGTGGAGCGTCCGGGCGTGGTTCGTCGCGAAACGCGGGTCGGTCGCCAACTCCGGCCGACCCAGCGCCGCACACAGCTTGACGTACAGGGCGTCGTTGCCGACCGCGATGATAAACAGCTTGTCCGCCGCCTGGTACGGCTCGAACGGCGCGATCGACGGGTGGCGGTTGCCCATCGCACGCGGCGTCTCGCCCGTGACGGCGTAACGCATCACCGCACTTTCGAGGATCGCCATTTGGCCGTCGAGCATGCTCACGTCCACCTTCATGCCGGCACCCGTGCGCTCGCGGTGGTAGAGCGCCGACGCGATGCCGATGACCGTGAACAGCCCGCCGGTGATGTCGCCGATCGACGTACCGCACTTCGTCGGCGGCCCGTCCGGCGAACCCGTCACGCTCATCAAGCCGCTCAACGCCTGCGCGATCAGGTCGTACGCCGGCTTGGGACTCCACGGCCCCGTATGGCCGAAGCCGGAGACCGAGGCGTAAATCAGGCGGGCGTTCAGGTCCTTCAAGCGGTCGTAACCGAGGCCGAGCCGTTCCAGCGTGCCGGGCCGGAAATTCTCGACCAGCACGTCGGCCCGGCGCACCATGTTCAGCAATACGGCACGGTCGTCGTCACATTTCAGGTCGAGCGCGATGCTTTCCTTGCCGCGGTTGAGCGAGAGGAAGTAGGCGGATTTGGTGCCGTGAAAGGGCGAGAAGCGGCGCGAGTCGTCGCCGCCAGCCGGGTTCTCGACCTTGATGACGCGGGCACCGAGTTCGGCCAGCATCAGGGTGCAATAGGGGCCGGCCAGCACCCGCGACAGATCGACGACCAGCACGCCGGCGAACGGACCCGCGGCCATGAGGGTGGCTCCTGAAGAGGGGCGGGGCGGTCAGTCCTTCGGAATTTCCAGCCGGCAGCAGCCCAGGTCGAGGTGTTCGGCGCCGCGCCCTTTGGCTTGCGGATTGAAGACGTCGGGGTGCAGCGTGTAGACGACAAATCGCCCTTGTTTCTCGTCGCGGACCACGCCCGCGTGCCGTAACACGCCGAGGTGGTGCGAGACGTTGACGACTTCTTCGCCGAGCAGGCCGGCCAGCTCGCCGACGTTGCGCGGGCCGCCGCGGAGGCACTGCACGATCCGCAGCCGCTCCGCGTCGGCCAGGGCACGCAACATGCGGGCGCAGCGTTCGGATTGCAAGGCATCGTTCATGAGCCGTTCCGCCCTCGGAGCCGCACGAGGTGTTTTGAGGTATCGGTTGGAGCGAGCGACTCCCCTAGCATACCGGGCCGGCGGCGCGGGCACCAACACCAAGTTTCGCCGGAGGGGTTGGAGCGTTGGAGCGGAAATGAAAAAGGGGGCGGTGATCCTCTCACCGCCCCACACCGACCAGGCAACGGACTGGCTGCTGACGAAGAGGGCAACGGCGGGGGCGGAGAGGGCCGGGCACCGGTTGCGCACTCATTCGCGTTTACGAGTATATAAGCAATACTCGGCCCGCAGCAGAAAGTTTCCCCCGTCCGTAATAATTCCGACTGTAACCGTTCACTCCCCCCCTTACGAAGGGGGGGTAGGGGGGGTTAAGAACGAAAGCAGTCGGTCAGTGCGCTCTCTCCACCCCCCTACCCCCCCTTCGTAAGGGGGGAGTGAACGGTTACTTCCGAATTAACCCGTGAACCGCCGGCAAGCGGCGCCGCAGGGCGGCAGGCTCGAATCGCAGCCCGCCGGTTGCGACGCTCCGGCCGCGCGCGGGCGGGCCGGGACGCTCAAACGACGCTCCACTTCGCTGGCCTGACACTTCGGGCACGCGACCTCCTCGCCGTTGAAGACGAGCATCTCGAAGTCGTGGTCGCACTTTTTGCAGGCGTATTCGTAAAGCGGCATCGGCGGAGTTCCCCGGTTAACTACGGCGTTTGCGCAGGATTTCGCTCGCCTTTTGCAAGATCGCCCGGTCGTTGTCGTTCAGTTTGTCCTTACCCTCGCGTGAAAGCTTTTCGAGGACGGCGTCCATCTTGGCTTCGAGGTGTTCGTCCTCCAGCCTGGGCGGTGACGGCGGGGCCGAGGCCGCCACGCCCACGGGCGTCGGGGGTTCCTCCTCGCGGTAGACGCGCAGGCGCGGTTGCGACCGCCGTTTGCGCCAATTGCTGAAGTCGGGCCACAGCCCGCTGAGCCGCCAGTGCAGCTTGTAATAAGCGTAGCCGAACGCGGCACCGCCGAGGTGGCCGGCGACGGCGACGCCCGTGTGAACGCCGCTGGCCAGGGTGAAGGCGTCGTACAGCACCGTGAAAATGACGAACAGCCAGATCGGCACCGGCAAAAACCACATGACGAGGATCATGCGCGTCGGGTAGTGGCAGGCGAAAATGACGAGCACGGCGGTCACGGCCCCAGAGGCGCCGAGGGCGGCGGCGTTGGCACCGGTCAGCAGCGTGGTGGCGACGAAGGCGACGCCGGAGGCCAGACCGCCGACGAGGTAAATGGCCAAAAACTCGCGCGGGCCGTAGAGGTCTTCCACGTCGCTGCCGAACCACCACAGGAAGAGCATGTTGAACAGGATGTGGAACGGCGAGCCGACGTTGTGCAGGAAAAAGTGGGTCAACAACCGCCAGACCTGGCCGTGGTAAACGACTTCATAAACGTTGAGGTCGAGGGCGTTGGTAAAGAATCCGGAACCGGCGTCGCCGTCAACGTCGGCGGCGCTGCGGGTCGCCAATTGCACGAAGAAGACGGCGACGTTGATGCCGACGAGCCATTTGCAAATTTTACCGCGGTCGAGGAACGAGCCGAGAAAGCTCGGCCCCTCGCGGCGGACGTAGTCGCGGTCCTGAATACCCATAAGCCGACCCCGGCACAAGCGACCGAACGGTTGGTAAAGCGGGTGTTGGGCGCCCGGTTGGAAACCCCCATTCCGTTTTACCACAGCCGCCACGACAAGGGAAAGGGCTTTCGGCGCGGAAGGGATAAACTACGAGGCACTAACGGCAGTGCGGCATCGGTTGGCTGCACCATTTCGACCCTTTGTGCGGCCACCACTCCGAGGCTACGAATAAAGCTCCTTGCTCCCGCATCAGGATGGTATACTCAACGCGGCCCGGTTTGACACAAGCCAGAAGCGCCAGCGAAGGATAGTCCTTCGCTGGCGCTTCTGGCTTGTGTCAGAGTCCCCCGCGTTGAGTATACCTGGCGAATCAAACGGGACGGGGCGAATCATTGGGGATGGGCACGTTTGGTTTCCTTTGTTTTGATGATTTCTTCCCTGGAAAACGTGCCCGTCCCCTTTGATCTTCCCGTCCCCTTTGCTCTTCCTTTGCTCTTCCCCCTTTGATCTTCCTGAGCTTGTTCAACGCGCAGGATGGATTCCGTCAAGAACATTACGCCAGAACGCCGGCAATCCACGGTACGCCGCTTCATACGTCGGCTCCAGCGGGACGTTGACGAACCGCTCCGCCGTCAAGTAGAGAGGCATCGGTGGCAACTCGGTACCGACGGCCCGGTGTTCCAGGTGCGCCACCGGCTGCCGTGCGGCGACGTAAGATACCAGCGTTACCGGCTCGGCCGGTGGAATCGGGTGGACCGTCGCGTCGCGGTCGAGGCGGGATGCGATGGCGCCGTGCATGCCCTGCGGGTCGTGCAGTCCCGGTGGGAACAGGTCCACCGTCAGCACGTTGACGCCCGCACGCACAGCACCCGCGACCTTGCGCGCGAACCGATCGACGTGGCCCGGCCGGTCTTTGTTTGCCGGCGACACCAATTCCAGCAGCGCAACGATCCGGTGGCCGCTCACGTGGCGAATGACCAGGGTCCGCCGAGTGCCGCGAGCCGCGGGTAGCGGGGCGGGAAAAGTGACGGTAAGGCGGACGCGTGGCGGCGGCTCGACGACGGCGACACTGCCTTGGGCCGACGAAGCAGGTTGTTCTTCCGGCTCGGCATGTAAGGTAAGAATGTCCGGGACGGTTCGGCCCGCATGTTGATCGGTTAATGCGTAATAATTCGCAGGCAGCAGACCACAATTCAACGCTTCGCTAATGTGTGCCAGCCACCGGTTGTGGAAGTCGTGAAAAATTCCGGCTTCGACGCGAGTCCAATCGTGAATTGGCATAACGGTCCCTCCAAGACTTCACCCTAACATTCTACCACACCTGTCACCAGCGCAACGGTTTCTGCCACGCCTCCTTTAACGCCGACAGGTTCGCCCACACCACCCACTCGCCGTTGGATCCCGCGATTCGCAGGCGTTGCTCTTTCGTCGTGTCGCCGATCGGCCGGCACGGAACGCCAGCCATAGCCGCTGCGAACGCCGCCGCGTGGCCGCGCTGTACCTCCACGATAAAACGAGTTTGTGACTCCGAAAAGAGAAGGAGCGCGTCCGGCAGGTCGGTTCCGGCGCTCGAGCCTGTCACGTCAGCGCCGATACCGCCCGCGAACGCCATTTCAGCCACGGCAACCGCCAGGCCGCCTTCGCTCAGGTCGTGACACGAGCGCACCAGGCCGGCCCGGATCGCCGCGTGCAGCTGGTGGAAGGTCGGCGGCGCGAGTAGCGGATCGACTTGCGGCACCACGCCGCCGACCAGGCCATTGACCAGGTGATAGTGCGAACCACCCGTCTCGTCTTTCGTCGTGCCGACCAGGTAGAGGCGGTTGCCGGGTTCCTTCAAATCCATCGTCACGCAGCGGCGCACGTCGGGCACCAGGCCCAGGGCACTGATGAGCAGCGTCGGCGGGATGACAATGTGTCGGCCGCCCGAATGGTACTCGTTTTTGAGGCTGTCCTTGCCGCTGATGAACGGCATGTTGTAGGCCAGGGCGAGGTCGCGGCACGCCTCGGCCGCACGCACCAGGGAGCCGAGCACCTCGGGGCGGTCCGTGTTGCCCCAGCAGAAATTATCGAGCAACGCGATGCGCGCCGGGTTGGCACCCACCGCCACCACGTTGCGCACCGCCTCGTCGATCGCGGCCGCCGCCATCGCGTAGGGGTCAAGGTCGCCGTAACAGGGGTTCAAGCCGCAACCCAGCGCCAGGCCTTGCCACGAACCCAACACCGGCGTCACCACCGCCGCATCGCCGGGGCCGTCGTTTTTCACGCCGACCAGCGGCTTGACGACGCTGCCACCCTGGACCTCGTGGTCGTACTGGCGGATGATCCATTCCTTGCTGCACACGTTTAGCGAACCCAGGATTTTGCACAGCACGTCCGTCAGGTTGGTCGGCGGCGGTGACGACTGCGCGGGCACGGTGAGAGGCGCGGCCGGCGGCTGCCACGACGCTGCGCGCACCACCGGGGGCCGGCCGTCGTGCAGAAACTCCATCGCCAGGTCGGCGACTAGGTGGCCTTCATAGGACAGCCGCAGCCGGCCGGTTTTCTCGAAGCGGCCGATAGCTATGGCCTCGACATCTTCGCTGGCGCACAGGCGTCTGAGCATGTCCCACCGGTCCGGCGGCACGGCGAGTACCATGCGCTCTTGCGATTCGGAAATCCAGATTTCGGTGTAGGACAGGCCGGCATATTTCAGTGGGGCCTGGTCGAGTTGCACTGCCGCGCCAAGCTTCTCGCCCATCTCGCCGACCGCAGAACTGAAGCCGCCTGCGCCGCAATCCGTGACGGCGTGGTAGAGGCGCAAGTCGCGCGCCTGCAACAGCACGTCGAGCAGTTTCTTCTCCGCGATGGCGTTGCCGATCTGCACCGCGCCGCCGCTCACCTGGTCGGACTCGGCGGTCAGTTCGATGGACGAAAACGTCGCACCGTGGATGCCGTCGCGGCCCGTGCGACCGCCCAGGACGACGATCCAATCGCCGTCTTGTGCGGCCTTTTCGACCTGGTCCACGGGGATCAGACCGACCGTACCACAGTAAACCAGGGGGTTGGCAAGGTAACGCTCGTCGAAGCAGACGGCGCCGTTGACAGTCGGGATGCCCATGCGGTTGCCGTAATCGCGGACGCCGGCGACGACATCATTCATGATCTTGAGCGGATGCAACACGCCGGGCGGCAACGACTCCGGCGGCGTGTCCGGCGGCGCGAAGCAAAATACGTCCGTGTTACAAACGGGCTTCGCGCCGAGGCCGGTGCCCATCGGGTCGCGGATGACGCCGCCCAGACCCGTGTTCGCGCCGCCGTACGGCTCGATGGCGCTGGGGTGGTTGTGCGTTTCCACCTTGAAACAAACGTGATACTGGTCGTCGAAGCGGACGACGCCGGCGTTGTCCTCGAAGACGCTGACGCACCAGTCGTCGGCACCGAGTCGGCGGCGAATTTCCTGGGTCGCGCCGAAGATGGTTTCCTTGAGCAGATTGTTGATGCGCCGGCCGTTGAAATCGATTGCACCCTTGAGCGTCTTGTGCGAACAGTGTTCCGACCAGGTTTGCGCGATAGTTTCCAGCTCCACGTCGTTGGGGTCGCGGCCCTGGGCGCGGAAGTGGTCTTGAACCGCCTTCATTTCGGCCAGGCTCAGGGCCAATTGTCCGTCGCGGCTCAGTTTTAGCAACTCGGCGTCGTTTAACTTCAGGAGCGGCACCGTGACCAACTGGAAGCGGTAAGGCGTGCCGACGGTCAAGTGGTCGAGCGTCAGCGGTTCGGCGAGCACCTGTTCGATGGCGTCGTTGGCCAGCACGCGGCGGAACAGGACGGCCTGCGCTGCCGGCGACAATGGCGGTCCGTAATAGCGGCGGAAGCTGCGCACCGACTCGACGGCGACGCCGAGGTCGTGGGCCGCGTCCACGATGCTGAGGGCAACCGGGTCCATGACGCCGGGCTTTAACAGCACGGTGGCCAGGTGGTCGGACCGCCGATGCTCGTTGAGCGTGCCGAGGCTCGCCGTCTCTACCAGGGAGTCCGCGAGCAATTCCTGGACGAGGCGTTCGGCGTCGGGGCGACCCAGGTTGCCTTGCAGCAGAAAGCCGTGGGCCGAGCCGGTGACGAGGCGGTCGCCGTCCGTGGCGTGCGTCAACAGGTCGTATTCTTCGCAAACGCGCGCGCGGCCCGCGTCGCGTCCCCGCGGCCGAATCTCGATCTCCCAGAGCATGCGCGGTGAACCCCCGGTGAAGACTGGAACGGGCGCAGCGGGTCAGGCGGTGGCGAAGTAGATGGCAAAGGTAAACAGGCCGATCAACCCGCCCAGGTAGAGGCAGCTGAGCAACAGCCCGCCCGTCGCCAGCAGCATGTGCGGGCCGCGCGGCCGAATCGCCGACGCGCCGCTACCGATGCCAAAAACGGCCATGAGCGCCGCC
>JBBRLG010000009.1:0-35697 GCA_038231495.1 Gemmatales bacterium | reverse complement strand
TTTGTCTGGGGCGCCCCGCGGGGGGGGTGGGGGGGGGGGGGGGGGGTGGCTCCGGGCGGGGTGTTTCGCCCCATTCGCTGCGGGGCGCGCCGCCGCCCCGGCCTCGCCAGGTGATTCTATCGGTTCCGCGCCCCCCACCCACTCGGAATTGACACGTTTGGCGGTCCGACTACAATTCATCCTTCATCCGTGACGCACCTTCTTTGCCGCTTCCTCCAAGATAGAAAGCCGTACACCCGTGTCTGCCGAAACCCAAGACGATTTCGAGGCCAGCCGTCAGCAGAAGCTCCGCGCCATTGAGGCGCTCGGTATCGACCCGTGGGGCGCTCGGTTCGACAACCACCAGGCCATCGACGCGGTACTGAAAATCCCCGCCGACGTGCCCGACGACCAGCGGCCGCGCGTGCGCATCGCCGGCCGTATCGTCAGTCGGCGTCCGGGCGGCAAGGTTCATTTCCTCGACGTGAAGGACTGGTCCGGTCGCCCGACGCACCGCGAAATCAAGGGCGAACGCGAAGGCGAAGCGGAGAAAGTCCCCGACCTGTCCAGCCGCATCCAGGTCATGATCGGCCAGAAACAGGTCGGCGAAATTGGCTGGCAACTGACTCAACAGCTCGACCTCGGCGACCTGATTGGCGTGGATGGCGCCTACGGCAAGACGCGCCGCGGCGAGCCGACCGTGTTCGCTGACGGGCTGACGTTCCTCGGCAAATCACTGCTGCCGCATCCCGACAAGTGGGGCGGGATGCAGGAGATGGAGTATCGGCTACGGCACCGTTACCTCGATTTGATCTACAACCCAGAAACGCTCGACCGCGCCCGCAAGCGCGTTCTCATCGTCCGCACCCTGCGGCGTTACCTCGACGACAAGGGCTATTTCGAGGTGGAAACGCCGACACTGCACGCCATCGCCGGCGGCGCGGCGGCGCGGCCGTTCATCACGCACCACAACACGCTGGACATCGACCTGTACTTGCGCATCGCCCTGGAACTGCACTTGAAGCGGCTGCTGGTCGGCGGCATCGAAAAGGTGTACGAGATCGGCCGCGTGTTTCGCAACGAAGGCATCAGCCCGCGCCACAATCCCGAATTCACCATGATGGAGTTGTACCAGGCGTATGGCGACTACGAAACAATGATGGACCTGACCGAGGGCGTAATTGTCGCGTGTGTCCAGGCGCTAGGCGACAACCTGCAACTGCCCTTCGGCGAACACACGATTGATTTCACACCGCCCTGGCAGCGCAAAACCTACGGCGAGTTGTTCGAGCAGTACGTCGGCGTGTCGATGAGCGACGAAGCGGCCGTGCGCAGTGTTGCCGAGCAAAAGGGCTTCCCCGCCGCGGGCAAGCACCTTGATGTGGTTATTCAGCACTTGTTTGAAGAGCACGTCGAGGACAAACTCGTCGGCCCGGTGTTCGTAAAAGACTACCCGGCGTCGCTGTGCCCACTGACCAAGCGGCAGCGCGACAACCCGAACATCGCGGAGCGCTTCGAGCTATACGTCCGCGGCATGGAGTTGGCCAACGCCTACACCGAATTGAACGATCCGGTCACGCAAGAGGCCACGTTCAAGAACCAGCTGGCCGGCCTGAAGGAAGAAGATTCGATGGCCAAGATGGACGACGATTTCGTGCGCGCGCTGCGCCACGGCATGCCGCCGGCCGGCGGCCTGGGAGTCGGCATCGACCGCCTCGTGATGCTGTTGACGAACACCCAGACGATCCGCGACGTGATCCTGTTCCCGTTACTGCGACCCGAAAAGAAATAGAAACCACGGAATACACGGAAAACACGGAAAAAAGACAGAAATAATAGCTGAAAGGTTTGCCGCCACAGGTGTTCGTGCCTTGGATAGCGTTTCGGTTTGCATTTTTTCCGTGTTTTCCGTGTATTTCGTGGTTTCAATTGCCTGGGGGGTGAGCCTTGTACAAACTTCTACTCTGCTGGCGCTACCTGCTGACGCGCTATCTCGCGCTGGTCTGCATCGTCAGCGTCATGCTCGGCGTCGCCACGCTCATCGTGGTCAACAGCGTCATGGCCGGCTTTAGCACCAAGCTGCGCGACCGGCTGCACGGCCTGCTCTCCGACGTGGTCATCGAAGCCTACGACTACGACGGCATGACCGACTACGAAGGCAAGATGCAGCGCATCCTGGCCGACCCTTATCTGCGCGACCAGGTCGAGGAGATGACGCCGACGCTCGAAATCTTCGCCATGCTGCAATTCAACTTCCGCGACGCGCCGATCATGCGACCGGTGCGCATCATCGGCATCCAGCCGGTCGGCCGCACCAACGTCGGCGGCTTCGCACAATACTTGCAAATTCACAAGGACAAGCCGGCGGAGTCGTTCACCCTCAGCAACGCTGGCCGGAAGCACTACCTTGACAACCACCGCTTTCACGGCCTGATGATGCAGGACTTGAACCCGGCCCGCCTCGGCTCCGACGGCAAGCCGTTACCCGCGGCACCGCCATCGACCGTTGACGACATGCCGGACTTCATTATCCTCGGCCACGCGATGGCCCACTACCGCGAACGTTCCGGCGCAAACCACCTCGACCCCAAGGAAATCACGACCGTCGAAGTCGGTGACGAAGTGGTCATCACGACGATCAGCGGCCAGAAAATGCGCCCGATCAACGACCGCCTCGTCGTCTGCGATTACTTCAAGTCGGAGATGAGCGAGTACGACGGCACCTATGTTTTTGTGCCGCTGGAATACCTGCAAAAGCTGCGCACCATGCCGGGCCGGGCTACCAGCATTCAAATGCGCCTCAAGAATTACGACGAGGCGCCGAAGGTCGTCGCCCGCCTCAAGGAGTTGTTTGCCGCCGAGCCGGTGGCGATCGAAACCTGGGAGCAGAAGCAAGGCCCGTTGCTCAGCGCCATCTCCGTGGAGAAGGGCATCCTGAACATCCTGCTGTTCATGATTATCCTCGTCGCGGGCTTCGGCATCCTGGCCATTTTTTCGATGATCGTCATCGAAAAGACGCGTGACATCGGCATCATGAAGGCACTCGGGGCGTCCAACGGCGGCGTGCTGAAAATTTTCCTCAGTTATGGGTTGCTGCTCGGCACCGTCGGGTCGGGGATTGGCACCACCCTTGGGCTGCTGTTTACGATCTATATCAATGAGATCGAGTGGGCGTTGTCCAAGGTGACGGGACAGGTCATTTTCGACCGGACGACGTACTATTTCGACAAGATTCCAACGGACATTCAGCCGTCGAGTGTGCTGTTGGTCAACGTCGGGGCCATTGTTATTGCCGTGCTGTTCAGCGTCTTGCCGGCCCTGCGCGCGGCGACGCTGCATCCGGTGCGGGCGCTGCGGTACGAATAGTCAAGGTAGTTGTATTGCCGCTTGCGGCTGAGCGCCGACCGCTCAGCCGCAAGCGGCCCATGGGAGAGCCAAGGAATGCTCGAAGAATCCCCCCTGTTGACCGCGGTCGGTCTGCACAAGGCCTACCGCAAGCACGCCATCCAGGTGCCCGTCCTTAACGGCGTGGACCTCGACGTGCAGCGCGGCGAATTCCTCAGCGTCGTCGGCGCGTCGGGGTCGGGCAAGAGTACGCTCCTGCACCTGCTCGGCACCCTCGACCAGCCGGACGCCGGCAGCGTTCACCTCGATGGCGAACGCATCGACAACCTGCCCGCCGAGCGCCGCGACAAGCTGCGCAACCAGACGTTCGGCTTTATCTTCCAGTTCTACCACCTGTTGCCCGAACTCACGACGCTTGAAAACGTCCTCATGCCGCCAATGATCGCGCACTCGGTGTGGGGCTGGTTTTTGCACGGCCGCCAGGAGCGCCACCGCGCCGTCGAGATGCTCGACCGCGTCGGCCTGGGCCACCGGATCAAGCACAAGCCGCGCGAGCTGTCCGGCGGCGAGATGCAGCGTGCGGCCATCGCCCGCGCGCTCATCAACCGGCCGCGGGTGCTGTTGGCCGACGAGCCGACCGGCAATCTCGACGCGGCCACCGGCGGCGAGATCGTCCGGCTGTTGCGCGACTTGAACCGGCAGGAACGGCTGACTATCATCATGGTGACGCACAACATGGAACTCGTCGCCAGCACCGACCGCGTCGTCAAACTCGCGGCGGGCCGCGTGGACGAGGGCACGGAGCCGGAGCACCTTTTTCCCGGCCGCGGCCAGGCATGTGCCGCGATCAACGAGCCGCACTGGGACCGGGCCGAGTAGCAGCGCACGGCGCCGGCCCGCTTTCCGCGAACAGGGGGCCAGCGATGACCAGGGTCTACATCAACGGCAAGTTCTTCGACAAGGCCGACGCCAAGGTCAGCGTCTTCGACCACGGCCTGCTCTACGGCGACGGCATTTTCGAGGGCATTCGCGTCTACGCCGGCAAGGTCTTCCGCCTGGCCGAACATATCGAACGCCTTTACGAGAGCGCCCGCCACCTCATGCTGGAGGTGCCGCTGCCGCCCGACCAGATGGCCGACGCCGTGCGCGAAACGGTGCGGATCAACGCAAAACGCGACGGCTACATTCGGCTCGTCGTCACGCGCGGGGCCGGCGGCCTCGGCATCGACCCGCGCAAGACCAGCGACCCGCAAGTCATCATCATCGTCGATGACATCAGCATGTACCCGGCGGAACTGTACGAAAACGGCCTGGAAATCATCACCGCCTCGACCATCCGCAACCACCCCAACGCGCTCAACCCGCGCATCAAGTCGCTGAACTATTTGAACAATATCCTCGCCAAGATCGAGGCCACGCGCGCCGGCTGTCTCGAAGCGATCATGCTCAACGTCAACGGCGAGGTTGCGGAGTGTACCGCCGACAACATCTTCTTCGTCAAGCACGGCGAGCTGCGCACGCCGCCACTGCACGCGGGTCTGCTCGAAGGCATCACGCGCGACACGGTGATCGAGTTGGCCAAGGCCGCAGACATCCCGGTGCGGGAGATGACGCTAACGCGCCACGACGTTTACACGGCGGATGAATGTTTCCTGACGGGCACGGGAGCCGAGGTCATTCCCGTGGTAAAGTGCGACGACCGCGTCATCGGCACGGGCCGACCAGGCCCGATCACCCGGCAACTCCTGGAACGGTTTCACGTCCTTGTGAGAGAGTAACCCCTCGATCCGCCGCTTGCGGCTTTGCATTCGACCCCGGAAACCCCCATGCCCACGGTCCGTCACTCGCTCGACCCGCTGTTCAAGCCGCAGTCGGTGGCCGTCCTCGGGGCCAGCGCCACGCCCGGCAGCGTCGGCAGCATTCTCATCCGGAACTTGCTCGAAAACCCGTTCGGCGGCGTCGTCTACCCGATCAACCCCAAACGACGGGCAGTTCACGGCGTCCACTGCTATCCGTCGCTGGCCGCGCTGCCGGAGCGCGTCGATCTGGCCGTGATCGCCACGCCGGCCGCGACGGTGCCCAACCTCGTGCAACAGTGCGTCGCGGCCGGCATCCCCGCGGCCATCATCATCTCGGCAGGCTTCTCCGAACTCGGGGCGGCGGGGCGGGCGCTGGAGGCGGAAATCCGGGCAACCGCGCGCGGCAAAATGCGCATCATCGGGCCGAACTGCCTGGGCCTGATCCACCCGCCGAGCAACCTTAACGCGAGCTTCGCGGCGACGATGGCGCGGCCGGGCAAGGTCGTGCTCCTGAGCCAGAGCGGCGCGATTTGCACGTCTATCCTCGACTGGGCGACCGAGAAGCACATCGGCTTTAGCAGCTTCGTCAGCGTCGGCGCGATGCTCGACGTGGACTTCGCGGACCTGATCGACTACTTCGCCGACGAGCCGAACACGCGCAGCATCATCCTCTACATGGAGTCGATCGGCGACGTGCGCAAGTTTCTGAGCGCCGCGCGCAGCGTCAGCCGCACGAAGCAGGTGATCGTCGTCAAGTCGGGTCGCCACGAGGCCGGTGCCCGCGCCGCCGCGTCGCACACCGGCGCCTTGGCCGGTGCCGACGCCGTTTTCGACGCAGCGTTTCGGCGGGCCGGTGTGCTGCGCGTGATGACTATCCCCGAACTGTTCAACATGTCGGAAATCCTGGCCATGCAGCCGCCGCCGCGCGGGCCGGGCCTGGCGCTCGTCACCAACGCCGGCGGCCCCGGCGTCATGGCGACCGACGCCCTGATGCTTGGCGGCGGCATCCTGGCGGACCTCGCCCCGGAAACGCTGGCCGCGCTTAACAAGGCGCTGCCGCCTTTCTGGAGCCACGCCAACCCGATCGACCTCCTCGGCGATGCCACGGCGGAGCGCTACCGCATCGCCGTGGAAGCCTGTGCGAAAGACCCGAACGTGCAGGGCGTCCTGGTGTTGCTGACGCCGCAGGCGATGACCGACCCGACCGAGACGGCCCGGCAGTTGACGCCGTTCGCCCACTGCGAGGGCAAACCGATCCTCGCGAGCTGGATGGGCGGCGCGGCGGTGCGTGCCGGCCGCGAACTGCTGAGCCACGTCGGCATCCCGACGTTCGATTCGCCGGAGTCGGCCATCGGGGCGTTTCTGCACATGGTCCAGTATCGCCGCAACCAGGAGTTGCTGTACGAACGGCCCGAGGCGATTCCGGAAGACCGCCGGCCCGACACCGCGCGCGTTCGGCAGATTTTCCAAACGGTGCGGGCCGAGAAGCGTACGCTGCTCACCGAAACCGAGGCCAAGGAAGTGCTGGCCGCGTACGGTCTGCCGGTGGCGCGCACGGTTTCTTGTGCGACGGTCGAGGAGGCAATCGCTGCGGCGACGGCGATCGGCTACCCGGTGGTGTTGAAACTGTTGTCGGCCACGATCACGCACAAGAGCGACGTGGGCGGCGTGCAGTTGAACCTCGGCGACGAGGCGGCGGTGCGCGCCGCGTTCGACCTTATCCGCGAGAATTTGGCGAAGCGCGGCCAAACGGCGGCGTTCAACGGCGTCACGGTGCAGCCGATGATCGGCACGCGCGGCGTCGAGCTGATCGTCGGCAGTTCCGTGGACCGGCAGTTCGGGCCGGTGATCCTCTTCGGTGCGGGCGGCGTATTGGTTGAAATCCTGCAAGACCGCGCCCTCGCGCTGCCGCCGCTGAACCGCACGCTCGCCCGCCGGTTGATGGAGCGGACGCGCATTTTCCCTGCCCTGAAGGGGGTCCGCGGCCAGGCCGCCGTCAACCTCGAAGCGCTGGAAACGCTGCTCGTCCACTTCAGTCAACTCCTGACCGACTGCCCGGACATTCAGGAAGTGGACATGAACCCGCTCCTGGCGGGGCCGGAACGCATCGTGGCGCTGGACGCGCGCATCCTCCTCACGCCTGCTGACCAGCCCGAAGCCGAGCGGCCGCGGCTCGTAATTCACCCGTACCCCAACCAGTACACGCAGACGTTTGCGCTGCGCAACGGCGACGCGGTGACGGTCCGGGCGATGCGGCCCGAAGACGAGCCGCTCCTCATCGCGATGCACGGCCGGCACTCCGAACACACGATCCGCATGCGTTATTTCAGCCTGGTGAAGACGCTTTCGCGCGACAGTCTGATCCGCCTGTGCCACCTGGACTACGACCGCGAAATGGCCCTGGCCGCCGTGCAAACGGATGACACGACCGAGACGATGCTGGGCGTGTCGCGCTACTACTTGCACCCAGAAACGGGCGACGCCGAGTTCGCGCTGATTGTGAGCGACGCCCACCAGCAACTCGGCCTGGGTCGGCACCTGTTGCAGCGTTTGATCGAAATTGCACGCGAGCGCGGCGTGAAGCGGCTGGTCGGGCTGGTGCTGAGCGAGAACGCGCCGATGCTGGCCTTAACGGCTTCGCTGGGTTTCACGCCGCCGGTGTCGGTTGAGGAGAACGTGGTGAAGGTAGTGATGGATTTATGATGACTGATCGTTCCCTACTTCGTCCAGTCGGGCCTCAACCTAATGTGGTAAGAATGAAAATAGCAAAAAGCCCCCGATCCCGATGTAGCTCGCGTTAAACACGAGTGCAGCGACAAGGTACAGCCAGCCCGTTCGGCTTAGTTCGCCGTTGTTGAACAGCACTAACTGGAGAAGATACCACGCAGAGATGGCGGCAAAGACCAGGAATACAGGCAAAAACACCATCGTTATGCAAGTGAAGGGTGCGGTAAGCAACGGGGCGAGCGCGGCCAGGCAAGCGCGTTTGGCCAGGTCATCCCCGTAGAGGGTGACCAGGTTCGGGGCGTTAACGGTTCCCTCCGCCTCCTCCGTCTTTATCGACGCGGCGGGCGGTTGGTCGGCCCTTATGCCTGCGGGCGCGTTCGACCGGTCCTCCGGCGTAGCGCGTTGGAGTTGGAGCCGGCCGCCGGCGTCGGTTTGCACGGCGTCGCGGGGCGTCTTGCAATCGGTGCAGGCCGTCCGGTCGTTGGGCACCGCCGACCCGCAGAGCGTACACACCCACACGTCCTCGTCCGCCTCGTCTTGCCATTCGTCGCCCCGGCGGACGCGCTCGCGCTGCGCTTCCAACAGCCGCAGCGCTCGCGCCGCGTCCCAGACGGCAACGCGCAATTCGACCAGCCCGCCGGCGGCCCCGTAGTTGAGCATCGTCGCGCCCAGGTCGCCGAACAGCTGCACCTCAATGCCCTCGCTTTCCAGGAGACCCTTGGCAAGCTGGGCTTCCAGCGGCACGCTGTATTTCGCCACCGTAGCAAATCCATCCGACATGGCTCACCGGCCCCGCTAACGAAGAATGGACGGGAAACAAAAATGCCGCTTGCGGCTTTGCATTGTGACAGGCAAAGCCGCAAGCGGCAAACGGTTTCTGCAAGGGAGTCCGAGTTCGCCCCGGCTCACATCAAGTGCAGGTCGAACATGTTGTTGACCGTCCGCCACAGGAAGCTGGCGACCGTCTCCGACTTGCAATAAATCTTCACCTGGGCCGCGTTGCCGGGCACGATCGCGCCGTCGGGGTTGTTGATTTCCACGAAGACGAGGTAGTACTGCGTCTGCGGCATGAGGCCGCCGCTTTTCGTGCGCTCCGCCTTGACCGGCACCGGGCCGCCACCGCGGCTCGACAGGGCCAGCGGGATAATGCTCGCGTCCGATTCGGGCAGTGCCTCCAGCTTGCCGGTCCAGACCTGGGCGTCGCGGCCCTGAATGCGGATCTGAACGTCCAGGTTCGGCAGCGGCCTACCGCCCTTGGGGAAGATGCGGGCGTCGCCGGGACGGAGCAATATCCAGCCATTGAGGTCGCTATTGTCGTCGTTGATGACGACGTAACCGAAGCCGTTATCGTTGCAAATCTTGTCCAGAATGCCGATGAGGCGCACCTGCTCGCCGTGGTAAGTGATCGGCAGCTGCGGCGACAATTCCGATTCCGGATAGACCTTGATCTTGAGGCCCTTGACTTGCTTTGTCAGGTCGCCGATTACGTCGTCCAGCGGCTTTTTCTCGTAGTCGGCATTCACCTTCGACTGCATCAGGTGCTTGATCGCGGTCCGCGCCGCCGGGCTGGTACGCTCGACGGTTTCTTTGAGTTGGTTGAATTCCGGCGTCACGAGCGGCAACACTACCCGCAGCTTGCCCGGCTCGTTGATCGTGCAGAACGGGTTGTTCGGGTCCATCTGCCTTTCGTAGAACTTGCCCACGTCGTCCGGCCCCGGCGCGATGCCGATGACGCCGTCGCGCGGCGCTTTGAGGACGAGATTGACCTGGGTGCGGAGCAGGCTATCGAGCTTGGTCTGGGCCATCCTCTTTTTGCCGAGGGTATTTTCCAGCTGGTTGGTCAACTCGTTGCGTGCGGCCGGCTCGCGCGTGTCTTGCAACTGGCTGTTGAGCCGGGTCATCTGTCCCTTGTAGAGGTCCACCTCGCTGCGGCTAGAGTCCACGTCGCTTTGGGCGGCGGGGTCGATGAATTCGGCCAACTCGTCGCCCTTGTGGACGACCTGGCCGGGCTTGATGTGCAGCTTCTCCAGGATGCCCTTATCGCGGACGAACACCTTGCTCTGGGCGTCCGGCAGTGCCTCGACGACGCCGGAACCGCGGATGCGGCTGATCGGCACCGGCACCAGGAAGATAAAGAGCAGGATGGCCGCGGCCACCGAACAGGTCGCGATGACACGCCAACGTTTCATGTCGGGAAGCCTCCCTCGGCGGTGAATGTTTTTGCCCAGGCGCCACAACGGCCAGCCGACCATGGAGGCGAGGGCGCCGACGGCCAGCATGTCGCTAACTACTTGAAGGTTGTAAGGGCGGAGGAACGAGTGCATGAACCGCAAGATCGCGAACGTCACCACCCAGTAGTAGACGTAGCTGACGACCGCGTAGACCACGAATAAGATGCGCCGCCACAAGGCCATATACTCTTCCGGCGGCACCTCGATGCCGAGGCAGTGTTCCATGAACAGGTTCTTAATGAACCGGTTGGACCGCTCGCGCAGGTTGGGGATTTCGAGCCAGTCGGCGACGACGTAATAGCCGTCGTAACGCATCAGCGGGTTGGCGTTGAACACCACTGTACTGACGCTGCACACGACCATGAGGCTGAGCGACAGGTTGTGGATAAACGGCTGGGTCGGCGTGTTCCACCAGACGAACGTGGCTATAGCTGCGATTAACAATTCGACGTAGATGCCTGCCGCGCTGATGATGATGCGGTGCCACTTGTTCGGCAGCGTCCAGGCGTCCGAGACGTTGCAATACAGCGCCGGCGACAGGCACAAGAAGAGCATGCCCATCTCGTGGACTTCGCCGCCGAACGTTTTACAACTTAGCCCATGTCCGAATTCGTGGATCACCTTGACCACGCCGAGGGCGACCCACAGGTAGATGATCGTCTTGAAGCTGAAGAATTCGTGGTAGCTCGGCAGCTTGCTGCGGAACACGTCGAAATGCGTCGCGACCAGCAGGACGGCGGCGAGCATGAAGCCGACGCTGAGCAGGAAGAACGACATCGTGAAGATGAAGCCGACGTAGCGGAGCATCTTCTTCAGAATGCGATCCGGGTCGATGACCGGAATTTTAATGTAGAGGATGTTGGTGAGCGTCTGCATCCATTCGGTGCGTTTGCGCTTCTTCCGGCGGTCGAAGAGTTGCTGGCCGGCGCGCGGCGACTCGTTCTGGGCCAGGCCCGCGGTCAGCAGTTGCTGCGCGAACGCTTCCAGTTCTTCCAGCTTGAGGCGGTCGGGCCGGTAGCGCTTCTCGTATTCCTTCTGCGCGTCTTCGAGGGTGTGCTTGCCGTCCATGTAGCGGATGAGGAAATGCTCGTGGTCCTTGAGCCGGTAGTAGCGCAGGCTGATCGGATCCTTGACGACGTAGTACGTCCGCCCCTCGTATTTCTGCGGCTCGATGCCGAGGTCGCTGCGGAGGCGGATCTTGATCTGCTTCCGCCGTTCGACTTCATTGGCGGCCGGTGCTGCCGTGGTCATGGATGGCCCCTTCTTCGGTCGTACCTTGTCAACGGCGAGCCGGGAGCGTAAGCGACCGGAGTGTGTCTCCGAAACGCACTCCGGTCGCTTACGCTCCCGGCTCGCCTAATGCCGGCTTACTTCTTCGGCGGAATCACAATCGTCGCCGTGCCGCCGGGGATGAGCCAGCCGGACTTGTTGTCCACTTCGGCCCAGATGCGGACCTGGCGCGAACTGGCGTCCAGCGACTTCTCCACCAGCGACACGCGGGCGGTCAGCCGTTCGTCAATCTGCTTTTTGTCCGGCATGCCCCAAACCAGCACCTGGTTGTCCTGGGTGCCCGTGACGATGAACGAAGCATCCGGCGCGTACGCGGCAGCGTTCTCCTTGCCGGTACTCCAGGTGAATTGACGCAACTCGGCGGCGCGGCGGCCCAGCGTATCGCCGGCCACTTCCTTGCCCAGGGCCGGGGTGCGCCACAGCTGGAGCCGGTTGTCGGCGGCGCTCGTGGTCAGGACCGTTTTGCCGTCCGGCGCGAACAGCGCCAGGCCGCGGAAGCCGGTGCCTTCCGAACCCTGGATCGAGCCGACGATCTGGCCGCTTTGCAACGACAGGATACGCAGGTCCTTGGCGTCGTCGAACAGCACGTACTGGCCGTCGGGGCTGACGCCCAGTTGCGTCACGTCGCCGGACCGCTTGTCGAACGTGTGGACGACCACCGGCGCCTGACCCTTGGCGAACTTCCAGACGTTGAGGACGTTGTCGGGGGCCGCCGAGACGAACGTGTCGTCGGTGGCGAACTGCACCGAAGTGACCGGCGACTTGTGCGCGTCGCCGCGCTTGAACAGCAGCTCGCCGGTGTCCGTGTCGTACAGGCAGATCGCATGATCGGCGCCGCCCGTCGCGCACACCTTGCCGTTGGGGCTAAAGGCCACGCAGGTCACGGAACTCTTGTGCTGGCGGGGCAAGTCCTTGGCGACTTCCATCTTGTCCAGGTTGAACAGCCGGACCGAGCCGTCGGAGCAACCGGCGACCGCGAGGTTGGCCTCGGCGTTTTTGCCCGTGCAGGCCAGCGAGCGAATGGCCGACTTGTGCTCGATCTTCACCGTCTGCTCGCCGGTCTCCGCATTCCAGATGCGCACCGTGCGGTCCTCGCTGCCGGAAAGGATCAGAGGCTTATCGCCCCTGCTGACGGCGACGCAAGTCACTTCTTGCAGGTGGCCGGTCAGCACTTTGCGGGGCGAGTCGGCGACGGCCGGTTCAATCAGCACCGTATCGCCGAGCATTACCTTGCCGGCGTTCTGGATTTCCATGACGCCCTCGACGCGCAGGTGTTCGTGGTCTTGCAGCTGGAGGATCGGCTCCAACTCCTTGACGGCGTCGCCGCGGCTCTTGTAGATGGTTTTCACTACGCCGGAAATCTGGGCGCGGACTTCGTGCATCTTCAGCTGCGTGATGGAGGCGTTCAGTTCGCGCTGGGCTTGCACATAGGCGGCCCGTTTGGCGATTTCTTCCTGCTGGTAGCGTTCCCAGGTGAGCTTGCCGCCGCGAATGTCTTCCTGAGAGTAGGCCCCCGGCACCCGCTTGACGGCCTCAACCATTGACTGCCAGCGGACATGGGCTTCTTCCTTGGTCTTGACCGAAGTTTCAATTTCCGCCACCGCGACGCGGAGCTTTTCCTTCTTAATGTCCAATTCGTCCAGGGCCAGCACGGGATTGACGACGGCCAGCGTGTCTCCGGCCTGCACCCTGTCACCTACCTCCAGCTTGCGGAAATAACGCTTTTCCGTGACGACCACCACGCGGCCCGCTTCGAGCGGCTCGCCCTCGAGCCACCGCCGCAAGTATTTCGGATCGACGGAGTGGGCTGGGGCTTCACCCGGTCTCTCAGAAATCAGCGGGTCGGTGTTGATGGCAATGTACCGGAGCGTTTCGACAAAAACCTTGGCCGAAGATTTGTCCGCAGTGTCGATCTGCGGGTAGTCCTTTAACTCGTCGGGCCTGAGTTCCCGCGCGATGAACAGGATGCGGCCCTGCCGTTCGCTGGGCACTTCCTGCTTGTTCACGGCCACGATGCTGCCGCCGGTCACGACGGTGGGGCTGGTCCGCGCCGTCTGCGCGTTGTCGGGGTCCAGAACGATCGTGACCTTGTCCGGCTCCTTGCCAACGGCTTCGGGGGCGACGTTGACGGCCGGCGGATTTTTCGGCGCAAAGCCGGGAACGGCGGGGATAACCGACTGGGCAAACAGGTGCAGCGGGTCAGTCAACAAGAAGACGGCACCGAAAGTCAGCCCACACAGGGCGATGCACGTCACGAGCCATTTAAGCATGATGAGGGATCCTCCAAAGTGGGGCAACGGGGCGTTGCCCCGCCGGCAGTAACCGTTCGCTGGAAGCAACTTCTCCCCCCTTACGAAGGGGGGGTAGGGGGGGTTAAGAACGGTTGAAGTACGCTGTCATGGTGTCCAATCCACCCCCCTACCCCCCTTCGTAAGGGGGGGAACCGTTCCTTCTCCCTTCGTAGGGGGAGAATGAACGGTTACGAGTTGCGGTAATCTCAGAAGAAGAACACGACCTTGTCGTAGAAGAATTCCCACACGCCATAGAACAGCGAATAGCCCATCGGGCGGTTGCCGCAGCGGACCTTGGCGTGGACCTCGGTGCCGCTCAGCAGCAGCTCGCGCGGCACCCGGTAGTCGGGGTCGATGTCGTCGCCGTCGATGCGTACCTTGGCGATCACGACCGGTTCGGCCTCGCCCGCGTCGTCGTGGGCGGGGTTGGCCTCGCCGGCGATCTTGTCGCGCGACAGCTTGCCCTTGAACTTGCGCGTCGGGTCGCTGCGGAGCAGGAAGTCCACGTCCAGCGTGTCGGTGTTCTCGCGGGTGAACGCCTCCAACACCTGGCCGATGTGCTTCTGCGGAATTTTTAGCTCCACCTCCCACGGCCCGCTCTTGGCCCCCAGACGCAGCAACGGCTCGTTCGGTTGGACGTTGCGGCCGGTCAGTTCCTGGTGGAAGTTGCTGTTGAGCACCGTCCACTCCTGCTTGCCGACCTTGGCCGCGTCCTCCGTCGTGAAGACCGGGGCGCGGACGGAGACCATGCCGTCGGCGAAATCACCCGCCCGCTTGATGTCCCACGCTTTCGTGAGATTGTTGAACTCCTTCAACTTGTTGGCCGCGATTTCGCGCTGCTGGCGGGCGTTGTGCTGGGCGTCCACCTTCTTGTCCGGCAGGGTACTCGGATCGCTCATCTGCTGGTCAAAGTGAGCCGCTTCGCTGAGGGCGTTTTGCCCTTCGCGCCAAATCTCGGCGAGCTTGTTGCCGGTCTGCACGTCTTGCAACTGCACCAATTCGCGGCCGGGACCCACGACCTCGCCGGGCGCGACGGTGAAGCCGGCGATCATGCCCGGCGTCTTGGAGTAGACGTTAATGCGGACTTCCGGCACCAGGTCGCCCTTGGCCTCCATCTTGAGCGGGTAAGGGACCAGCACCAGGATGGATACCAGCAGCGTGACGCCGACGGCGGAGGCCAGGGCGATCGCCCGCGCCTTGCCGCCGAGGCCTTCCTGCAATTTCGCCAACGGCATCCACACGAAGCGCATCGGAATGCGCCGGTGCTCGACGGCGTTGTAAAGTGCGGTGGTCGCGTGCCGGCTCACCACGTCGAGCCGCGAGATCAGTTGCTGCGGCTCCGGCGGCGGCTCGAAACACTCCATGAGGACCGCGCCGCGGGCCGGCTTCTTTTTGTCCTTCTCGCGCTCGTCGCGGAGCGGTTGCACCACCAGCAACTTGCTGTTGCTCTCGGCCAGGTACTCGTCGAGTGCCTTCAACACCTGCGGCGGCAGGCTGTCGTCCTTGGTGCCGATGAAGACCAGCTTCTCGCCCCAGTTTAGCACCTTGTCGCACAGGGTCCGCATCAACTGCACGAGGTTGGAGCGCTTTTCCACCACGTCGGCGCCGCTAACCGTGTCGATGCTGACGCGGCTGCCGTAGCGGACGGCGACGCTCACCCGGTCGCATTCGATGAGCCGGCGGCCCTCGTTGGCAATGATGTAGGACACTTCGATCGGGTTCAAGCTGCCGTGGACCTTACGGCTAAAGTCTTCGAGCTGCGTCCAGACTTGTTGCTGGCCCGCCATTTGGCCGAGCATCTGGTTGCGCTGGTAGCGCGTGCCCAACTCGGCCATCAGGTTCATGTATTGGAGGAAGCCCGGCACCGCGTTCATCGGCCGGCCGGGACTTTGCCAGACTTCGATGAGGCCGGCGACCTGGTCGTTGAGCAGGATCGGCACCATCAACAGCAGGAAGTCCGTGGGGTTGCCTGGCGCGGCACGGCCATCCTGGGCCTGGCCGGCACCGCTGTGCGGCAAGAGGTGGATCTGCTGCGCCTTGGTCACGGCCAGGCGCAACAACTCCTCATGGCTCTGGCGCGCCTCCTCGGAGCGATCGACGCCGACTTCCTTGAGGTTGACCTGGAACTGGAGTTGCAAGTTCCCCTGGGCGGTGCGCGCCCAGACGGCACCGGCGGGGGCCGCCATCGATTCGAGGAGCCGCTTGAGCAGTTCGCCATAGAACGCAGGCGGGTTGATGTCCGCCTCGCACATGCGGGCGACTTCTTCCAGGCGCTGGCTCAGGCGCCGGCGTTCGCGTTCGATCACTTCGCTATTCGGATCAGGAGGGCCGGCGGTAACGGTCACAGGATACTCCGTGAATCGGGGCACAAGGGTTGCGCAGCAGGAAAGGTTCGCGGAACAATATAATTTAAGCTCCGGGAGCATCCCCTGCAAGCTTTATCTCGACTGCATTTTGGATGTTCGGGACAGCGGACAGCGAGTCGGCGGACAAATTGCAAGTGGCGTGCCGCGGCGGTGCCGAAAGCGCGGACACGCCGCGAAAAAGAGGGGCGTAGGGGCTTAAAGGCCGGCGACTGCGGGATTTCCTGTGTTAATTATAGGCAAACCGCGCGGACAGAAAGTGTCCGCTCAATGCGACGACGGCAAAAAACAACGGGCGCTGTTAAACCAGGTAAGGGCACGCGGGCGCTGCAGGTTGCGAAACCTGCCACATTGACACAGGAGCGGCTGCCAAACCTGGCGAGCCGGGAGCGTAAGCGACCGGAGTGTTCGCCGACGCAAGAGGGTGTGCCATGCTTTCGTACTCGAAAGCATGCTTTGGAGTACCAAAGCATGGCACCCAACGACCGGAGGTTATCGCCGCCGGTAGACTCCGGTCGCTTACGCTCCCGGCTCGCCAAATCAATCCCCGAACGCCGAAGTCGTCCCCTGTTGTTTCTGATCCAGGTCACATTTCTCCCAAAACAGGACATCCTGCATGAGTTCGCAGGCGTCGATGCGGTAATCGTCGGGCAGCTGCCAGGTGAACCGCTCAGCCGCCGCCAGCTGGTGCGCCGCCCCGCGCAGACGTTGCAGGCACCATAGGCTCACGAAACGCGAGATCGCCCGACCGCGACGGCATAAGCGCCGCATCTCGGTAGCGGCCTCGGCAGCGCATTCATCCGACGCCAGTTCTTCCGCCCGCTCGACCAGCCACTCCACCAACACCCGAGCCTCCGCATCGCCCAGGCCGCGCGTCAACGCCTCGTCGTCCAGGACCTGGGATAACAACGGATTGCCCAACATGCGAACGCCCCCCCTGTCCGGTCGCGACGGCGGCGCAGGGCGCGCGCCGACCCGACCAGACGCTCGACGAAATTCTCTGCCGGAAGACGGGGTGTATAGCGGTGCGTCGTCCGCGTGGCAACACCAATTTCCAGGGGTGCGGCGGGCATTGGCCGGGGCGCACCCGCTTGCCGATCCTCCGAATCGCGAAAAAACCGGAGCGGCCCTGCTTGCACAACGGCGGGTTACGGCCCATGCTTCCGTTGGGAAGGAGACGCTCCGCTTGCGCCGACTCGTCGCGGTGCCGGGGCAAACCCTTTCGCCACGCCTTTGCTTCGATGGCAGGTGCTTTCGTCCCGCGGAGCCCCCGAACCCGTCCATGTCCATTCACAACGTCGAAAACTTGCTGGCCGCTCTCCGCCGGGTGCAACTGCTCGCGCCCGACCAGGTGGACGACATCGAGCGCGAATTGGCGCCGGTTTACAAAAACCCGCGGGCGTTGGCGGACTACCTCGTTCAGATCGAGTGGCTAACGCCTTACCAGGTCGATGCGCTGTTTGAAGGCGACTGGGACGAGTTGGTCGTCGGCCCGTTCCTCGTGCTGGGCCGGCTCGGCGAGGGCGGCGTCAGCCAGGTGTACAAGGCCTGGGACACGCAAAAGGGCCGCTTCGTCGCCTTGAAAGTCCTCCGCCAAAACCTGGCCGAGCAAAACACGGCCATCCGCCAGTTCAAACGCGAGCTGCAAGCGGTCGCCCTCCTCGCGCACCCCAACGTCATCAAAACGTTTGACGCCTATGAAGAGGGCCAAAGGCACTTTTTCGCGATGGAGTTCGTCGAGGGAACCGACCTGGACCGGTTCGTCAAGCTGTCCGGTCCGCTACCCGTGGAGCAGGCTTGCGACTTCATTCGGCAGGTGGCCCAGGGGTTGCAACACGCCCACCAATTGGGCCTGGTTCACCGGGACGTCAAGCCCGCCAACCTTTTCCTCATTAACCCGCCAATGCAAGGACTGCAATTGTCGGCGGGCCTGACGCCGCCCCGGCGGACCGGCGACCCGACCGTCAAGATTCTCGACTGGGGCCTGGCCCGGTTGCGCCGGAATGCAGGCGACCCCTCTCAGGCGGCGACCCAAACGATCACCGAAAGTTTTCAGTTGGAAAAGGGTCTGCTGATCGGGACGGCGGACTACATTTCGCCGGAGCAGACGCGCGACGCGACGGTCGTGGACATCCGCAGCGACGTGTACAGCCTGGGTTGCACGTTCTTTCACTTGCTGACCGGGGAGCCGCCGTTCGCCCGCCTGCCGCTGATGCAAAAAGTGCTGGCCCACCGGGAAACGCCGCCGCCGAGCGTGCGCGACCTGCGCCCGGACGTGCCGCCGGAAGTCGAGCACATCCTGTCGAAGATGATGGCCAAGTTGCCGCACGAGCGTTACCAGATTCCGCTCTTGCTCGTGGTGCCGCTGCGCCACTTCTGCGCCGGCACCACGGCGCTGGTCGGCGGCCTGGTGCGTCCGCCCAGCGTCATGAACCTGGTGCGGCCGCCCACCGCGATCAACCTTTCGCGGCCGGCCAGCTCGATGAACATGCCGCGACCGCCGAGTGCCACGAACCTCGAATCGCCGCGCAACGGCAACAACGGCCACGGCTACCCGCCGAATGGCAAATGACGGAGAATGCAAATCCGAAAAAAGGCGAAATCCGAAATCCGAAGAAATGCAAATCCGAAATCCGAAAGCATAGGGCATTTTTTCGGATTTCGGATTTCGGATTTCGGATTTGTCTTTTTTCGGATTTCGGATTTCGGATTTGCATTTTTCCGTCATTTTGCTTTCATCGCCGCCTCGTAATAGTCGCCGGCTTCCTTCCAGTTGACCACGTTCCACCACGCCTTGACGTAGTCGGGCCGCCGGTTCTGGTACTTCAGGTAGTACGCGTGCTCCCACACGTCGATGCCGATGATGGGGTGTACGCCCTTCCTCATGTACGGGCTGTCCTGGTTACTGGTGCTGATCGCGTCCAGCTTGCCCTTGGTGTCCGACACGAGCCAGGCCCAGCCGCTGCCGAACTGCTTGGCCGCCGCGTCGCCGAGGGCCGTCTGAAACTTGTCAAAGCTGTCGAACTTCTCATCGATGGCCTTGCCGAGCGCGCCGCCCGGCTTGCCGCCGGCCTTCGGCCCCATGATCGTCCAAAAGAACGTATGGTTGGCGTGACCGCCGCCGTTGTTGATGACGGCCTGGCGAATCTTTTCGGGCACCTTGTCGATGTTGGCGAGCAAATCGTAGACGTTCATCTTGAGCAGGTCGGGCTGGTCTTTGAGGGCGTTATTCAGGTTCGTGATGTACGCCTGGTGGTGCTTGTCGTGATGGATCTTCATCGTCTCGGTGTCGATGTGGGGCATCAGGGCGTCATAGTCGTAGGGCAGCGGCGGGAGTTTGAAGCCGGGTTCGTCGGGCGCGGCCAGGGCTTGCAGGGGCGCCAGGTGGGCGAAGGCCAGTGCGGCCGCGCCGCCAGCGGCGGCGAGCAACAGTTGACGGCGGGTCAGGGTGTGCATGGAGGTTCTCCTTGGTGTGAGGCGGCCACGGCGGGATAACCGGACCCGTCCGGCCCGGCGCGGCCCCTTGCAAGATACCAGGCTCCGCGCCAATGTCCACGGATTAGCACCGCCAAATCCCTTGCCGAACCGGCACCCTTCTGCGAAAGTAGGCGCGTTCGTTCACCGCTTTGCTCACCCACAGGTAACACGGCCATGAATTGGCGACCGCAGCACGTCTTCGGCTTCCTCCTCATCCCGGCAGTCGTGCTCTTCACGGCCACCGCCGTGCGCGCCGACGCCGAGGAGGACGTGAAGGCGGCGTTCGTGGCGTTTCAGGCCGCGCTTAAAGCGGGCGGCCACGAAAAAATCTGGGCCTTACTCGACACGACCACCCGCGACGACGCCGACAAGCACGCCAAGGCGGTGCAGACGAGTTACGGCAAAGCCGGCGACGACGAGAAAGCCAAGCTCGAAAAGGCGTTCGGCCTGAGTGCCGACGACATGAGCAAGTTGACGGGTAAACTTTATCTCAAATCCAAGTCGTTCCTCGCAAAGTACCGCGACGTGCCCGGCAGCAAGATCGACAAGGTTGCCATCGACGGCGACAAGGCGGCCGTCAACTACACCGAGGAGGACGGCGACAAGGAAAAGCTGGAACTGTTGAAACAGGACGGCAAGTGGAAGCTGTCGATTCGCGTGAAGTAAGAAAGGCCTCTGCGTAAAGTCTTACTTACCTGAGCAAACTAAGCGGCACTTCCAGTCCGTGGTCGTCCATCAGCTTCGCGTCGGCCAGTAGGGTGCGCGAATTGCCCGCCGCGACGATGCGGCCGCGGTCCAACAGCAGGGTGCGTCCGCAGGTTTGCAGGATCATCTCCAAATCGTGCGACGCGATGATCCGCGTGCCGCCAAGTTGGTTTATCAGCCGAATCAGTTCGCGGCGGCCGCGCGGGTCGAGGGACATGGACGGTTCGTCCAGCAGCAGCACTGCCGGCCGCATTGCCAGGACGCCGGCCAGCGCCACGCGCCGCTTTTCGCCGCCGGACAGGTGGAACGGCACGCGCTCCTCCTGGCCCGTCATGCCCACTTCGGCCAGCGCCTCGGTCACGCGCCGCCGTACCTCGTCCGGTGCCAGTCCCAGGTTAAGGGGGCCGAACGCCACGTCGTCGAACACGGTCGAGTTGAACAACTGATCGTCGCTGTTCTGGAAAACGATGCCCACGCGGCTCGCCAGCCGCCGCCGTTGGTCGGCCTGGCAAACGTCCAGGCCGCCAACATGGAGCGACCGCGCGCGCGGCACCAGGACGCCGCTAAGGCACAGAAACAGGGTCGTTTTACCAGCGCCGTTGGAGCCGACGAGGCCGATGCTTTCGCCGCCGGCGACCTCGAAGGAGATGCCGTCGAGCGCGGGTTGCCCTTCCGGGTAGGTGAAGTGGAGGTCGTCAACAGCGATGACGGCGGGTTGAGACACAGCGGCTCGCACTAGCGTGCCCCCTGATCCAGCAGGCACACGCCGACGACGTACACCAGCACAATCAGAAACGCCAGGACATCGGCGGCCGTCGTGCGGAACGCCGTCAGAGAGCGGAAGCGGCCGTCGAATCCGCGGCAGCGCATGGCGTGGCCGACCCGTTCGGAGCGCTCGAAGCCGCGGACCAGCAGCGTGCCGGCGACGTGGCCGACCGTGCGGTAGCTGTGCCGGCTGACGCGATTGCGGTAGCCGCGCACGCGCACCGCGACCCGCAGCCGGGCCAGTTCGTCCGTCAGCACGGCAATGTAACGGTACGTCAAAAGGAGCAGTTGCACGAGCAAGCCCGGCACCCGCAGCGCGTGCAGCGCTTTGAGCGTCGTTTCCAACGGCGCGGTCGCCAACACCACCAGGGCCAGCGTCGAAACGGTCGCCACCTTGCAGCACAACTTCAAGGCGAGAATGGTGCCGTGTTCCGAGACGTGCAACGGCCCCCAGGTGTAGACCCAACCCGGTCCGTCCAGCAGGAACGGCAGCGGCGCGGCAAACAGCGCAATGAAACCCAGGGCCGCGCCGAGTTGTCGGAGATACCAGCGGACCGGCAACCGGGCCAGCAAGGCGAGGAGCAAGGCGGCGGTCAGGAACAGAACGGTCGGCAGCAGGTGTTGAACCCATGTCACGGCGACGAGGAGCACGGCCAGCGCCGCGAGTTTCCAGCGGGGGTCGATCCGACTGACGAGCGAATCGGTGCGTGGGGGCGTCTGGAAGCCGATGGTCATGGGTTGGCAGGGAGAGAAATGGAAAGCCCCCGTCCTGTGCGACGGGGGCCTGGAAAGAGGTCGGCGAACCGCGTCTCAGCGTTGCGGCCGCGCGGGCTGGGTCATGGTGGCGCCGGTGCGAACCCCTTCCTTCATCAGTTCGGCTTCCGCCTCGGTCCAGTCTTGCATGTCGGTACCTTGCGGCCGGCCGCGCTGCACCCACTTCTCGTAAGCCCGCATGGCAATGCGATCGTGCGGAACCTTCGCCGTCGTGACGGGCGAAGCGGGTTGGGCGGTCGGGGTGACGGGCTTCGCGGTCGGAGGCGTCGTGACGCGAGACATGGTGTCCCTCCTTGAAAAAAAATCAGATGCGTTCCGATCCAACAGTCGGGATCGTGGTGGCTATTTCACCAGAAGGTCCAGGGCGTCCGCAAGCAGTTTTTTGCGAATTGCGCGAAAAAGACCGAAAATGGTTCAGCGGTTGACTTCGAGGTCCTTGCGCGCTTTCTTGAGGTCGGCGATGCCCGCCGCCGTTACTTTCGTCTTTGCGATGTAAACGATCCTTAAATTCGGCCATTCGGCAATCTCCTGGAGCGCCGCGTCGGTTATTTCGGTAGATGCGAGGTCCAGCGTGCGCAGGTTTTTCAGGCCACGCAGCTCTTTCAGGCCGGCGTCCGTGACCTTGGTGTTGCCCAGGTACAGGATGCGCAGGTGTTCGAGGCCGGCCAGGTCTTTCAAGCCCGCGTCCGTCACCCGCGTCGAGGCGAGGTAGAGTTGTTCGAGACCCCTGCACGCCCGCAATTGCGCCAGCCCCTTGTCCGTTACCGCCGTTTCCCGGAGGTCGAGCAGGCGCAAGTCCCGCATGTCGTGCAGCGCCGCCAGCACGGCATCGGTGACGGCGGTGTGGGTCAGGTCCAGGGCTTGTAGCTTTTTCAGGCCGCCCAGTTCTTTGGCGCAGCCGTCCGTCACCTTCGTCTCGAACAGGTTCAGCGTCCGCAATTCGCTAAACGTGCCGACCTCCTTCAAGGCCGCGTCGTCGATGCCCGTCAGGCCCAGGTACAGTTCCTGAAGGTCTTTCAGGCCGCGCAGGGTCTTCAACCCCGCCCCCGTCACCTTCGTTTTCGTGAGGCCGAGGTGCCGGAGGTTTTTCAAGGCAGCCACTTCCTTGAGCGCGGCGTCGCCGACGGACGTGAAGTTCAAATCGAGCGACCGCAACGCCTCGAGTTCGCCCAGGCCCATTAAATCGGCGTCGGCAACTTCTGTGGAATCCAGATTCAGCTCTTGCAGCTTCTTCAGTTGGCAAACGTGTTGGATGGTGGCGCGCGTGACCTTGCCCTGAAGGAAGTTGACGCCGACGACCGGCTTGCCCGGCTGGTTGTCGTCCGTGGTCAGGACCGCGCCGGCTTTCTTCAACGCCGCCGCGGTCGTTGCTTCGTCGGCCCAGGCACTGCCGGGAAGCAGGAGGAGCAATGCCGCACACCAGAGATGGAGTTTCGTCATGCCATTACCTCGAAAAGGCGAGCGTGTTGCCTACGCACAAATAAGCTACGGCACTTCAGCGCATTGCTTCCCGCGGCGGCACCGTCGCCGCGCGCCAGGAGGAATAAAGCGTGCCGGTCAGAATCACCACGAACGATAGCACGAAGGCAAGGAGCGCGGGAACGGGCGTCAGCCGGAACGGCACCGGGAAGTCGGGCGCGGCATCGACGCCGGCCAGAAAGACGCCGGCGATGCCGTAGCCGTTGAGGAGTCGCAGCCACCCCCACGCTAGCAGGATGGACACGCTCGCCCCCGCCAAGCTCAGCGCGAGGCTTTCGACCAGGCTGCGCAACAAAATTTCGTCCGTCTGCCAACCGGTCGCCTTGAGAATGCCGATCTCGCGCCGGCGTTCGGCCAGCCCCAATCCCGACGTGACGAGTACCACGAGGGTGCCGACCACGAAGGCGAGCAGGAAAAGCAGGTTGAAGACGCCTTCGCGGTGCAGCAGCCCCCGCGGCAACAGGGCGAGCAGGTCTTCGCGGGCCGTCACGCGCGGCCGGATCGCGCCGCGGCTGTCCGGGCCGTTGAACGCAGGGCCTTGTTCGAGCGCCCGGCTCACCACGCCTTGATACCCCGGCCGGCACGTCACGAGCAGGTCGGTGGCCAACCCCGCCTGGTCGAACACCGCGGCTGCCGTGTCGAACGTGGTCAGGATCAGGTTCGCCTGCCAGAGCGGACAGTCGGCCTTGAAGACGCCAATGACGCGGGACAGGCGTTCGCCCCGGTCGTTGCGATAAAAGGGCGGCACCACGGAACCGACCTTCAAGTTTAGCCGCCGGGCCAGGGTTGTGCCGATGACCAATTCGTTCGGCCCAGTTCCCGGTCGCGGCAACTCGCCCTCGACGGCGTCCGCCCAGGCGGGAAAGTGTTCCGGCGGCAGGCCGACAAGCACGGCGTGTTCCCGCTCCTTGCCCAACACGACCTCGCCGACGATGCGCGGCACGACCTCCGTCACGCCGTCCAGCCGACGAACCGTTGCCGCGGCTTCCAGCGGAATCGGCACGGTGCGGCCGAACTGGGTGCCGCTGACGTAGAGGTCGGCCCCGAACCGAGCCGACGCCTCGGCCTCCGCCTCGATCCCCTGGGACAAGCCCAGGCCGACGAGGTACGGCACAAGCACCGCGACGACAGCGACGACCGTCACCGCGCTCCGCAACGGATGAAGGAGAACGGCAGCCAGCCCGGTTTGGCACAGGTCAAGGAACGGACGCACGATCGTCCTCCGAGGTTGGGATCGATTGCCACACCTCGAAGAGGCGTGCGGGCGCCAGCTAAGCGAATCCCGCCACCAGCAAAACGAAACTCACGCCGTTAAAAAGACTATGAACGACGATCGCCGGGACGAGGCTGCCCGTCCGCACCGTCAGGTAGCCGAGTCCCAGCGCCAGGACGAACAACGCAACCGGCGTCGGCCAAGCGAACGAATGGTTGGCCGCGAAGAAAAGCGCGATGGCGAACACGGCCGGAGCGTTGGTGGTTTTGCTCCACCACCGAACCACGAGATAGACGGGCACCATCGTTAGGACGAAGAGCGTCGGCAGGTTCGCCGACAGGAAGGGCCAAAGACCATCGGTTGCGCTCACGCCGATTGCCGATAGGACGAAGGCGATGAACAGGGCCGCGCCGATTGCCACGGGCGGACCCCACGGGTGTACGATGGCGAGCCGCAGGAGCGCGCCGCGGTTGAGCAGTTCCTCCCAGAGCGGCGCCGCCGCCGTGACCGCGAAAGCCAGCAATAGCCACTCCACCACCGACATCCCTTGCTTGGCAGCCAAGGCGAGCGGGTGGGCTTGCTCCGGCACGCCGAGCACGTCCTTGCTGAGCCAGACGGCGGCGTAATTTATTCCCAGGACGCCCGGAGTCAGGACGAGGGCCGCGGCAACGCCGATCAACACCTTCGGCACCAGGTCGAACAGTGTCAAGCCGATGGCGGCAGCGGACACGAACCGGGTAAGGTGGAAGAACAGGATCACGGAAGCGGTCCAGAACGGAAACGCCAGGGCAACGACCCACAGGTTCTGGCGCGTCTGCATCACCGTCGATGCCGTGCCTTCCGGTCGGGAGCCGTAGAACCACTCGAAAAAGCCGGACGATTCCAACACCGTGGAGGCAACCGTCAGCCAAACGAAGACAATCAGGTAAAGGAAAAGGCTGACAATCAAGAGCCGCGCGGCGAAGGGTAGCTCCGGTGCAGACGGGGGCGGTTCGGCTGGCACGGTCGGCATGGGTCGCTGTCCGGGGGGACAAGGGGGCGGGCGGTTGTATCCTACACTGCAAAGCCGCAAGCGGCAAAGACGGGGGCAAGTCCAGCCATGAGCAGTATTCTCGACCGGATCGTGGCCGACAAGCCGCGCGAAATCGCGGCGGCCCAGGCGCGCGTCTCCGCGGCGGAGCTGGAGCGCCGTATCGCGGCACTGCCGCCGCCGCGCGACTTCCGCGCGGCCCTGGAGCGCGGCGGCGACGTGCAGGTCATCGCCGAGGTGAAAAAGGCATCGCCGTCCGCGGGCGTGCTGCGCGCCGACTTCGACCCGGTTCGGATCGCCCAAACTTACGAGCGCCACGGCGCTGCGTGCGTCAGCGTCTTGACCGACGAGCCGTCGTTTCAGGGACACCTTTCTTACTTGCACAACATCCGCGCTGCGGTCAATGTACCGCTGTTGCGCAAGGATTTCCTGATCGACCGTTACCAGCTGCTCGAAGCACGGGCCGCCGGCGCGGACGCGGTGTTGCTCATCGCCGAGATTCTCGATGACAAGGCGTTGTCCCGCCTGTTGCGCGAAGCGACCGAGTTGGGATTGCAGGCGCTGGTGGAACTGTACGACCGCGAGAACTTGCCGCGCGTGCTGGACAGCGGCGCGCGGCTCATCGGCGTCAATAACCGCGACCTGCGCACCTTCGTGACGCGGCTGGAACACACGCTCGACCTGGCCGCCGGGCTGCCGCCGGACGTGTGCCTGGTGAGCGAGAGCGGCATCCGCACCCGCGCGGACCTGGACCGGCTGAAGGCGCACGGCGTCCGCGCGGTCCTGGTCGGCGAAACCCTGATGCGCGCCGCGGACATCGGTAAACAGCTCGACGAACTACGCGGCGTCCCCTGACGCACGGCCCCGTCCGCGCATACAACATCCGCACGAACTCTCCGCACGACCCGTTTCACGAAAGGACCCGCATCGCATGGCCGTCAACGCACCGCTGAACCGCAAACTGCGCATGGGCCTCATCGGCGGCGGACAGGGCGCCTTCATCGGCAAAGTCCACAGCATCGCCGCCGTCATGGACAACCGCGCCGCCCTCGTCGCCGGTGCCCTTTCCTCCGACGCCGCCCGGTCGAAGGCGTCCGCACCCGACTACGACATCAAACCCGACCGCGCCTACGGCTCCTACCAGGACATGGTCGCCGCCGAGCTGAAATTGCCCGCCACCGAGCGCGTCGATTTCGTGTCGGTCGCCACCCCCAACCACACACACTTCGAGATCGCCAAGGCGTTCGCCGAGGCCGGCTTCAACGTCCTGTGCGACAAGCCCATGACCTTCGACCTCGCTCAGGCCGAGGAGCTGGCCAAGGTCGTGCAAAAGTCCGGCGTCGTGTTTGCCGTGACGCACAACTACACCGGCTATCCGCTCGTGCGCCAGGCGCGCGAAATGGTCAAGGCCGGCGAGTTGGGCGAGATCAACGCCGTCCGCGCGTTTTACGTCCAGGGCTGGCTGCGGACGAAGCTGGAGCAAGAAGGCCAGAAGCAGGCCGGCTGGCGCACCGACCCGAAGAAGTCCGGCGCGGCCGGTTGCTTCGGCGACATCGGCACGCACGCCTACAACCTGGGCCGTTTCATCACGGGCCTGCTCCCCGACCAGATTTCGTGCCACCTACGCAGCTTCGTCGAGGGTCGGGCGCTCGACGACTACGGCACCGCGGTCATCCGCTACACGAACGGCGCGCTCGGCACCGTCACGGCATCGCAGATTTCGCACGGCCGCGAGAACGACATCTGGATCGAGGTTGACGGCACCAAAGCGTCGCTCGAATGGCACCAGGAAGAGCCGAACAAGATGTGGCTGCGCAGCAACGGCAAGCCGCACCAGCTGTATACGCGCGACCCCAATGCGCCCTACACAACGGACCTGGCCAAGAACTCGTGCCGGCTGCCGAGCGGCCACCCGGAGGCGTTTCTGGAGGCGTTCGCCAACGTCTACACCGCCGCCTACGCCGACATGGCCTTGCGGGCGTCGGGCCAGAAGTTCGACGCGGCCCACAGCCTCTACCCCAGCGTCGGCGACGGCGTGGACGGCATGAACTTCATTACGCAGAGCGTTGCCAGCGCCGCCGAGCAGGGGGCGTGGAAGATGCTCAAGCACCCGCTGTGTCGCCCGTGACCTAAACGATTGTGCCGCTTGCGGCTTTGCAATTCGCGCTCAGCCGCAAGCGGCGGACCTCCCGGCCCATTGAACAAACTCCGGACGTAAGTTACAATCTCCGAACGGCACCGGATCGTATTTCCAACCTCTCTCAGTCCCCGTGTCGGCGCGAAGGAGTTAGCCCGTGCAAGTAAAAATATCCGTTCGTCACGGCACCCTCAGCGAAGAAACGCACCAGATGATCCGCGAGCGCGCGGAGAAGCTGTTGCACTACTTCGAGCGGTTGACCCTTATCGAAGTCACGGTTGACATGGGCAAGAACGGCGACAAGACGGTCGAATTTGTCGTCCAGGCCGAACACAAGCACGACCTCGTTGGTAAGGACCACCACCAGAACCTGATGGCGGCCGTCGAACTGGCCCTCACGAAGCTCGAAGCCCAGATTCGCCGGTATAAAGAGAAGATTCAGGACCACCGCCGGACCCCCTCGGTCGGCGACGTGGCCCATGCACCGCCGGAGGACGACGCGACCGACGCGGACGAGCCGACCGAGGAGTGACGGAGTAATAGGCATGCGCATGTCCGATTTTGTGGTGCGGGACGCCATCATTCCCCGCTTGAACGCCGTCACCAAGGAAGGCGTCATTCGGGAAATGGTGGAGGGGTTGCGCAACGCGGGCCAGTTCCGCGGCGCCGACCCCGAAGACATCATCCGCGCCATCCTCAAGCGCGAACTGCTCGGCTCGACGGGCATCGGCCGTTGCGTGGCCATCCCGCACACCAAGCATACCACTGCCGAAAAGCTGATCGGCACCATCGCCATCTCGCCCGACGGCGTGGCGTTCGACAGCCTCGACGGCGAGCCGGTCCACGTGTTCGTGCTGCTGATCTCGCCGCAGGACCGCCCCGGCGACCACCTGCGGGCATTGGAAAACGTCTCGCGCTGCCTGCGCGACGACGGCTTCGTCAAGTCGCTGCGAACGTGCAAAACGCGCGACGAAGTGTGGGCGTTGCTCGACAAGGCGGACGGACATGGCGGCTAGGATCGGGCGTCGGCATTTGCTAAAAGCTAATGGCTAAGAGCGAATAGCTATTTATTCTCTGCGCGAAGCCCGACGACGGTTCTTTGTCCCTTCAGACCGGGATGTCATGAACGGCGAGCCAATGAAACACGCGGTCCTCATCACGAACCCCGAAGGCTTTCACATGCGCCCGATCGGAGCCTTCGTGCAGCTCGCGTCCAGTTTCAAGAGTACCGTGAAAGTCTCGCGTGACGACCGTAGCGTGGACGGCAAGAGTGCGATGGACATGTTAACCCAGATGCTCTCGATGCCCGGCAGCGTACTTACTTTGGAGGTGGACGGCCCCGACGCTGAAAACTGCCTCGATGCCCTGGTGGCGCTTTTCGCCTCCCCGTCAGATGCCAACGGCATCGAAGCAGGCGAGCCGGGAGCGTGAGCGACCGGAGGTTTTCACTCACTCCGGTCGCTCACGCTCCCGGCTCGCCAGGAAACCTGTTAGCGACACGGTAGAACTTCTGACGTGACATGGAAATTAAACGGGGTATCGCCGTCTCTCCCGGGGTTGCCATCGGTCCAGCGCTCATCCTGGATACCGAGTGGTTCCGCATTCCCCAACGGCACGTCGTGGCCAACCTCCGCGACGCCGAAGTCAAACGCCTCAACCTCGCGCTCCAGGCCGCCGCCGCCGAGGCCCGCCAGACCCAGGAATCGGTCAGCGCCAAGCTCGGCAACCAGTACGGGGCCATCTTCTCCGCACACGCCCTGCTCTTGTCCGACCCCACCCTGGCGCGGGAAGTCGAAACCCTCATCCGCGAGCAACTCTTTGCCACCGAGTATGCCGTGTCGCGCGTCATGCGCCGCTACGCCAAGGCGCTCGAAGGCATGCGCGACGGTTACGGCCCGGCCCGCGTCGCCGACCTGTTCGACATCGAGAAGCGCATCCTGAGCCACCTGCTGGGCCAGAAGCGCGAACAGCTGCACGACCTGAGCGAGGCCGTCGTCGTCCTGTCCCACGACCTGACGCCCAGCGAGACGGCCAACCTCGACCCCAAGTTCGTCCACGCCTTCGCCACGGAAGCCGGCGGCCGCACCAGCCACACGGCCATCGTCGCCGGTATGCTCGAAATCCCTGCCGTTGTCGGCCTGGGGTCGTTCCTGACCGACGTGTCCGGCGGCGACCTGGTTATCGTGGACGGCAACAAGGGCATCCTTATCCTCAACCCCGACGAGGAGACGCGCGCGCGTTACGAAGAAACCCGGCACACCTTCCGCCATTTCGAGAGCGGACTCGAACAGCTACGCGATCTGCCCGCCGAGACGCGCGATGGCACCCACGTCGCCCTGCACGGCAACATCGAGTTCCCGCAGGAGAGCGCCCATTGCTTGGACCGCGGCGCCGCCGGCGTGGGGCTGTACCGCACCGAATTCCTCTACCTGGGCAAGACCGACGACCCGACCGAGGGCGAACACTTCGACGCCTATTTGACCGTATTGCGCACGCTCGGCCCGACGCGGCCGGTGGTGATTCGCACGCTCGATTTGGGGGCGGACAAGTTCCAGCCACGCTGGGAACCGTTGCAGCACGAACGCAACCCGTTCCTCGGTTTGCGGAGCGTGCGCTTGTGTTTGCGGAATTTGACCTTGTTCAAAACGCAAATGCGTGCCATTCTGAGAGCGAGCGCGTTCGGCGACGTGCGGATCATGTTTCCGATGATCAGCACCCTCCTCGAACTACGCCAGTGCAAAATGATTCTGGCCGAGGTGAAGGAAGACCTGGACGACGAAAAGATTGCCTTCAACCCGCGCATCCCGGTCGGCACCATGATCGAAGTGCCGTCGGCGGCCATCTTGGCGGAACAAATGGCGCGAGAAGTGGATTTCTTTTCCATCGGGACCAACGATCTGGTTCAATACACGCTGGCCGCCGACCGGAATAATGCAGCGGTCGCCTCGCTCTATAGCCCGGGCGACCCCGCCGTGCTGCGGTTGATCGAAATTGTGGTGAAGGCCGCCGACAAGGCCAACATCGCGGTCAACGTCTGCGGCGAGATGAGCGGCGAGCCTCAGTACACGATGTTGCTCCTGGGAATGGGGTTGCGGCACCTGAGCGTGACGCCGCACAACATCCCGGAGATCAAGAAGCTGATACGCTCCGTGACAGTGCCCGAATGCGTCGCGGTAGCCCAGGAAGCCATGCGTCTGGAAACGGCGCGGGACGTAAACAATTATTTGCGGGAACAGACCCGACGAATCCTCCCCGAGGTGATGAACTGAACGACACAACCCGATCCGATTTCTCCGTCGTCCTTCAAGCATAACTGCCCCGTTTTAGCCGCGGCTCGCCGAGCCGCGCGGTTCTACGAACCGCGGCAAAACGTCTTTCACACGCGGATGGGTTGTAGTTCGGATTCCTTTCGATCCGCCCGATCGAAGCGCGGGAGCAAAGCGGCGTCAGACCGTCCGAGTACGGTCCGCACGCACCTTTCATCGACGCCTGTTCCCCCTTACCAGGGGATACCCTACGCTGATGGCGTCCGACCCACCGCAGGCCGCGGTTTCCGACCGCCCACCCGCCGCCGGCCCGACTCCCGTTCGTGACAAAGTGCGCATCCGCTTCCGCAAAGGCGACGACCTCCGCCTGCTCAGCCATCACGACTTGATGCGTGCCTTTCAACGCATGTTGCGCCGCGCCGCCCTGCCGGTGCGCCAATCCAAAGGCTTCAACCCCCAACCCCGCCTCATCTTCGCACTGTCGCTGCCGCTCGGCGTCATCGGCTGCGAGGAAGTCGTTGAACTGGAACTGGACGAAGAACTGCCGCTGGAGGAGTTGCAAGAGCGCCTCGTCCGGCAAGCGCCGCCCGGTCTCGACTTGCTATCGGTGCGCCGCATCGGCCCGCGCGATGGCGCGCAAGTCCGCCGTCTGACCTATCGCCTGACCCTGTCCGCCGACCGAACCGTTGGCTTACTCGAACGCTTGAACGCACTCCTTGCCAGTCCCGAATGCTGGGTGGAACGCACGCGCCCGCCGGTCCGGCGCGTGGACCTGCGTTCGTTCGTGATCGACCTGCGCCTGACCGAACTGCCCGCGAACTTACGACGAGAAGAGGCGACCCACGCCCTGGAAATGGAGTTGTGTTTAACCCCGCACGGCACGGCTCGTCCGGAAGAGGTGCTGACCTTGCTGGGCTTACAAGACCTGGTGGAAGCGGGCGCGGTCCTCGAACGCTCCCGGCTCGAACTGGAAGACGAGATAACGCCCCTTACCCCGACTGCCGCTTGCGGCTAAGCGCCGAACGCGCTCAGCCGCAAGCGGCAACCGAACACTCAACCGCAGAAGGTTTCGCATGAAAAAAGAAATGCTCATCAACGTGTTGCAGCCCGAAGAGTGCCGCATCGCCATCCTGGAGGACGGCGTCCTCGAAGAACTCTACGTCGAGCGCACGAGCCACGAGAGTTACGTCGGCAACATCTACAAGGGCCGCATCGTCAACATCGAACCCAGCATCCAGGCCGCGTTCGTCGATTTCGGCGTCGGCCGCAATGGCTTCTTGCACGTCTCCGACGTGGAGCCGGCATATTACCGCCACCTGGAACAACGGGGTGGCGACCGCGGCGACCGCGGCGACCGCAACGCGGGCAACCGCCGGCCGCAGGGCCGCGACCGCGACCGCACCGGCGACCGCGGCAGTCGGGAGCGCCGTCCGGACCGCGGCCCGCGCGAAGACCGCCCGCGCCACGAGCGTCAGCCGGCCGGCGAAGCGAATAATGAAACGAACCTGACGCCGGTGCAAGAAGGTCCGGAAACGCCCCCCCTCGACGCGCCGTCGGCCGCGCCGCCGATTGAAGAAGCGGTCGCCTTCCAGGACGTGCCGGTCGGCGAGCTTTACTCCGCCGAAGAGGCGAAGCCGGCTGCCCCCGTGGACGCGCCCGTGCAGGACGCCGGGACGCCGTTGGTCGCGCTGCCGGAAACCATGCCGGAGGAGGAACCCGGCAAGGGCCGGCGTCGTTCGCGCGGCGGTTCGCGGCGCAAGCGCGCCCCGGACGCTGAGCCGACTGCCGAAGCACCGCCCGCGGACGAAAGGGAATCCACGCCGACACCCGAGGCGGCCGCGGAGCCGTCGGACGAACCGGGCACCAAGCCGAAGTTCATGGACTCCGCGGAGCGGCGGACGACGGACAGGGACGCCGACTACAGTGGCTCCGGTGCGTCGAAGGACGACGAAGATCTGCTGTTCTTCCCGCGCCGCCAGCCCGCGCAAAAAGCCGCGCCGCGGCAAGAAACGCCGCCGCCCCCGCCGCCCGCTCCGGTCGAGGCGGTCGCGATGCCGGAAGAGGAAGCCGCCGTCATCGCAGAGCCGCCGCCCGCCCCGCCCGAACCGGCCGTGCCTTTCACGCCGCCGCGCCGGCCCCGTCCCGCCGAGTCGTTCCGCGGCGGCAGTATCGAAGACGACCTGGAAGCCGACCTTGCCGCCGCCGAGAGTGCCGAGGACACAACCGCCCCCGAATTCAGCGACGACTTTGACGACGGCTATGAGCCGGACGCCGATAACGAAACGGACGCGGAGTCGGCCCCGGCACGCCAGCCCCCCAGCGACCGCGGCGACCGTGGCGAACGGCGCGACCGCGCCCCGGATCGCGGCGGCGACCGCGGCCCACGGCGCGACGACCGACGCGGCGGTCCGCGGCGTGACGACCGACGCGACGACCGCCGCGGCCCCCGCCGCACGGGCGGAGGCGGCGGCGCGCGGCCCGGCTTCGGCCGGCCCAAGCCGTTGATCCAGGACATTTTCAAGCGCGGCCAAGAAGTACTCGTGCAGGTCATCAAGGAGGGCATCGGCACCAAGGGGCCGACCCTGAGTACCTACATCAGCATCCCCGGCCGCTACCTGGTGCTGATGCCCGGCCTCAACCGCACCGGCGTGTCGCGCAAGATCATCGACGAGGAACATCGCCGCCGCCTCAAGGAAATTTTCAACGAGCTGAAGCCGCCGCGCGGCCTGGGCTTCATCATGCGCACAGCCGCCATCGACAAGAACAAGAAGGACATCCAGCGCGACCTGGCGTACCTGTCGCGGCTGTGGCAGGTGATCGTCCGCCGCATCCAGAAGGTCAAGGGGCCGTCGGAAATCTACCAAGAAAGCGACATGATCACGCGGACCATCCGCGACACGTTCACCAACGACATCAACACGATCTGGGTGGACGAGCCGACCGCGTTCGAGCACGCCCAGGAATTTTTATCGGTCGTCATGCCGCACTACGCCAACCGCATCAAGCTGTTCGAGGGTAAGGAACCGCTGTTCCACAAGCACGGCATCGAGGACGAGATCAACCGCATTCAACTGCGCAAGATTCCGCTGCCGTTCGGCGGCTCGATCGTCATCGAGCAGACCGAAGCGCTGGTGGCGATCGACGTGAACAGCGGCAACTTCCGCGCGGACAACAACGCCGAGGAGACCGCGTATCAGATGAACTTGCAGGCGGCCAAGGAGATCGCCCGGCAGTTGCGGCTGCGTGACCTGGGCGGCGTAATTGTCAACGACTTCATCGACATGCGCGACGAGAAGCACCGCCGGAACGTCGAGAAGGCGATGCACGACGCCATGCGGCGCGACCGGGCGCGCACGAAGATACTAAAAATATCGCAATTCGGCCTGATCGAGATGACCCGGCAGCGCATCCGCCCGTCGCTGAAGCGGAGCGTGTACCAGGACTGTGCGTATTGCAAGGGCATGGCCCAGGTGAAGACTTCCGAAAGCATGAGCATCGAGGTGATGCGCATGTTGCAGCTGGTGGCGCACCGCGAGGACGTGCAACGGATCGAAATTCGCGTCACGGACGAGGTGGCCAACTACCTGCTGAACAAGAAACGGCGGGAAGTCAGCAAGCTGGAGGAGAGCGGTAACATCCAGGTGCAGATCGTCGGCAGCCCCGGCAAGCCGCCGGAGATGTTGGAGTTCGTTTGTTACGACAAGAACAACAACGAGGTGAAGGTGTTGCCGGTGGAGGAATCGCCGCCGCCGCGGCGCGGGCGTTAAGCGTTCGTTTCAACCTTGCCGCCAGGTTCTCGCTTTCGCGCGGGAACCTGGCGGTTTTTGTTTCGCCGACGTATGCCGGGCCGCAACAAGGATTGCACCACCTCTTCGAGATTCCCACACAACTTGCGTAAATGGGCCTGGCTGCCGACGGCGTGACGCAATTCGTCGGGCACGCCGAAGCGGCGGAAGCGCACGCCGCCGCCGGCCTCGGCTAACACTTCCGCCACCGCCGAACCCAGACCGCCGGTAACGCTATGCTCTTCGACCGTGATCACGGCCCCCGTTTCATCGGCGGCTTGCAGGACGGCCTCCGCGTCCAACGGCTTGACCGTGTGCATACTCAGCACGCGGGCGTCGATGCCAAACGCCTCCAAACGCCGGGCGACGGCAACCGTCTCTTCGAGCATGCCGCCGGTGCTGATTAGCGTTACGTCGCCGCCGGGACGGACGAGAATTGCCTTGCCCAACTCGAAAGCCGGCTCGGTTTCGTGGACGACCACCTTCCGCGCTTTGCCCAGGCGCAGGTAGCAGGCGGACGGACGCCGTGCGAGGGCGCGCGTCGCCAGGCGGGTTTCCACGGGGTCGCCGGGCGCGACCACGGTCATATTCGGCAAGGCGCGCAAGATCGCCAGGTCTTCGAGGCCGTGGTGCGTGTAACCGTGCGGGCCGTAGGCAAAGCCGCCGCCGACCGCCACCACTTTCACGTCGCCGTTGTGGTAGCAAACGTCGTTGCGAATCTGCTCCAGGCAGCGAAACGTCGGGAAGTTGGCGATGGAGTAAACCCACGGCATCTTGCCGCACCGGGCCAGGCCGGCCGCGACGCCGATCAGGTTTTGCTCGGCGACGCCGACGTTGACGTAGCGGTCCGGAAACCGCTCCGCGAAGCATTCCAGCACCGAATAACCCAGGTCAGCGGTGAGCAACCACACCCGCTCGTTTGCGGCTGCCAACTCGCAGAGCGTTTCGATAAAGGCAGTCCTCATGGAAGCGGGATGGTTTTGTACCGCGAAGCGGTTGAACAACCCAGCCGGGGGTCGCGTACTCGCGCACCCCCGGAAA
>JBBRLG010000008.1:0-36347 GCA_038231495.1 Gemmatales bacterium | reverse complement strand
CCCTGCCGGGGCCGGCGCCCCGCGCCGAGCGCGGAGAAGAACGATGGGGCGGCGGGGGGAGAGCAGTAAGGTCTTCTCGGCTGGCGACACTTCGCACAGGGCATCGGCCGCCTTGAAGTTGGGCACCATGACGGCGAACGGCTTCTCGTCGCGGTTTTTCCGGTGCCGCAGGAGGGCGACGGCCGACTCATTGCGCGCATCGCAGACGAGATGATACCCGCCCAAGCCCTTGAGGGCGCCGACCCCGCCGGCGCGCAGCACGGCAATCAAGCAGGCGAGCGGGTCGTTGGTGACGATTACGTCGCCGCCCTCGTTGAGGGCTTGAAGTCTTGGCCCGCAGGCCGGACAGGCGATCGGCTGGGCGTGGAAACGCCGGTCGGCGGGGTCGTCGTACTCCGCGCGGCAGGCGGCGCACATCGGGAAAGCGGCCATCGTGGTGCGGTCGCGGTCGTACGGCGAACCGGTGATGAGCGTCAACCGCGGCCCACAATTGGTACAGTTCAAGAAGGGATACCGGTAGCGTCTGTCACCCGCGTCGAACAACTCGCGGAGGCAGTCACCGCAGGTCGCGGCGTCGGGAGAAACAAAGACGGGTGGGGGCCTGACGGTCCCACCGTTACTCCGCACGCTGCCGTCGCTAGGCTCAATACAGAAGGACAAATCCCCTTTAGGTTGTTGCCGTTCCCAGCCGAGGTGGTCGATCCGTGCTAACGGCGGCGGCTTGGTGGCAAGCTCGGTCAGGAAGCCTTCCAGGGAATCCGTCTCGCCCTCCACTTCGATACGAAGGCTTCCCATCTGATTCTGGACGAATCCGCGGAGGTCGAAGCGCGAGGCGAGGCCGAAGACGAATGGGCGAAGGCCGACACCCTGAACAACTCCGCGGAGAGTGATTGTTCGGCGCTCCATGTTGCCGGCCCAATTACGACAGGTGCGACATTACACTGACCCGGAATGGACGCTAAGCCTATCGCCCGAAGTTGTCAAGTTGCTCCTCCGGTTTTAGGTGCAAGCACGTGAGAAAGTGAGTAGGAAGTCGTGGAAACCGCGTAAATGAGTGGAGTTCCCCACGAAAAGTGGACACGGGGTTAACGGTTATTCGGACTGTTCATACTCGGCCGGGGAGACGTACCCCAGCGACGAGTGCCGGCGCTTGTTGTTGTAGAAGACCTCAATGTACTCGACGATCGCCGCCCGCGCCTCTGCCCGGGTGGCGAAGTCGGCATCAAGCACCAGCTCCTTCTTCAACGAGGCGTAGAAGCTCTCCATCGGGTCATTGTCCCAGCCGTCGTCCCGGCGGCTCATGCTGCAGGTGAAGGCGTGCTTCCCGAGGAGGCGTTGGTACTGGTCGCTGGCGTATTGGCTGCCCAGGTCGGAGTGGGTCAACAGCCCCTCGCCGGGCAGGCGCCGCTGCACCGCCGGTTCCAGGGGATCGACCACCAGTCGGCTCTCGGCCCGGTCGGACAGGGACCAGCCGACGACCCGCTAAGCGTAGTAGCCGGCGGTGGAGACTTCGAGGGTCTCACACAGCAGACGCACGGGCCACTGGTCGCGGGCGTCCTCGATGAAGCGGAAGGTCATAGCGCCTCCCTGGCGAAGAACGCCGCCGCTTTTTTTAGGATGTCACGCTCCGCCAGCAGCCGCTTATTGTCGGCGCGCAGGCGGTGCAACTCCTCCTCGAAGGGTGGGAGTTTGCCCCGGCCGGGGAAGGCGTGTTGGCCCTGGTCGAGGAGGGCTTGCTTCCAGTTGCGGATGAGGTTCTCGCTGAGGCCGAGGGAGCGTGCGGCCTCGGCGACGGAGTAGCCTTGCTCGGTGACGAGCTTGACGGCCTCAGTCTTGAACTCGGGGGTGTAGGTGCGTCGCGTTCGAGCCATGATGGACCTCCAAGGGTGAGTATACACCCTTAACTGGGTGTCCACCATTCATGGGGAAGTCCAACTGATCCACAACTCACCGAGACGTTTCAATTACCGATTGCCGCCCGGCCTTTTGCCTTGTAAAGTTACTCCCAGTCTCGAATAGGTCGTTGAAACCGATGGCGGCCATGAACGCCTGTAAGGTTAGACGATAATTGGTGGTGACTCCATCGAGCTTCCTGGCGGAATATGGAAGGATAGGGCAATCTAGGCAGCCGGTTTACATGCAAAATCGGGCTATTTGTAGCTCAGGAAGCTCGATGGAGTCACCACCCGATAATTCCGTTTACGTTTAATGTCCGCCTTCGGTGATCGGCGCCTCTCCCGTGCCGGACTCCACAACGGTCTAACAGGTAGCAGCGCGGAAACTCCCCCGTGAGCACCGAGGAGTCGGGGCGGATTGCGCGCGGGAATGGATTCCAGGTTTCCTTATTCAACGCACGCTCGGGTTTCGATAACCCAAAGACCACGAAGGAGGATGCATGACAAGTCGAGAAGCGGCCATCCAGGCCATCGCCCTCACCGATCACTTCCTCGAACGGGTTGACTTCAAGAAAACCCACCTCAAGGACCTGTACGGCAACAACGTCTTCAACGAGGCCGCCCAGCGCGAACACCTGCCCAAGCAGGTCTTCAAGGCCCTGCAAAAGACCATCAAACTCGGCGCCGTCCTCGACGCGACCATCGCCGACGCCGTCGCTAGCGCCATGAAAGACTGGGCCATGGAGAAGGGCGCCACGCACTTCACCCACCTGTTCCAGCCCATGACCGGCCTGACCGCCGAGAAGCACGACAGCTTCGTGCAGCCGACCGGCGATGGCCGGGCGCTGCTGGAATTCAGCGGCAAGGAACTCGTCCGCGGCGAGCCGGACGCCAGCTCGTTTCCCTCCGGCGGCATCCGCGCCACCTTCGAGGCCCGCGGCTACACCGCCTGGGATCCGACCAGCCCCGCGTTCATCCTCGAAAGCCCCAACGGCGCCACGCTCGTCATCCCGACCGCCTTCCTCAGCTGGACCGGCGAGGCGCTCGACAAAAAGACGCCGCTCTTGCGCTCGATGGAAGCGCTGTCCACCCAGGCGTTGCGCATCTTGAAGCTGTTCGGCAACAAGGAGGCGCGCAAGGTCTTCACGACCGTCGGCCCCGAGCAGGAATACTTCCTGATCGACAAGAACTTCTACTACCAACGGCCCGACCTGATCAACGGCGGCCGGACGCTTTTCGGCGCGGCGCCGCCCAAGGGTCAGGAACTGGAAGACCAGTACTTCGGCCACATCCCGGAGCGTGTCCTGGCGTGCATGGCCGACTGCGAGGCGCAGTTGTTCAAACTCGGCGTGCCAGTCAAGACCCGGCACAACGAAGTCGCACCGAGCCAGTACGAGATCGCGCCGATCTTTGAAGACTCGAACCTGGCCACCGACCACCAGATGTTGACGATGGAGGTCATCCGCAAGACCGCGACGAACTACGGCCTGGCGGCGTTGTTCCACGAGAAGCCGTTCGCGGGCATCAACGGGTCGGGCAAGCACAACAACTGGTCGATGTCCACCGACACCGCCGAGAACCTGCTCAACCCCGGCGACACGCCGCACGACAACGCCCAGTTCCTCGTTTTCTGCGTCGCGGTCATCCGCGGCGTGGCCAAGTACCCGGAGCTGTTGCGCGTCACGGTCAGCAGCGCGGCCAACGACCACCGCCTCGGTGCGAATGAAGCGCCGCCGGCGATCATCTCGATCTTCCTGGGCGACCAGCTGCAAGACGTGATCGACCAGTTGGAAAAGGGCGCGGCCAAGACGACGAAGCAGGGCGGCTTCATGGAGATCGGCGTGTCGGTGCTGCCCAAGTTGCCGCGCGACGCCGGCGACCGCAACCGCACCAGCCCGTTCGCTTTCACCGGCAACAAGTTCGAGTTCCGGGCCGTGGGCGCTTCGCAGTCGGTCGCCGGCCCCAACACGGTCCTCAACACCATTGTCGCCGAGTCGCTCGACTTCATCGCAACCAACCTGGAAAAGGCCGTCAGCGGCGGCAAGGATTTCCACAAGGCGATCCAGGATCTGCTGCCGGGCATCATTAAGGAAAGCAAGAAGGTGCTGTTCGGCGGCGACAACTACACAGCCGAGTGGCACCAGGAGGCCGAGAAGCGCGGCCTGCCCAACCTGCGCAACAGCGTGGACGCCTTGCCGGTCATCATCCGCAAGGACTCGATCGAGCTGTTCACGAAGTACCGCGTCTACAGCGAGCGCGAGCTGCACAGCCGGTTCGCGATCCTGTGCGAGCACTACGTCAAGACGGTAAACGTCGAGGCGCGGTTGACGAGCTTCATGGGCAAGACGATGATCGTGCCGGCGGCGATCCGTTACCAGGGCGAAGTGGCGATGGCGGTGAACGCGACGAAGGCCGCGGGCGTGGACAACTCGCCACAGGCCGACCTGCTCAAGTCGCTGAGCGCGACGCTGGGCGACTTCCAGAAGGCGCTTATCAAGCTGGACCACGAAACGGAGCACCACGGCGGCAGCGACCTGATGGCCCATGCCAAGCACTTCCGCGACGGCGTGCTGCCGGCGATGGCGACGGTCCGCAGCCTGGGCGATAAGCTCGAAGGCATGGTCGCCGACGACCTGTGGCCGCTGCCGACGTACCGCGAGATGCTGTTCATCAAGTAGTCGTCTTGGCCGCTTGAGGCTTTGCAAGCCAACTTGCAAAGCCTCAAGCGGTAATAACGCCGACTCATTCGGCTGCTGGGCGGGAATTGGCTGCCCTATCCTTGCGTCTTGGTATAGAGATGGTTAAACTCTCCTAAGCCCGGGCGTACCGCAGCAACGCATTTGGACGCATCAGTCACTTAACCCAAATTCTCAGACCCCCAGCAGGTAACCCAATGAAACTCGTGGTAGCGATTATTCGGCCGGACAAGTTAGAAGCAGTCCAGACGGCGTTGAACGAGCGGGACGTGTACCTGATGACGGTGACCGACGTACGAGGCTGCGGCCGGCAGCGCGGCTACACAGAAGTCTACCGCGGCACCGAATTCCAGGTGCGCTTGCTGCCGAAGTTGAAGCTCGAAATCGCGGTCAACGAGCCGTTCGTGGATGCTACGATTGAGGCAATCGTACACGCGGCCCGCACCCCCACAACCGGGCAAATCGGCGATGGCAAGATATTTGTGCTGCCGCTGGACGATTGCGTACGCATTCGCACCGGCGAGCGTGGGACGGACGCGATCGGGCCGTGAATGGGCAAATGCGATCCAAGTTGAGGGGTCTTAAACCCCTCTCCCCCAAGGGGAGAGGGGCGGGTATTTCGTGTGGTCTTACTGGCCGCCGCGGCGGGCGTTGTCGCCCTTCGGATCGGGCAGCTTTTCTTTGGTGGGAGGCGCCGGCGTCTGCGGCGTGTCGTCGACGACTTTCACCGTGATTTGGAAGCCGAAGTCCTTTTTCGTCGCCCCGTGGAACGGCTCCCAGTAGCTAATCCACAGCGGGTCCAGGGCCGGGTCCGGCGCGAATTCCGCCGAGGCGGCCTTGGCCGGTAGCAACGACTTGCCGTGCGTCGCGCCGATTTCGAAGGTCTGGTGCAAGGTATATTTGCCCGCCTTGACCGCGACGCTCACCGGGCCTTCGTGGTCGTTGATTGACAGGCTTTCGCCGCCGCCAACCGTGTGGGCCGGCACGCACATCGTCAGGGTCTCCGCACCTTCGCCGGCCACCGTCGCGCAACCGTTGCCTTCCGACGCTGAGCCGCCCTTTTCCCCGCGCAACAGGCCAATGACGCGACCTTCGATCGTGAGCTTGGCGGCCTTGACCTCGGGCTTCTCGAACGTAATCTCGAAGCACTGGGATAGGTCGAACTCCATGGTCGCGCTGGAGCACTTGCACGGGTGGCCGCCCGCAACGGCGACTCCGCTCATGGTAATGACGACGGTGTCGGCCGTCGGCTGCTGCACGTCAATGTTGCCGCCGCCGGTGTGCGAGAAACCCGCCCGGTTCGGCGTGACGTGGCCGTGGCGACTCAACAGATTCAACGACACGACCGGCGCGGCCGGCGATACGGTAATCGTTACCGGCGTGCCGGGAGCCACCTTGGTCGGCTCGTCGGCGGCTTGCAGCGATGCTGCCGCTAAGACTGAAGCCAGGCACGTACTCCCTAGCCCGGCACAAAGTTTACGCATAAACATCTCAAAACCTCCTGTCATTGGAATGAGAATTCCTCAATTGGTCGCACGCTTTGCGAGAGAGTGACACTGTTACCAGCGCAGAATTACGTCCGCCGCAAGGCTGATCAGGTCGTGGTGGCCGTTGAACGGTCGCGACTCGGTGTTGTAGTCGTAGCGGACTTCCGGACGGAACCACAGACCCTTCCGCGGCTTGAAAGTCACCCCCCCCGTGGCCGCACTGTATACGCCACGGAAGCCCGTGCGTAGACCCTGCGGATCGTCGAAAACCTCCACCCGGCCGGTCGTGCTTAACCGGGGTGAGAGGGTATACGTCAGGTACTGCGCTGCCCCGAACCACGTCGCGGTGCCGTTGACCGGGTCTGGATTGTTCGTCTCGTAACCGGCCGCCGCGTCCAGCGAGTACTTCAAAACCGGATTGAAGGTGTGCGTGTAGACCAAATCGACCAGGTTGAGATTGTTCTGGCCGTGTTCCTGGTCGAAACGCCCACTGCCTGCCACCACGGACAACAACACGGTGTTGCGCCCGCCGTACGGCTGAGTCCACGATAGCGACCCAACAAAAGTCGGTTGTTCGCCGGGGCCGAAGGTGATGTCGCTACCGGTGACGATCCGCGCTTCGACCGCCCACTCGTCGGTCAACTTCAGGTTGGCCTGCAGGCCGGTGTGGGTGAACGGGCCGCCGAAATAAAAGATGTAGCTGTGGGAGAACAAGGGGTTGTTAACCTTGTCTTCCGTTTCAACGAAGTAGGGCACGGCGTTCTTCCCGATCTTGACGTCCAAACCACGGCCGATGGTCGGAAAGTACACTTCGGCATAGGCGTGGAAGAGGTCGATCGGATAAGCGCTTTGCGTCAGGTCGCCGACCCCGTGCTGGTGGTCCAGCAAATACCGCGACGTGGTATAGCGCGCGTCGGTGCCGGGCAGAATCCAGGCGGTGTGGAAGCCGAACGTCGGTTCGGTGGTGCCGCTGGTAACAACGGTGCGCTCGAACACCAACCAATTCTGGTTTCCGAGGAATTCGTTGGTCGGGCTTTGGGCGCTCATGGGCCAGGGGCCGCGGCCGTGCGACCCGTAGGTGTACGAGCCTTCGGTCCACCCGTAGAGGTTCAAACGGTTGCCCACCAGGATGTCCCCCTCCCAGGTGCCTTGCACGGCTTTCATGAACAGCCAGCGGTCGGCAGGGGCGACGGTCGCAGGCGTGGCGGCGGGTGCCACGGGAGCAGCAGCTGGTGGCAACAAGGGCGCCTGCACCACGACGGGGCCTGGCGGGGCGATCGGTACCAACGACGGCGGTTCCTCCATGCGATGGACGACCGGAATGGCCGCGTTGCGGGCGCGCTCCGGCAGAAGCGGCGGTACGACAGGCTTCAGCCCGTCGTTGGCGATCGGCATGCGCTCGACGTCATGCGCTGGCAAAGTAATTTTCGAGGGGGCCGTCGCAGCCGGAATGACAGGCGTCGATGGTGTCGATGGCGGTGTTAGCGCCGGCCCCAGGGTCGGCAGTTGCGCAGGTGTAGAAGGTGCGGGAACGACCGACACCGGGCCAGCCGCCTTGGCCGACTCCGGCGTTTTTCCGGCGGCGGGCGTGCCGCTTACGGCCGGAGGCGGTTCGAGCAGCGGGTCCGCAACCGCCGTCCCTTTTGGAACCACCGGTTTTTGACTCACGGTCGGTGGCGGTTCGAGCAACGGGTCGGGGGCAGCGGCGCCTGCCGGCTGACCAACAACGAGTAGTGCGGTAAGAAAAAGGCTTGGTACCATCACAGCCTCGGTTCAACAGGAGGGCCAGAAGTTTGCAGCCTTCGCACGAACCGTGTGAGGAGAGTTGACGGTCGTACAAATTCATCGCCATATGCTGCTGTTATCGGTTTCACCCCGTCTGTGTATTGAACCCGCCTTGCGCTAATCCCGCGAATATCCGGCTTGGGTTGGTTAACCTTTACTTACGCACTTGACCGGGTTGGTAGAGAATTTGTCCGAAAGCGACTGCCTGCTTTCCATGCAAGAGTTGTTGATATTTTGTGCAGCCGCACCAAATTCCATTTGGTACGCTTCACGGTTATTTTACATAACACCAATTATATAAACACTTAACGACAATAAGTGTCTTTGTGACGGTGCAAGGCATGATTTTTGCATACATGCGCGATTGCTACCCGTTCAATCCTGGTAATTGCGACCCGCCTTGCGGCCGAATGCTCTCCCGGAGAGGAACTTGTAAACGCCTCTCTTTTTCGCTTGCTTCCATTCGGAGGAATTGCACCCGTGAAACGAGGTTTCTTGCGTGGCCTGTTCGCGCTCGCCGTCGGTACCGTCTTTTTCATCCACATGACGGTCGTCTGGTCACCGGACACCGCCAAAGCAGATCCCCCCACGGCGGCCCAGCCCAAAGATGACAAGGGCGCCCCCGTTCCCGAGAAGAAGGAGGAGAAGACTGCCAACTCGGTGCCGGAAGCCAAGCCTGAGGCGAAGCCCGACCCCGCAGGTACGGCAACAGGCAACCGCGGGATGTTGGACGAAGGTCCCAAACTGACGACCATCGAGGTGGACGACAAGAATCCCGATCCCAAGGACGTCGCCTTTAACAACCTTGTCACCGAGACGAAACTCCTGGGCGACGCGATCGGCAAAAACCGCACAGGCTCGAACATGATGTGGACCCTGATAACAGGGTTCCTGGTCATGTTCATGCAAGCCGGCTTCGCGCTGGTTGAGACCGGCCTGACGCGCGGGAAAAATGTAGCGCACACGATGGCGATGAACGTCTTCATTTACGCCACCGGCATGATCGGCTTTTGGTTGTGCGGGTTCGCTCTCATGTTCGGCGGCCAAGGCGCCGTTACGACCTTTGGCGGCGGCGAGCTGCTGGCCAAGGAGTTCACCCTCTCGATCGGCGGCCACGATTGGGGCCTGTTCGGCTACGAAGGCTTCTTCCTGAGCGGCAAGGCTTTTGACACCGGCGTCATGACGCTGTTCTTGTTCCAAATGGTGTTCATGGACACGGCGGCCACGATCCCGACGGGCGCGCTGGCCGAACGCTGGAAGTTCCTGTCGTTTACCGTTTACGGGTTTTTCATGAGCATGGTGCTGTACCCGGTGTACGGCAATTGGGTGTGGGGCGGCGGCTGGCTGGCGAAGCTCGGGGCGAACTACGGGTTGGGCCACGGGCACGTCGATTTCGCCGGCTCCTCCGTCGTTCACATGGTCGGCGGCGTGGCGTCGCTCGCCGGCATCATGGTCCTGGGACCGCGTATCGGCAAATACAACAAAGACGGCACGGTAAACGCCATTCCGGCACATAACGTACCTATGTACATGCTCGGCACGCTCATCCTGGCGTTCGGCTGGTTCGGCTTTAACCCCGGCAGCACGCTCGCGGGCACGGACCTGAACATCGGCCGCATCGCAGCAAACACCATGCTGGCCTCCGCAGCCGGCGCCATGACGGCCACCCTCTATATGTGGACGGTCTACAAGAAGCCCGACCCCAGCTTCATGTGCAACGGCATGCTTGCCGGCCTCGTCGCTATCACCGCCCCGTGCGCCTACGTCGCCCCCTGGGCTGCCGTCCTTATCGGCGGGGTCGCCGGCGTCCTCGTCGTCGTCAGCTGCCTCTTCTTTGAACGGACGGCCAAGATTGACGACCCGGTCGGCGCTATCAGCGTCCACGGCGTTAACGGCGCCTGGGGCGTGTTGGCATTGGGCCTGTTCGCGGACGGCACCTACAACTCCGGGTTCAACAACAGCTACTGGTACAAGTTGCCCAGCGGCGCCCTGGAGTGGCACGCCGAGAAGCTCAAGGAACTCCCCGAAGGCTGGACGGACCAGGGCGTGACCGGCCTGTTTTACGGCAACCCCAGCCAACTGTTCGCGCAGTGCATCGGCGTCGGGGCCAACATCGCATGGGTGTTTCTGGCCAGCTACGCCTTCTTCTGGGTGTTGGACAAACTCATCGGCAACCGCGTCAGCGCCGAGGTGGAGCAACAGGGTCTCGACGTCCACGAAATGGGCGTGGCGGGCTATATCAGCGAAGACCCGAAGGTGCCCGAAGGCCATATTACCCATCCGTCCGCGGAGCCGCGCCCGGCCATGGCGCCGAGCAATGGCGTGTCCCACTACACGCTCGTCGTCGACGGCGTGGACCCCGCGGCGCTCAAACAGATCTGGTCCGACCTCTGCTTGCCCAGCGCCAGGGCGCCCGACAAGGACTTCCTGGCTATTTACCCGCACATGACGACCGTGCAGGGAAACCGTTTCAACTTCCGCGGCGGCAACAGGGACGAGCTGAGCAAGAGCCTCGGTCGCCTGTTCGCCAGCCGCAGTCAAAGCAAGCAAGTGAAGGTCCTTGCCAGCGCCTGACCGAAACCTTGACGATCTAACTCCCGGCATGGTTCAAACTCGGGTGGCAAAGGAAGCAACCTTTGTTGACGTGTCGCTGGGGCGCCACCTGGAACGAATGCTTCAAGTCTTTGCCCGGACAGAAGTTCCACCTTGGGAAATTCGTTCGGGGGGGTGTAGGGGGTGGGTGAATGAAACGAATTCCACTTGTTGCCTCGTGCTTGCGGCTTTTGAACCATGCCTAACTCCCTGGGTAGCCACTTCCCGATCCGTCGGGGGGTGGCTACTTTAGTAATAGCACGAGGACTGCGCCGCGCGCCTTCACCTGTCCCGTGAGCACCAAGGACCACGCCATGTACGCACGACTCTCCACCGTTTTTTCGGGGATACTTTGTGCCGCCCTGCTCGCCGGTACGCCGCTCCAGGCGCGACAACCAGGCGACGACAACAAACAACCTGCCAACGTCGTAATCCATCTGCCCGCTGATGCCGAATTGTACATTGAAGGTATCAAGTCCAAGCAGGTCGGGGCGACGCGCGAGTTTGAGACGCCGGCGCTGCGGCCCGGCAAGGTGTTCACGTACAACCTAAAGGCCGTCTGGAAGGAGGACGGAAAGGAAGTCGTAAAGCAGCTGAAGGTAAAGGTCGAGGCGGGCAAGACGACTAAAATCGATGTGACAAAGGAAATCGTAGAGGCACCGCCACCGCCCCCGCCCGGTTCGTACAAGCTCGAGCTGCCGAACAAAGTTTTGACATTGGCGCCGGGCGGTAAACAGGTGGTGACAGTCCGCGTCCAGCGCGACAATTTCAAGGAGCCGGTCAAAGTCACATTCCACGACCTCCCTGCCGGCGTCCAGATCAAAGAAGCACTGATCCCGGCGGATAAAGACGCGATCGACGTCGAGGTAGCCGCCGCGGACAAGGTAGAATCCGGCCCCGCGTCCGTCCGTGTTGAGGCCTGTGCGGGCAAAGTTCTGGAAAGAAGCGTGCTGAAGTTGTTGGTCGAAAAGCCCACATCGATTCTGACCATCAAGCTGGCCCCGGACTCGGTGGTGCGCGTCCGGCCCGGCGCGGAAGTGCGTGTGCCGTTGAATCTGCAACTGAAGAACATTGACGGTCCCGTCAGCATCCGGTTTGCAAACTTGCCGGACGGCGTCACGGTCCAGCCGGTTACTCTTCCGGCCGGGAAAACGGCGGGGGAGGCGACGGTAGCCGCATCGAAGAGTACCGCTCCCGGCGATGCGAAAATACAAATCGTGGCAACTTCGGGCGACGTAACCAACCGGGTCGAATTGAAGTTAGTTGTGGAGAAGCCCGATGCGCCGAAGCGGGCGATCTTGAGCCTTGACGTGCCCGCCCGCCTGGACGGGGAAGCAGGCAAGCCCGTCACTATCGCCGTGAAGGTTACCCGCGAAAACGTTGAAGGCCCCATTACCGTCACCTTCGAGGGTGTGCCGGACATCGGCAAGCCGGCCGAACTGGTCATCCCGGCTGGAAAGGACACCGGCACTTTTTCACTCGCGATCGCCAAGGACGCAAAAAAAGACCTGGAGGTAAAAGTTCTCGCCAAGGGTGGCGACGGAAAAGCCGAGGGCACGGTAAAGATCGCTATTTCTCCGGCCCCCATCGTCATCGACAAGCCGGCAAAGTTGAAGCTTGACGTGCCCCCTACCGTGGAAGTCCTGGCAGGTGGAACGGCCCCGGTGACGATCAAGATCATTCGCGAGAACGTCGAAGGCCCTATCGAGTTGTCGTTCCAGGGTTTGACGAACCGACTACCCAACCTGACGATCCCGGCTGACAAAAGCGAGGCCAACGTCGAGATTAGCATGGCGAGTACGAGTGAACCGGGGACGACCGACATCAAAGTTTCGGCAAGTTCCGGCTCCGTGAAGGCGGAGGCCGTCGTCAAGGTAACGGTCAAGGCGGTGGATAAGGCCGTTACGAAGGCCGGAAAGATCACCCTTTCCATGCCGGAAGTCCTCAAGCTGATGCCCGGGGCCGGAAAGCTCTTCCCGGTCAAGGTGCTGCGTGAAGGCGTCGAAGGGCCGGTCAAGCTCGAATTCAGTGGCGTACCGGAAGGCGTCATCGTCAAGGAAGTGACCGTCCCGGCCGACAAGACCCAACTCTACCTCGAGGTGTCGGCCGCGTCGACCGCCCCGGACGGCGAGGCGGAGGTCAAGGTCACAGCCTCCTCCAACAAAGTGAAAAACGAGTTCGCGTTCAAAATAAAAGTGGCAAAATGAACGGGTTCCAGCGAGTTCAACAAATTCACGAACGTCTCCGGCCCCTGAGGGACGCACTGCTCAACCACCCCGTTTACCAGGAAATCGACCGCCTGGAGCCGTTGCGTTTGTTCATGGAACATCACGCCTTCGCGGTGTGGGATTTCATGTCCTTGCTCAAGGCCCTACAACGGCGGCTTTGTTGCGTCGAAATCCCGTGGCTGCCCGTGGCCGACCCGACCAGCAGTCGGCTTATCAACGAGATTGTTCTGGCCGAAGAGAGCGACCAAGACCCGCAGGGCGGATTTGTCAGCCATTTCGAGTTCTACCACCGCGCAATGACCCTATGCGGCGCCTGTACTGCTTCCGTTGACGGCCTCCTGCACGAAATTCGCCACGGCAAGCCCGTCTATGCCGCCCTCGACTCGCCTACAGTCCCCGAATGCGCACGCCGTTTCGCCCGGCAGACGTTTACGGTCATCGACGGCGGCAACCTTAGCGCAATCGCCTCGGCATTCACGTTCGGTCGGGAACACTTGTTACCCGCCATTTTTCAGCGCATCGTGGACGAGTTGAATGTGGAAGCGGGCGGGGGGTTGGAGGCTTTTAGGTATTACCTGAACCGGCACATCGGCCTGGACGAGGATGAGCATGGCCCGATGGCATTCCAGCTGCTCCTGACCGTGTGCGGTTCCGACGAGTCTCGCTGGCAAGTCGCGGAGCAGGCGGCGGTGGACTGTCTCGTTGCACGGCGGGGGCTATGGGACGGGATCCACGACGTGATATGGCGCAAGAAGAAGCCGCCAGCGGCCAGTTGAGGGTGACGGCCAGTGGAAAACAAGGGGAAGGCACCGATGCCACGGCCGCAGGTGAACCTGTTGGATGTAAATGAGACGCTTCTTGAGCCCAAGCCGTGATGGTGGGTAGGGGTGGAGCTTTGCAGGAATGGGACAAGGAGACGCGATTCGCCCCCGCCCCCAAGCAGCTTCCTGCGGTCACACAGGAGTATTTGCGGTTAGTCGGCGGCGCTCGCGCGCTCTCTGTTTGTGTTAACTCCTGGGTACAAAAGTTTTGGCCCGCGAACTTTTGCCCCACGAGTTAACACAAACAGAGAGCGCGGGGCGTCCTACTCGGACCCCTAGTGGGACTCGAACCATCCCAGCAGCAATTAGCCGAATTGACGTAAACCAAACAATAATAATACGTTGCTGAATAAGAGAGCGCGCGTCTCTCTGGAGTTGAGTTCGAGGAGTGTCCTACTCGGGGAGCCTTGCGATCCGGATCGAAATAACTCCCCCGAGGGGTTAACGCAAAAAGCCGGGAGGCATGTCTCCCGGCTTTTTGCGTTTTGCCCTATTTTTCTAGGCATTTCATGCCTTCCACCGCCGCGTCCCCTATCTCCGTTTCGCGCGAGATCATTCGGGGTCCACTTGTAACCCGTCGGGTTACGGGTGGACCCCGAACGTCTCACCCGAAATACTCTCGCGCTCTCCGCGCGAGAGCGCCAATCGAGTTAATGAACCGGTTACGAGTGGACCCCGTTCGTCATCTCGAACTCCTTCCGTGTTTATTAGGGGTAGAGGGCCGGCCGCGGCGTGCGGTGGCCCGCCTTTTGGCCAGACAGCCGACCCGCCGCAGTGCGGAGGTCGCTGTGGGCGTCTCCCCGGAGATCCGTCCCATGCGACCCCCCGTTGCCGAAATCCCCCTCACCCCTGAAGAACGCACCCGTGCGGTGGCCCGCCTGCTCGCCACCGGCCTGGTCCGCCTTCACGACCGCGACGCCCTATCGTCCGGCCCGCCGCCCGCACAGCCGACCGAAAAACTCTCTGAAATTCCGCCCGAATTGCCTTGAGGTTCCGGCCGAAACGAGGCTGAGTGTCACCACGGGTTAACGCAACCGAGGCAACGAGAAAGGAGACGACCGTGGAGCAAACGATGGCCCAACAACTCGCCGAACTGCAGCGGATGACGGCCAAGCAACTGCAAATCCGCCACGCCGAGCTTTTCGGCGAGGAGTCCCGCTCCAAGAACCGGGTCTGGCTATTGCGCCGCGTCGCCTGGCGCGTCCAGTCCCTGGCCGAAGGCGGCCTGTCCGAACGCGCCAAGAAGCATGCCACCGGGCTGGCCAACGACGCCGACCTGCGCGTCCTTCCGCCCCGCTCCCGTCCGACGCCCACGGCGGACGGCGGTACCGACGTTACGGCGGTGCTGCCGTTCCGCTCCGATTCCCGCTTGCCGCCGGCCGGCACCATCCTGACCCGCGAGTACAAGGGCGCTGTGGTCCAGGTCCAGGTGCTGGCGCAGGGCTTCGAGTACCAGGGTCGGGTTTACAAGTCACTCAGCGCCACCGCCAAGGCGGTCACCGGGTCGCACTGCAACGGCTACTTCTTTTTCCGCATCGGCAAACAAGAAGACGAGTCATGAGGAGCGCACAGGGCAATCCACCCCCGCGAACACTGTCGGTCGTCCGCTGCGCGGTTTACACGAGAAAAAGCACCGAGGACGGGTTGGAGCAGGAGTTCAATTCGCTGGACGCCCAGCGCGAGTCGGCTGAAGCGTACGTCCGCAGCCAACAACACGAGGGCTGGACGTGTCTGCCCAACCGCTACGACGACGGGGCCTACAGCGGCGGCAACATGGACCGGCCGGCGGTCAAACGCCTCATGGCCGACATCGAGGCGGGCAAGGTAGACTGCGTCGTGGTTTACATGGTGGACCGGCTGAGTCGGTCGCTTTTGGACTTCGCCAAGATGATGGAGACGTTCGACCGGCACAAGGTGTCGTTCGTCTCGGTCACGCAACAGTTCAACACCGCCAGTTCGATGGGCCGGCTGGTCCTGAACGTGCTGCTGTCCTTCGCGCAGTTCGAGCGCGAGATCATCTCGGAGCGGACCCGGGATAAGATCGCGGCGACGCGGCGCCGGGGCAAGTGGTCGGGCGGGCCGCCGATCCTGGGCTATGACCTGGACGCGGTTTGCACAAAGTTGGTCGTCAACGAGGACGAGGCCGTCCGGGTGCGGGCCATCTTCCATCTGTACCTGGAGCACGAGGCGTTGCTCCCGGTGTTACGCGAACTGGAGCGGCGCGGCTGGACGAACAAGCGCTGGAGGGCCAGGGCGGGCCACGAGTGCGGCGGCAGCCCGATCTCCAAGACCGCCCTGCACCGCATGCTGACTAACGTCGTGTACGCGGGCCGGGTCCGGTACAAGAATGAAACACACGACGGCGAGCACCCGGCGCTGGTGGACCCGGCGACGTGGCAGAAGGTGCAGGCGCTCCTGCAGCGCAACGGCCGCAGCGGCGGCGGGCCGGGGCGGAACACACAGGGCTTCCTGCTCAAGGGGCTGTTGCGCTGCGCCGCCTGCGACTGTCACATGACGCCCAGCCACACCAGCAAGGGTAACCGCAAGTACCGCTATTACGTTTGCACCCACGCCCAAAAGCGCGGCTGGGACCAGTGCCCATCCAAATCGATCCCGGCCGCACAGGTCGAAGCCTTCGTCGTTGAGCAGATCCGCTGTGTCGGCCGCGACCCCGACCTGTTCGCCCAGGCGGTGGCCGAGGCACGGGAGAAGGACGAGGCCCGCCTGGACGAACTGGAGGCCGAACGGCGCCAGCTGGAACGCGACCTGGCGCGGTGGCACACGGAACTGCGGAACGTGGCGGTGCCAGTGGGCGCGGGGGCGACCGACCCCGACCTGCTGGCGCGGCTTGCGGACCTACAGGACCGCATCCAGGCCGCCGAGCGGCAGGCGGCGCGCGCCCGCGACCAAATCCAGGTGATCCGCGTGCGGCGTCTCGACGAGGACGCGGCCCGCGAGGCGCTGGCGGCGTTCGACCCGGTATGGCGGGCGCTGGCGCCGCAGGAGCAGGCTCGGGTCGTAGACCTGCTGGTGCGGCAGGTGGACTACGACGGTGGCAAAGGGACGGTAGCCATCGCGTTCCACCCGACGGGGGTCCAGGCGCTGGCGGACGAGCTGGCCCTGCAAACTCGGGAGGAGACGGCATGACGACGACATCTTGGACGATCGAACGCGAGCTGCGCTTCACAAACGAGGGGCCTGGCCGGGGCAAGCAGGCCCGCGAAGGCCCCGCAGCTGCGCCGCCGCCCAAGGGACGGGTGCAGCGGGTGGCGAAGCTGATGGCCCAGCTGAGGTTCGACGAGTTGCTGCGAACCGGGGCGGTGGCCAGCCAGGTGGAACTGGCCCGATTGGGCCACGTAACGCCGGCGCGGGTAACCCAGGTGATGAACCTCTTGCACCTCGCCTCGGACTTCCAGGAACAGCTGCTGTTCCTGCCGCGCACAGAACGCAAGCGGGACCACGTCATCCTGGCCCAGCTGCAACCGATCGCCGGAACTCTGGACTGGCGGGAACAGCGGCGCCAGTGGGAAAACCTCCGGTTACGCGGCCCAAGTTGACAGGCCGCAGCGCAATATCGACGGGCGGAAGGCTACCGTGCTAGACAAGGATCGGGAATTGCAAGTATATTTTAGTACACTATTCTTCCCACCCCTTGTTTGGCTTCCGGAGTCCCCGCATGGGCCATCAGCGCCTCGGCAAACTGCCCCGAACACGATCCTGGCTGGAGGTCGTCGCCCTTATCCAGAACGGAGCGTCGGCCGACCAGGTCGCCCACGCCACCATCCTCGCCGCCGAAATCGACCTCCGCAAGGCCGCCCGCGCCGCCGGCCTCGTCGAAACCGTCTGGCTCCTCTGCCAGTTGCCATTTACCGCCCGCGCCACGGATTTCGAGCGCTCCCTGCTCGATTGCGGCCTCGCGGTGCCCAACGAACCTGGCGTCCTGGACCTAACATCCGCCTTCAGCGCCGCGGTCGATGCCCGCTTGCATAACAACCGCGGCCGCACCGAAAACTCGTCGACGAGTTGGGGCGACGGGCACCGAAGACGCGGCCAGTCCACCTCGCCGTGCGCATCAACAAGGCACGCGGGTTGACCAAGGACTCCAACCAGCGGGCGCGGTCGTTTCTGTACGCATCGCTGGCGGCAACCATCGCCGCCATGCTCGGCCTGAACCGCATCGCGTTTTTCGAGAACGGCGTCACCAGTTTGAACCTGCCGCTGTCAGGGCAGGTCGTCGGCAGTCGAGCCTCCCGTACCACGCACCCGCGGGCCCTACAAGCTTTTGGAGGCTTGTTCGGCCTGATCCGGGGTAAGCCGTTTGCGGTGGTCAACCCTTACCAGGATAAGACCAAGGCGGATGTAATTCGGGTCTTGACTGGTAACGGCTGTGCGGACCTGATTGGGCTAACCTGGAGCTGCGCGCTGCCGCGCGCGGCCAGTTTCGAGCGGCCGCATTGCGGGGTGTGTTCGCAGTGCATCGACCGACGGTTCGCGGTCCTGGCGGCCCGTGCGGCCGACCACGATCCTTTGGCGGCCTACCGGGTGGACGTGGTCGCCGGCGAGGTGCCCGAAGGAAAGCCGCGGACGATGTTGGCGGTGTATACGGAAACCGCACGCCAGGTGGGGCGGATGACGTCGAGCCGATTCTTTGCCCGCTTCGGCGAGGTCGCCCGCGCTCTGCCCTTTTTAAGTGCCCCCAACGCCGTGGCCGGTCAACGGGTCTACGATCTATACCGACGCCACGGGCAGGAGGTGCGTGAGGTCGTGTTGCAGGCGCTGCGCGATTACGCAATTGGGTTCCTGGACCGGACACTGCCGCCGCACTGCCTGGTCCGCATGGCCACCGACGACAGCGGGGTTGGCCTGGAAGCCGAACCCCCGGCACGGCCCGCGCCTTCGTCCGCCGCAAGCTGTTTTCGGCGCGCCGGAGCGGCCTGGCAACTGCGGTTCGATGGTCGCACCCCATTTATTCTCCTGCCGAGCCTGGGCGCTGCCTACCTCCATGTGCTGCTTCAACGCGCCGGGCGGCCCATGGCCCTCGCGGAACTGGCGCAGTCTGTCGCCAAGGATCCGGACCGCTTTGCTCTGGCGCCCGCCGACGTCAACCTGGACCGCCAGGGGCTGATAATCTTGCGTGCCCGGCTCCGTGAGTTGGACGCGGCAATCGGCGAGGCCGAGCGCGACAACGACACGGTCCTCGCCGATGTCTGGAGGCACGAAAAGTCGGAGGTGCTTGAAGAGCTGAGGAAAAGTGCTTCCTTCCAAGGGTTGACGCTACAACAGCGTGACCCCTCCAAGCAACTGCGGAGTGCTGTTTATATGGCCGTCCGCCGGGCGCTCCGCGACATCGCGGAGTACGACGCGAAATTGGCCGACCACCTGTTGCCGAAGTCCGCGAACCTGCGCTGCGGCAACAACCCCTGCTACGACCCGCGACCTCCCGTCATCTGGGACACCGACCCCTTATCCGGCGCGCAACTTTAAGAGTTGCGCGCGCAACGCCGGATGTTGCGCTTCCCGGGTAGAAGGCAAGGCCCGGCGAGCCGAATAGCCAACCGCCGTAAGGGCGGGACCAACACCCCGAGAACAGCCTGTCGCCGGGCCAAGTCTTCGGGGTGTTTTTGCGCGCCGATGGCGCGGGAGCTTGCTTCCATGTCAATCAACGTCACCAAGTCGTCCTTGTCGCCGGCCCGCCGCAGGCTGGTCGAGGTCATGCAATGGGTCAACTTCGGCCGGCTTGAAAACCTCCACGTCCGCGGCGGCGAGCCTGTCCTGGACCCGCTACCCCGCATCGTGCGGGAAATCAAAATCGGCGGCGACAACGGGCCGCGGCCCGAATCTCGTCGCGAGGACTTCCTGCTCAAAAATCATTTGACCGAGCTGTTCGCGCACCTGGACGAACTGGGCGAAGGCACGGTCGAAGTGCTGGAAATTAAGCACGGGCTGCCCTTCCGCCTCCTCGTCGCCGGGCCGCCCGCCTGACGGCGCGCCTCTTCCGACAACCGCGTAGTTCCAAATCCGTTACCCGACACCGAGCCGGCCGCGCAGCGGAGGCGACTGTGGGCAACGCCGAGAGGCGTTCCTCGCGTCGCCGCCGTCCGCGCCGGCTCGCTTTCCCACCCCCCTGTCGTCGTGCCCCGTCCCCGCTCCTTCGCGGCCGAAGGAGCACCCCCGTGCCTGACGACGCGAAGCGCACCATCGCCCACGACCCCGCCGTGCAAGCCCTCGTCCGCTATAAGGCCCACAAATATCGTCTGCGGGCCGGCCTGCGGGTCGAGGACGAGAAGGACGTGGCCCAGGCACTTTTCGCGGGCCACCTCGAACGGTTTGCCGGCCTCGACCAAGACCGTAAACACGCCCTGGGCTTTGTAACCCAGGTGCTCAACCAAGTTGCTGCCAACCTGCACCGGGAGTGCCACGCCGCCAAGCGGGACGACCGCGGCACCGCGTCGTTGAGCACGGCGGTGCCGACGCCCGAAGGCACGACGCCCCTGGCGAACGCCCTGCGGCGTGAGGACCTGGAGGCCCGCACCGGTGCCAGCCAACGGAGCGCCGCCGAGGTGGCGGACTTGCGGGCGGACGTGGCGGTCATCCTGGACCGCCTCCCGGCAGACCTGCGCGACCTGGCCGAGAGGCTGATGCACGACTCGGAGAGCGCGGTCGCCCGGGACACGGGCGTGGCACGCTCGACACTCCAGTCGCGGCGGCAGCGGCTGCGGGAGGTCTTCGAGCGCGAAAATCTTGGGGAATATTTGTAGCCCCGTCGTCATGTCGCGCGCAAACCGGGTTGATTTACAGATAGAGGGAATGATTTTCCTGAACGGAGGATTGCCATGAACAAGGGACTCTACCGCTACCGTTTCGACGAGCAGCTGGTACTCGACGAGATCGAGGACACGCTCGTGCTTGCGCTCCTGGCGGCCGAGGCGCTGCACGGCGAGGCGCAGGTCCGGCTGGACGTTGGGCATCATTTCGACCGGGAGCAACGGGCGTGCGTGATTGATGCCGGCACCGACGCCGGCCGCGACGTGAACCGGTTGTTTGTTGGTTTCTTGCGGCGCGAGTTCGGCGAACGCGCGTTCCGGGTCGAGCGCGTCGACACCGCGAGCCTTCGCGAAACTGAGCCGGCAGCCGCCGGTGCCTAGAGCGACTATTCCCCGCAGGTCCGTCCCGTCGGGGCACGAACCTCAGATCCCCGACGGGATCGGCAAGATTGGCTCGGAGCAGAGGAGGTCCAACCGTGACGGCAGGCGTTTCCGCCCACCTTGAGCAGCAGCACGGCGTCCGCATCCCGCCGGGGGGCAAGGGGACTTGCCCCTTCTGCCGCCACGACACCTTCTCCGTCCGCCGCGACGACTCCGTCGGCAAGTGCTTCCACCCGCGCTGCGGCAAGGCGGTCACGGAAGGCCACCTGGTGCCCAGCTACGGCGGCTCCTTGTACCAGGTCCTGGACAAGGTCAAGGAGGACTGTCACCAACACCTGCTGGCCCAGAAGATTCCGGGCCACGGCCACGCCTGGGAGTACGTCTTCAAGGAGCGCAACATCCACCCCGACGTCGTTCGGGACCTCGGCGAACTGGGGGCCGTGCCGCCCGGCTACGACGTCAACGCCGCCTTTCAGCCCGCCCTGGACGCCGTCGAGGCGCGGCGCCAGGAACTGGCCGCCAAGATCGATGAGTCCCTTAAGCGCCGGCTGGCGGAAATGCAGGCGCGGGAGGCGGAGCACCAGGCCGGCCGGCAAAAGGCCCGCCCCGCCGCGAAGGACAAGACCGAGGCGGAGAAGCAGTGGGAACAAGAATTGGTGAAACTCACCGGCGCTGCCGGCTGGCTTCAGGAGCAGAGGGAGGCGTTGCGAGAGCGGTTCGCGGAGGCCCCGAATTGGCTCGCCTTCTTCCACACCGACCGGCAGCACCGGGTGCGGTCCATCCGCTTCCGCAAGCCTTACGAAAAACGGTTCCAGAGCTTCAACCCGTTCCGGGGCGCCAAGGAAGCCAGCTCCACAGGGCTCTTCGGCCACGGGCTCTTCCGGCCCTACGTGGGCGCGGCCAAGCAGGAACAGAACCGGCTCGTCCTGGTGGAGGGCGAGTTTAACCTGCTGCAAATCCACAGCCTCGCGTTGCGGACGGCGGACCGGCCGCCGGGATCAAATGGGGGCGGCGCGTACGCCAACTGGATCGGCGCCGTCGGCTCGGCCACTACCGTGGATGTTGAGACCGTCCGCGCCCTCCTGGCCACACCGGGGGCCGTGGATCTGCCCGTCGTCCTCCGCGACCACGACGACGCCGGAGCCGCGATGGTGGAGCGCCTGGCGGAGCAGTTCACGTTGGAGTTGGTTACGCCGCCCGCCCCCGGCCAGGACGTCGACGAGTTCATCCGCGCCTTCGGTAAGGAGTACGGCAAGGCATGGGAAGCCCTCCGGGGCCTGCTCGCCGCCCGCCGCCGCGTCTGCCGGCCGTTCGAGGCGCTGGCGAACCAGATCTTCGAGACGCGGCAGAAGCGCGACAAGGAAGACCTGCGCCGCGAATTCGAGATCCATGCCCAGGTGGCGCAAATCTTACTCCACGACCTCAAGACTCGGGGGCGGTTTTACCGCGAGCACCGCTGCGGGTACTTCTTCTTCGACGACGACAAGAAGCTCATCGCCCTGGACGACAACGACAAGGAGTTGTCCTGCCTGCTGGCGCTGTACGGGCTGAACGCCTCCGAGAAGGTGTTCGAGTATGTCGCCGAGCATCTGCACGTTGAGAGTCTGAGAAACGGCACCCCGACGTGCGTGCGCCGCTTCGCCTGGTTCGACAAGAAGGCTTTCGCCCTCTACGTCTTCAACCACGCCAGCGGCGTGTACCGAGTCACGGCGGCGGGCATCGAGTTGCTCGACAACGGCACGGACGGTGTGCTGTTCCTGCACGACCGCAAGAACGAGCCTTACCGACTACTTGAGGACCAGGTGCCCGCCGGCCTGGTCCACGAAGCGATCGCCGCGCAGATCAACTTCGACTCGGACGGCAGGGTGTCGGTCGTCGACCAGCAGGCCGTTTTTGACTTCTGGCTCCTGTCCACCTTTTTCGGGTCGCTGCTGCCGACCCGGCCCCTGTTGGCGTTCATCGGCCCCAAGGGGTCCGGCAAGAGTCACACGCTGCGGAAGGTGGGGGTGCTCCTCTTCGGCTCGCGGTTCGAGGTGAAGAACCTGCCGGACAGGGAGGACGCCTTCGACGCGGTCACGACCAACAGCCACTTCGCGGCCTTCGACAACGCCGACAGCTACATGCGCTGGCTGCCGGACCGCCTGGCCATCTGTGCGACGGGCGGCACGATTTCCAAGCGCGTGCTGTTCACGATGAACACGCTGGCGGACTTCCCCATCGACTGCTTCCTGGGTATCACGTCGCGGACGCCGTACTTCCGCCGCGATGACGTCGCCGACCGCATGCTGATACTGCAAGTGCGCCGGTTCGGGGAGGGCGAGTTCGTCTCCGAAGGAGAGTTGCTGTCGGCGGTGCTCAAGGACCGGGACCGCATCATGTCGGCGGTGCTGCGCCGGCTGCAGGAGGTGATCGGCGCCCTGGAGGCGACCGCGACGCGGTTGTACAAGACGAGTTTCCGAATGGCCGACTTCGCCACGTTCTGTTTGCGGGTGGGGGACGCCAAGGGCCACCGCGAAGAAGTGGAGGCGCTCCTCAGCCGCCTGGCGGAGGAGCAGGTCGCCTTTACGCTGGAAGGCGATTCGCTGCTGGAACTGCTGGTGCTGTGGCTGGTGGTGCGGGAGAACCAAGGAAGGGAGATCGACGCCGGCACGCTGCACCACGAGCTGGTCGCGCTGGCCAAGCAGGGCAAGGTGGAGTTCGCGTACAAGAGTGCGAAGTCGCTTAGCCAGCGGCTCAAGAACGCGGAGCGCGAGTTCCGCAGCGTCTTCCAAGTCGGGGTTACCTACGACCGGCACCGCAAACAGAACGTTTATCAGTTTTGGCCGCAGACCGAGGCCGAATCCCGGGCGGGGGTAAATCCGCAAAACCTGCGATACCCGCAGCGAAGCCCGCAAGGAAACTTATTGATGTTAAAGCCCTTACGTCGTTTGCGGGTTTCGCGGGTTTCGATTCCCGCTTACGCGCGTGCGCGCACGCGCGAGGCGAAGTGCAAATAGTTTCCCGCCAGTGAAGGTAGCCGGAAACGAAACCCACAAAACCCGCAAATGGCGTAAGACAAACGGCGGCAATAAGTTGGGAGGCGGAATCCCCTGCGGGTATAGCGGGTTTTGCGGGTTTCCGAATGCCGAAAAGAGGGCCAAAACGACGAAAATGGGGTATAGATGATAATGCGGATGGTCTATGGAGTAATACTTTGCCGGTGAGGCGCGTTTATCCGCTCAGAAATCCCTTTCCCACCGAGGTAGGGAGGTTGCGGAGGAATACGCAACGCTTTCCCCACGCCGGCCAACGTCGCGTCCGAGAGTGGTGCGTTGGCCCGTACACCGACCAACGACGCGAGGCCCCGCGTGGGGCCTCGTGGGCCGATGGGGGAAGGAAAGGCTTTACACACTCGTGCGCGTAGCGGGCTCGCCATTGGTTTCGGTCCGTCCGTTCGCCGCATGTTCCGTCACCTCCTCCGCCTTGAGTTGCCCGAGCCGGGTGGCGTACGCCTTCCGCACCCGCGCCAGGTCCTTGCCTTCCAGTTGGGCCTTCACCTTCGCCGTCAGCTCCTTGCCGACTCGCTCCAACTCGCCGACGCCGTCGGCCTGGGCGAACCGGGCGGTATACTGCGCCGCCAGTTCGGCCGAGCGCTCCACGCGATCGTTCTCTTGACGGGCCAATGGCTCCGCGTCCTGCCTTCCCACCTCATCGTCGGAAGGCACTGCGGCCTGCGTCGAACCCAGAAGGCCCAGCAGCGGCCGCGCGACGGTGTCAAACGTCGGCCAGGCGATCGACTGCCCCGACAGCACGCCGGTCCGGTCCTTTTCAACGTGCGCCATCACGACCGTCGGCTGCTTGCGGTTCGGCTTGTGCGACTCAAGCCGGAGCAGCACGTCGGGCTCGTAGGCCGTCTCGCCCTCGGCCCGCATCTTGTAGCCCAGGTTCTTCAGCTCCCCGCTTTCCTGGTCTTCGGCGAAGTCGTTGCCCTGGCGACCGCAGATCAAGACGTGGACCGGCATCGAGAGCAACAGATTCATCAACTCCTTGTAGGGCTTTTTGATCGTCGCCCACGCGGGCAACGGGACTGTCCCGGCCCGCGTCATGCGGCCGGCGTAAGCATTCTTGCACGAGTTCCAAAGGTGGCTGATGGAATCGACGACCAGCACCCCGTAAGCGTCGAGGTCCAGCCCCTTCACGGCGGCCAGCACTTCGGTGATCGACCGGGTGTGCAGCACCTGGAAGTCGAACGCCTCCGGGTGGACGGCCCGCTGGGGAACGTCCTGGGAGTAGAAGGCGGTGCCGCATTCCGTGTCGACGTAGGCGATGCGCTTGGCCGTGTGGTTGGCCAAGCCCTCGGCAATCAACAAGGACGAAAACGTTTTGCCACTGCCTGCCGGCCCGTAGAGAGCCATCTTCAGCGCGGCCTTGAGTGAGTGAGGTTTCTGGAAGGAAGCCATGATCGAATACCTTTCGTGTTCGTGTCGTGTGGTGGAAATACAGGAGGCCCCCGGAGGGGCCTCGGTGCGGGTCGTTGTTGTCGCTGCCGGCCTATGCCTTGCGTGCGAACTTGCCGCGTTCCGTTTTCACGAAGCGGGCCTCCGGGCCCTTGACGGTGATCTCACGCAGGATGGCGGAGTAGAGCGTGGCCTCCGGGGTCTTGCCGCCGGGCGAGGTCCAGTACGCCTTTGCCGCCATCGTTTCGATTATCTCCTTGCAGCTCATCGGTAGGCCGGCCTCGACCATCACCTTGGCGGCGGCGTCGAGGCAGCTCAGTTTCTTCTCCGGCCCTGCGCCGGTACCTTCGGCCGTCTTTCGCGTCCTCGGCTTCTTGGCCGGGGTTGGCACGGGCGTCTCGGCCGGTGCTGTCGTTGTTTGTTCGACCGCGTGCAGGTCGGTCGGCCCAACTTCCGGCGTTGGTGTCTGTTCGGTCGGCGTGACTCCAGGGTTGCAGGCTGTTCGGCCGGCACCGCCAACGCTTCGGGGGCCTGCTCAATCGGGGGCTGCTCGGCCACCGTCGGCACCGTGGTTTCATGCGTCGGCTCGGCTACGGCCTGCGGTTGTTCCGGTTGGCCATCGTCCCCGGCCGCCTCGAGGATCTTGATCGGCTTGGCGGCCAGTTCCTCGCGCTTCCAGGTGACCTGCTCGCCGTCGTTCCACTTGATCTTCACGTGCGTGCCGTTCGCCCAGGTGATCCGGCCATCGACCCGGTCGCCGTCGCCGACGTACCGCATGTAACTGCCTACCTTCAGCGTTTGCAGTTCCGCGTCGCCCGAGGTCTTCGCTGCTTTCTGCTTGCTCGCCATCGTCGTAACTCCCTGTTGGATCTGTGTTTCTGCCTGCGGCACCCGCCGCACGACAACACACTTACCTCGCGGCCCGGCACACCTGAAGGCCCGTAAGCGAAGAATTTCCGGATTATTTTCCCGGCGGCTTCGTCATCTCGCGGGCAAACCGGGTTGATTAGGGATAGAGGCACTTTTCCCCGGACGGAAGGACCAAACCATGCTCGTCGAACAGCGCCCGATCGCGTCGATCCGGCCGTACGAGAACAACCCGCGGATCAACGACGCCGCCATGGACGCCGTCGCCGCCTCACTGCGGGCTTACGGCTTCCGCCAGCCGATTGTCGTGGACGAGGAGGGCGTCATCATCGTCGGCCACACGCGCTACAAGGCCGCGTTGAAGCTGGGGATGACGGAAGTCCCGGTCCACGTCGCGGTTGGGCTGTCGCCGGCCCAGGCCAAGGCGTACCACATCGCCGACAACCAGACCGCCACGCTATCCCAATGGGACGACGACAAGCTGCCTCTGGAACTGGCGGCGCTCCAGGAGATGGACTTCGACCTCGACCTCACCGGCTTTTCGGCCGAGGAGTTGACGCGGCTGTTGGACCCGCCGACGACCGAGGGGCTCACCGACCCCGACGACGTGCCGGAGCCGCCCGACGCGGCGATCACCCAACCCGGCGACCTGTGGCTCCTGGGTCGCCACCGCCTGCTCTGCGGCGACAGCAGCAATACCGACGACGTTGATCGCCTGCTCGACGGGGCGGCCATCCATTTGGTCAACACCGATCCTCCGTACGGGGTTCGGGTCGAGCCCAGGTCGAACAACGCCATCGCCGCGGGCTTGTCCTCGTTCCAGGGGACGACCCACCACCAGAAACTCGACGTGGAGCGCCACCCGGAAAAGGCCAGCGCCACCACGAAAAAGCTCCGGGCCAAGGACCGCCCCCTGGCCAACGACTTCGTCTCCGACGACGAGTTCGTGCGCCTGCTTCAGGCGTGGTTCGGGAACCTCGCCCGCGTGCTGCAACCAGGCCGGGGCTTTTACATCTGGGGCGGCTACGCCAACGTCGCCAACTACCCCCCGTCCTCAAAGCGAACGGCCTGTACTTCTCGCAAGCCATCATTTGGGACAAGCAGCATCCCGTATTAACCCGCAAGGACTACATGGGCGCCCATGAATGGTGCCAGCCCGCCGACACGCAGGTGTTGACGCCGTGTGGCACGAGTCGCCTGGGCGAGCTGCGTGACCGGGATCGCGTCGTTAGTTTCTATGCTCACAGCTCGGCCGTCGTCGGCCTCCGCGACGGTCTCGAAGCCCGCGTCGCCCGCCGTCCCTACACCGGGCCGTTGTACGGCGTGACCGTCGGTTCGCGCCAGTCCTGGTCCACCGACGGCCACTTGTGGACCGTCCGCCTCACCGCCGACTACGGGAGGAAGTGGTGCGTCTACCTGATGCGGCGCGGGCAGTGGTGGCGTGTCGGCGCCACCAAGATGCGGACCACCTGGGGCTTCGGGCTCAAGGGCCGGCTGTGCGGCGAGCACGGCGACGAGGGCTGGGTTCTGAGCCTGCACGACTCCCACGCCGAGGCGCGACTACACGAGCAACTGGTCTCGGTGCAGTTCGGCATCCCGCAGACCTGCTGGAAGGAGTCACCCCAGGCACGGCGGCGCCAGCGCTGCCACATCGAGGAGCTGTACGCGCGCCTCGACGCGGATCGACTGGAGCGAGCCGCCGAGGCGGCCCTGGCAGCCTACCATCGACGGCGGTCCCACCCTTTCGTCCGGAGCGCCGACACGCGGGCCAAGTTTGGCGCCCGGCAGTCGATACCGGTGCGTGCCTGCAACCTGCTACCAGGGGTCATGGAGGTGCCCGTGCCGACGGTCGGCCAGCAAACGCAATGGCAACCCGTGCGGGCGATCAACGTGCAACACTATTCGGGCGTGGTTCACTCCCTCGGCGTTGACCGGCACGAGCACTACATCGCCGACGGCCTAGTGACGCACAACTGTTTTTACGGCTGGCGCGAAGGCGCCGCCCACCAGTACTTCGGGCCGAACAATGCCACCGACTTGTGGGCGGTTAAGAAGGTCAACCCGCAGAGCATGGAGCATTTGACCCAGAAGCCGGTGGAGCTTGCCGCTCGCGCCATCGAGTACTCGTCGCAACCCGGCGAAAACGTCCTGGACCTGTTCGGCGGCAGCGGCTCGACCCTCATCGCCGCCGAGCAGACGGGCCGGCACGCCTTCCTGATGGAGTTGGACACGCTGTACGCCGACACGATCGTGGACCGCTGGCAGCGGTTTACGGGCAAGCGCGCCGTCCACGCCGCGACAGGTGTGCCGTTCCCCAAAGACCCGCCCGCGGCCCCCGAATCGATGCGGTAACGCCAGAAACGCCCTCAAAACGTGACGAAGTCCGGAACAACCCCGCCACGGTGCCGTCGGAACGCACTGCCGGGGGTCAGCAGAGGAGGACGCCCACATGGCCGACAACGCGCGGAAGAAGAACGAAACGAAGCTGCTGTTGGCCCTCGCCTGCGGGGCCACGGTGGAGCAGGCCGCCCGCCAGTCCGAGCTGACCGCCCGGACGGTCTGCCGGCGGCTGGAGGACCCGGCATTCCGCCGCCAGGTGCAGAAGCTGCAGGGGGACATGGTGCGGCGGACGGCGGCGACGTTGACGGCGGCGGCGACCGAGGCGGTCAAGACGCTGTTGGAGTTGCTGAAGGGCACGTCACCGCCGCCGGTGCGTCTTGGGGCCGCCCGGTCGGTCCTGGAGATCGGCGTCAAGCTGCGCGAGGTGGCCGACCTCGAGGAACGGCTTGCCGCGCTGGAGGAGGAGGTGGCGGCGGGCGTCGATAAGGGAGGGACGCGATGAGACTGAGCAACCGCCTGGGAAGCCTGCAGACGGCCGTCGTCTGCCGCGGGGAAGTGGTCCTCCGGGCCGACACGCCGGCGAAGTTGCGCACGCCCCGCGACGTATTGGGCTTGCTCGAAGAAATGACCGCCGCGGTGCGTGCCGACCCGTTCACCGGCACGGCGGCGAAGGCGCGGGCGGTGAGCCGCCTGGCCGCCGTCGCCTTGAAGGCCATCGAGGCAAACAACCTAGCCTCCCGCGTGGAGATGTTGGAAACGGTCCTGAAGCAACGACCGGAGGGCAGTACATCGTGAACACCAACTCCCTGGCCAGACTGTTCGACCGCCTCAAGCCGGGAGAGCGGTTGCCCCTGATTATCGCCGCCGGCCTTCGCGACGACGCGGCCGAGCGGCAGCGCCTCATGAAGGCGGCACCGCGCATCGGCCTGAGTTTGCCCGACTACTTCCCGCTCGGCGCGGCGCTCCAGGAGGTGGCCACGTTTCACGTCACCGGACTGCTCGACCTGGCCGCGAGGTTCTGGCAAGCCTGGGGCCTGTGGGGCTGGAGCGCCCGGGCCGAGCAACTCAAAGACCGGGAGGCCCGATCGCAGGGCCGGGCGCGGTACCACGCTTACGAGTTCACGACCCACGTCGCCGCGTGGGTGCAGTTCTGTGCCGATTTACAGGTGGAACCCGAAGCGCTCGTGGACTGCATGCCCGGTTACGAGATCATCCGGCAGACGCACGAGCGTGCCGACGACCTGGCGTATGACCGCGAAGCAGCCACCGTCTTCCTGCGGCTTTCCGGCCGGGAAACGGCGCTGCCGCCCACGGTCGAGAGCCAGGTCGGTGCGCTGAACACGTTGTACCGCAAACGGGCGGCTTGGTGGGACGGGCAAAGCGCATGAAGGTAAGGGGGAGCGGTAGGGATGAACATCAACACGCTGGCAAAGTTGTACGACCGGCTCACTCCTTTGGAGCGGATGCCGCTCATCATCGCCGCCGTGGATCGGGGCGACCGGGCGGAGGCGGACCGTCTGTCCCGGTCGGCACCGCGTATCCACGTCGGGCTGCCCGACTACCACGGCCTGGGTGAAGGGCTGCTTTTCCTATCCCTCTTCCACGCGATCAACCAGCTCGACCTGGCGGTACTCTTCTGGCACGCTCAGGGCTTGGCCTCGGAATGGGAGGAGGTCGCCGTCGATGCGAACGACCGGGCGCGGCCGGACCGCCTGTGCGACATGATCCAGCTCCTGGCTTACCGACTGTGCGTCGAGACCGACGCCTGGCGGTTGCTGTGGGGCGACCTGCACATCGACTCGGAAACATTGCTGCGTGACTTGCCTTGCTACAGCACCATCCAACTGGCCGAACGGGCCGCCCGCGCGATCATTTGTACTCCAGAAGAGACGGCGGAGATTTTCGGGCGAATCGTTCCAGGGGACGGCAAGCTGCCCACCGTCGAGGCGTCGGTGCAGATGATGCGCGCCATCATTGACCAACGGGTTGCGTGGTGGGGCTGAGCGCGCCGCCGGCCTCGGCCACGGGAGGTACAACCTTGAAATTGACACGCCGGGTGAAGCGCCTGGAACAAACCTTGCCGCCCCCGCCGGTGGTGGATTGGCAGCGGCAAAAGCGCTGGCACAAGGTCTACAAGCAGTGGGTGGGGCTATGCATCGAGGCCCAACCGCTTCTGGGCGACGACCAGGACCGCGTGCTGACCGCCATCCTGCAGGCCGCGACGGAGTACACCGGCCCGCTGGCCACGTGGTTTATCCACCTGCACAGCGGCCGGCTTTGCACAAAAATGTCATTTTGGCAGCTAGGCGAGTCCGCCAAAGACCTTGCAATCCTCCACGGTTGGCGGACCTGGTTCCAAAGCGGCCCGCGCGCGGCAACCAGTGGAATTCGTTTCATTCACCCACCCACACACCCCTCCGAACGAATTTCCCAAGGTGGAACTTCTGGCCGGGCAAAGACTTAAATCATTCCTCCCCGGAGGCGCCGCCGCGCCACGTCCTGCAACCCAGGCTACTTCCTTTGCCACCCGCGTTGGAACCATGCCCGTTCGCCACTCCACCACCGTCTTCCGGCAGAGGCGCAAAGCTCTATCGAAAACCCTTTCCGGCAGCGTTCGCGGCCTGGTGGCCCACCGGAGACCCGACGTGAAGCAACTGGACCGTCGCTTGAAGAAGCTGGAAGTCGTGGCCGCACCGCTGGTTCGGCGGCCGAGTATCATTTGGCATGACCAGCTTCCCCGCCGTCAACGCCTGCGACAGTTTTTGCGTACAAGGGATACTCCCCGCGGATTGGATTGACACAAGCCCGACGCGCACGCGAGGGACCGTCCCTCGCGTGCGCGTCGGGCTTGTGCCACATTGCCCCGCGGCCAGTAGAATGCCGGACGGCCGCCCCAACGACGCCGCGGTTGTGCGCTGGGACTACGCTAAATGACACGACGACCCTTGCAGGTTGAACAAGGCAGTGCTATTCTCGTTCCCTGTACCTATTCCCACGAGCAGAGCATCGACCGGGGTCGTAGTCGCTGAGGCGATGCGCCACGCGGTCCTCGTCGCCAAGGGGGACTCTGAACCCTCCGTTGAGATCAAAGAATCGGCAGCCGGACGCATGGCGCTCAAGAAATCCGACCTTTACTCCTCGCTTTGGGCATCGTGCGACGAGCTGCGTGGCGGCATGGACGCGAGCCAGTACAAGGACTACGTCCTGTTCATGCTGTTCATCAAGTACATTTCGGACAAGTACGCCGACTCCACCGACTTCGCCCCGCCCGTTACCATTCCGAAGGGGGCGAGCTTCAAGGACATGATCGCGCTCAAGGGCACGAGCGACATCGGCGACAAGATCAACACCCAGATCATCCAGCCGCTCATCGACGCCAACGCCCGCCTCGCCCGCAGCGACTTCCCCGACTTCAACGACCCCAACAAGCTCGGCGAAGGCCAGGCGCTGGTGGATCGCCTCACGAACCTCGTCGGCATCTTCCAGAAGCCGGATCTCGACTTCTCGAAGAACCGGGCCGAGCACGACGACATCCTCGGCGACGCCTACGAGTACCTGATGCGGCACTTCGCCACCGAGAGCGGCAAGAGCAAGGGCCAGTTCTACACCCCGTCCGAAGTCAGCCGGATCATCGCCCAGGTGATTGGCATCGCGCCGCACAACGCCAAGGCGTCCACCACCGCCTACGATCCCACCTGCGGGTCCGGCTCGCTGCTCCTCAAGGTCGCCGCCCAGGCGGGCAAGCACATCACGCTCGAAGGGCAGGAAAAGGACGTGACCACCGCCGGCCTTGCCCGCATGAACATGATCCTGCACGACTTCCCGACCGCGAGCATCCTCTCCGGCAACACCCTCGCCGCGCCCAAATTCAAGGACGGCGAACAGCTGCGCACCTACGACTACGTCGTCGCCAATCCCCCCTTCTCCGATAAAACGTGGGGCACCGGCCTCCTGCCGCGGGACGACAAATTCCAACGATTCGCCTGGGGCGAGCCGCCCGCCAAGCAGGGCGACTATGCTTACCTGCTGCACATCCTGCGCTCCATGAAGGGCAAGGGCAAAGCGGCTTGCATCCTGCCGCACGGCGTGCTGTTCCGCGGCAACGCCGAGGCAGTCATCCGGGCGCAACTTGTCCGCTCCGGCTACCTCAAAGGCATCATCGGCCTGCCCGCGAACCTGTTCTACGGCACCGGCATTCCCGCCTGCATCCTGGTGCTCGACAAGGAAAACGCCCCCACGCGCAAGGGCGTCTTCCTGATCGACGCCTCCAAGCACTTCATCAAGGACGGCAACAAGAACCGCCTCCGCGAGCAGGACATCCACAAGATCGTCGATACGTTCGTCAAACAGCTCGACACGCCGGGCTACGCCCGCCTCGTCGATTTCGACGAAATCAAGAAGCACGACTTCAACCTCAACCTGCCGCGCTACATCGACGGCACCGAAGCCGAAGACGTCCAGGACATCGACGGCCATCTCCGCGGCGGCATCCCGCTCCGCGACGTGGAGGCCCTCGCCCGCTACTGGACCGTCTGCCCGAATCTGCAGAGAGCACTCTTCAAAAAAAGCCGGGCCGGGTACGTCGCCCTCGCCGTGGACAAGGCGGCCATCAAGACCACGATTTACGAACACCCCGAATTCAAGGCGTTCGTCGCCGGCAGTAATACGCACTTCGACGCCTGGCGTGCGGCCGGCGTGAAGTCGCTCAAAAACCTCAAGCCCGGCTGCCATCCCAAGCAAGTCATCGCCGAGCATTCGGAGGGGTTGCTCCGGCACTTCGACGGCCGGCCGCTCATCGACGCCTACGACATCTACCAGCACCTGATGAACTACTGGGCCGCGACGATGCAAGACGACTGCTACCAGATCGCGGCCGACGGCTGGGTGCAGGGGGTCCAGCCGCGCGAGGTCCTGAAGGTCAAGAACAAGGACAACAAGCTCGTCTGGCCCGAGGAGCACGATTACCTGAAGGGCAGGCGGGCGCTTCAAGTCGGACCTCGTGCCCGCCGCGTTCCTCGTGGCCCGGTACTTCCTGAAAGAGCGGCAGGCCATCGAAGCACTCGACGCCGAACTGGCCGCGCTCGAGCAACAACTCGACGAAATGCGCGAGGAGAACAGCGGCGAGGAGGGGCTGCTGGCCGAGGTCATCGAAGGCGAGGGGGAGAAGCAGAAGATCAACGCGAAGGCCGTGAAGGATCGCCTCAAGGAGATCGGCAAGGATTCGGCATTCGCCGACGAACGGAAGGCGCTCCAAGCGTATGCGGGCCTGCTTGAGAAGCAGTCGGACGCCAAGACCCGGCGCAAGGACGCCCAGGAGGATCTCGATGCCAAGATCGACGCCCAGTATCCCAGGCTCACGGAGGCTGAAGTCAAGACGCTGGTGGTTGAGGACAAATGGTTGACGGCGATTGCCGCAGCGGTCCACGGCGAACTGGACCGCGTCAGCCAGACGCTGACGGCGCGCGTGAAGGAACTGGCCGACCGCTACGACATCCCGCTGCCGATGCTCACCAATCGCGTCGCCGACCTGGAAGCGAAGGTGAACGGCCACCTGGAGAGGATGGGTTTCTCATGGAAGTGAAGCCCGGCTACAAGCAGACCGAGGTCGGCGTGATCCCAACGGATTGGGACGTAAGGCCACTGGGCAAGTTGGTCCGTTCTGTGGAGTACGGATCGGCTGCAAAGTCCGACGTGAAGGGCGCGGTTCCTGTTCTTCGGATGGGGAATTTACAAGGCGGCAAAATCGACTGGAGCGATCTCGTTTACACCGACGATATCGCCGAGATCCGCAAGTACAGGCTTCGACCCCTAGATGTACTGTTCAACCGAACGAACACCATCGACCTGGTCGGGAAGACCTCGATCTATGAGGGCGAACGTCCTACGATATTTGCGGGGTATCTGATCCGCATCAATCTAGTGCCTGAGCTTCTTGACCCACGATTCCTCAACTACATTCTTAATACCGAGTTTACTCGCAAGCACGGGGCCAAGGTTTTAAGCGTTGCGGTCGGGCAAGCGAACATTAACGGCCAGAAGCTCAAGACGTATCCGATCCCGCTGCCGCCGACGAAGACAGAACAGGAATCGATTGCGGCTGCGTTGAGCGATGCGGATGCCCTCATCGAAGCACTGGCGCAACTCGTCGCCAAAAAGCGGCAAATCAAACACGGCGCTATGCAGGAATTGCTCACCGGCCAGAGGCGCCTCCCCGGCTTCACCGGTGAGTGGGAGGTGAAGCGGTTGGGAGAATGCGGTGAAGTCATTATGGGACAATCACCGCCCGGCTCTTCTTATAACCAAAAAGGAATTGGCAGCCCTCTCATCAATGGTCCCACTGAATTTACCGATCGTTATCCAATAAAGATTCAGTGGACAACTGAGCCGGCAAGATTTTGCAGGCCAGGCGATCTCTTGATCTGTGTCCGGGGAAGTTCGACCGGCCGCACAAATTACGCTGACGATACCTATGCAATTGGTCGAGGTGTCGCTGCCATCCGGGCGAACGGTGACAACAAAACGGAATTTGTCAGTTACCAAGTTGTCTCGGGGATTTCTGCGATTCTTGCAGCAGCTACTGGCTCGACCTTTCCAAGCGTCGATGGCGCGTCATTCAGAAAGATAGCCATACTGCTGCCGTCACCAGCGGAGCAATCCACCATTGCCGCGATCCTGTCGGACATGGACGCGGAGATCGGCGCGCTGGAGGCGAAGCTAGCCAAGGCGCGGCAGATAAAAGCGGGCATGATGCAGGAACTGCTCACCGGCAAGACCCGGCTTGTGTTACCAGGGTGTACCCGTGCCTGAACAACCCCGCGCCGAACGCCGCACGCAGAACCGGGTCATCGCGCTTTTCACCGACCCGGCCCGGCCCGATGGCCTGGGCTACCGCTACCTGGGCGACTGGAACCGGCGCGAGAACAACCGCCCCATCGAAACGGCAGTGCTGCGGGCGAACCTCGCGGCCCGCGGATACTCGCCTGCCCACATCTCTGCCGCCCTGCAAAAGCTGGAGACCGCCGCCGACGCCACCGGCATTTCGCTCTACCAGGCCAATCTGCGGACGTACCAGTTGCTGCGCTACGGCGTGCCGGTGCAGGTCGCGGTCCGCCAGGCGCACGAGACGGTACACCTCGTGGATTGGGAACATCCGCGGAACAACGATTTCGCACTCGCCGAGGAGGTGACACTGCGCGGCGGCTATCAGCGGCGGCCGGACATCGTGCTGTACCTGAACGGCATCGCCATTGTCGTCCTCGAACTCAAACGCAGCTCCGTGGAAGTAGCCGACGGCGTGCGGCAACTCTTCACCAACCAGGAGGAGATTTTCAACAAGGGCTTCTTCAGCACGGTGCAACTGGTGCTGGCCGGCAGCGACGCGCAGGGCCTTCGCTACGGCACCGCCGGAACGCCGGAGAAGTTTTTCGTGGAATGGAAGGACGAAGCCCCGGACGGTTCGCCCCCGGCCGCCGGGGCGCTGCTCGACCGGCCGCTAGCGCAGTTGTGCGCGAAGGCCCGGCTGCTGGATCTGATCCGCAATTTCATCCTCTTCGACGGCGGCCAGAAGAAGGTGCCCCGGCCGCACCAGTATTTCGGCGTGAAGGCGGCCCAGGAGCGCACCCGCCAGCGCGAAGGCGGCGTCATCTGGCACACGCAGGGCAGCGGCAAGAGCATCCTCATGGTGCTGCTGGCCAAGTGGCTGCTGGAAAACGACCCCGACGGCCGCATCCTCGTCATCACCGACCGCGACGAACTCGACAAGCAGATCGAGGGGGTGATGAAGAACGCCGGCGCGATCGGCGCGGATTCGCCCCCGCCGCGGATCACGTCGCGAGCCGAGTTCGTCGAAAAGCTCGGTTCGGCGACGCCGCGGCTGCTGTGCGCGCTGATCCACAAGTTCGACGCGGCCGACCTCAAGGGCGAGCCGCCGCCGGTGCGGGGCCGCTTCTACGTGTTCGTGGACGAGTGCCACCGCACCCAGGGCGGCGACATGAACAAGCAGATGAAGCGCTGGCTGGAGGGGGCGATCTTCATCGGTTTCACCGGCACGCCGCT